>JBBILW010000008.1:0-23713 GCA_037444725.1 Candidatus Jorgensenbacteria bacterium | reverse complement strand
CTCCACAACCTTCAACTTTCCCAAATGGCCTGATACCACTTCCACTTCATACGGGCGCACCTTAAAATACGCGGCGAGCGCCAGTTCTATCGCCTTATTCGCCTTCCCTTCTTTTGCGGGCGCCTTTACGGAAACCTCAAAATGCTTGTCGTCCACGCGCACCACTTTTTCCTCGCGCGCATTCGGTTTTGCGCGCACCGTTATCTTCATTATTTCTTTATCGGAGGATAGAGATCGGGATCAATGGTTCGTTCAAAACACGTACGGCCCGCGCCATGTTTCCATGACTCGCGATAACCGTCCTTATATATGGGGCCGCCCACCGGCACCGAGGGCGCATTGCTTGTCATTTCGTCGCTCGGCAACGAAAATGTCGCACACAACTCGAATGTTTTATCCGCCTTCACCGCATATTCATATGCCGCCCCCGTTTCGGGATCGGTATACACAGTGAAGCCTTTTATGTCGCTGTTCAAATCATCGAGCTTCGCGGGAAGTTTTAATTTGCTCTGCCAATAATTTATCGTCTCATACTGCAGAGAATTCAAATCACTGACGCGGCGCTCGTCGAACTGGCGCATGCGCTCCTCCTTTGGGGAACCCACGATGAAGAAGCCAACAACCACCATGGCCGCTACTATTGTAATGACGGTGTAGATAAAATACTTCATGTTATTCCGTGTTGTGTTTCTTGATGTCCATAAAGTAGTAATAGAATATCGAGCCCGCTACAAAAAGCACCGCAGCAATCTTCAAGCCAAATCGCACCGTAAGTTCACCATTCAATAAGTTATTGATAAGCGCTACGAGATCACCCATTACGACAAGCGCGGCGATAAACAACGTGAAATACACGAGCCACTTCCGTACGCGCAGATTGCGCTTCGTGGGATTCACTTCGTAACTCTTGTTGAGATACCGCATCGTCAGCACGTAGACAGGGAAAACAATAACGAGCGCGGCAATCGAAAACCGGATACCCGAATTCGCCGCTGTCCGTGCATAATACCCTGCCTCGGTAAGCACATCCGGAAGCCATACGTTAATGCTCTGAAATACGAGCACGAGGAAGCTCACGGCGCTTGCATAAAGCGTCGCGATTGCCAAAAGATGCGTAAATACGTCCTTCGGCGATACTTTATTCTCTTTTTCTTGAGTCATTTCCATAATTCAATTATATACCAAAACGACCTGTTAGCGATACAGGCCGCACTATGCCTCTCCCTATATCGAGAGCATTCCCAAATTAAGCGCAATAACAAGCTTTGAACCCCAGAGAATGCACACTGCTGCTGCACAAATGAAAGGCCAGCCGAGGGTGGTATAGGCCTCTTTCATTATTATGAGCCGCGCGATTGAAACGAGCACCACAAAAACGAAAATAAGCGGAAGGAAAACGACAAACACAGGCCAGCCCGCGATAAGCGCCATAACATAGCCAAGCTCCACCTCCCCTTCTTCGAAAAAGCGCCCGTTGTACTTCCGAAGCGCTAAAAGCAGCTTATGAAATGCCCATGCAACGAGGATTGAGAGAATCGCATTCAGCCAAAATCTTCCATATGAGTAAAACAGGAAATAGCCGAGCGGATGATTGAACACTGCAGAAAGCGCACCCACCAAAGGCTCGGGAACCGCTTTAGAAACGGGCGCGTCTAAAAATACCTCGCCGACTGCACCCATACCCGTCCAGATGTAATACTGCGTGACAGTGAGTAATCCCGCATATGCGATGCGAAAATACACCGCTGCGCGGACAAGGTTTTTCATGCCCACCCACTTCCTCATCTTCGCCCCCACTGACGTATGCCTGAATCCATACGCAAATGCGGCTAAAAGAAATATCGCCGACATGAATAACGGCGTAAGCATTACTAGCAATGAGGAATAATTGATTGAGGACATAAACAACTACTGATACAGCCTGATAAGTTCATTGAACTTCACAAGACGCTCCTTGACCGGCGCGCCGATTTTTACGCCGTCCGCACCGCATGCCTTTGCAAGTTCGATGACAAACGCATCTTCCGTCTCGCCTGAGCGATGCGATACGATAATCTTCACGCCATGCCTTCGCGCCGCCTGAACGGCACCACACGCCTCCGCGATGGTACCAATCTGATTCGGCTTGATTATCACTGCATTTATCGCGCCTTCACCTGCGTGATTTTCGATTTCTTTCGCGTTCGTCGTCGTTAAATCATCGCCCACTACCCATTTTTCGGGAAGGGCTTCACGCAATTTGATAAATCCCTCCGCATCATTTTCTCCGAACGGATCCTCGATGGAAAATAACAGTTTTGATTTCTTGAAATATTCCTTATATTTTTCCACGAGTTTTTCGCGCGTGAGCTTCTTCTTATCGAGTGTATAGCCCTTTTCCGAGCCGAAATGCGATGCAGCGGCGTCTACACCGAGAATGAATTCGTTCTCCAAATCATTTTCATCAATGAGCGCCTCAAGAATCGAGAGTGGTTCAAAATTATCTGGAAAATCGAGCGAATAACCGCCTTCGTCTCCAATCGGAATGTTTTTCAATTTGAACTGTTTTGATAAAAACTCTCCCGTCGCGCGGTATAAATCAATCAGTTTGGTAATCGTGTTCGTTACGGAACCATTGGTACGCGCCACTACGAGATATTCCTGTATGTCGAGATTGTTGTTGGCATGCCCTCCTCCGTTAATGAAATTTGAAAAAATGAGAGGAACGCGCTCCTCGGTGATATCGCTGAAATATTCCTCCCGAATCAGCTCCCACACCTCCCGCTTTGACTCATGCGCGAGCGCACGCGCCGCGGCAATAGAAACGCCGAGCATCACATTGCCGCCCAATATCCTTTTTTCAGGCGTACCGTCGATACCAAGCAGAAAAGCGTCCACCTCGCCTATTTCCTCGAACACTTTCGCCGCAACTGTTTCTCTGATTTTATCTACCGCCACACGCGCCTCTTCAAAGCCGAACGTACTTACTTCCCGTGCTCCCTTGCTTTTGCCGGAGGGTACCGCGGCAGTGAAGCGGCGCCCCTCGCCATCAATTAGGATTATTTCAATCGTCGGCTCTCCACGTGAGTCGAATATTTTTCTCAGTTCTATTTCGTGAATTTTCATATAGTTTACGGAACAAGATTTTTCGGCGCTCCCGCGATGAAGCTCGCCACGTTATCAATAGTTGTACTGAGTATCCGCTCAAGCGCTTCCTGCGTATTGAATGCATTGTGCGGCGTGATAAGCACATTAGTCATATGCATGAGCGAATGATTCTGCAGCATGACGCGAAGCCTCTCTTCACGCATTTCTCTTGAACCAATAAGCTTCATTTCGTCATGCACATCTCCCTCTTCCTCGAGCACATCAAGTCCCGCACCGGCGAGCGTGCCGTCCATCAGGGCGTCCACGAGCGCGGCCGTCTCTACGATGCCGCCCCGTGCCGTGTTCACAAGATACGCGCCGCGTTTAATAAGTTTTATCGTGTCGCGATTGATGAGATGGTGCGTCTGTTCTGTAAGCGGGCAATGGATGGTAATCACGTCTGCATTTCCAAGAACACCCTCAAGCGACGAATAAGAAAAATGCAGCGTTTTTGCGGCCTCCTCATTCGGGAACGGATCGTACGCAATGACTTGCATTCCGAATCCGTTGCCAATCTTAATCGCCTCCTTGCCGATGCGCCCCGTGCCGAGCACGCCGAGTGTTTTTCCTTTCAAATCGATGCCGCGCAAACCCACAAGCGAAAACGAGTCAGTTTCTTTAATCTGATCGATGGCACGATACTGCTTGCGTGTAAGATTCAAAATAAGGCCAAACGCGAATTCGGCAACAGTATGGTCGCCGTATCCCGGAACAAACCCCACCTTCACGCCGCGCGCAGCGCACGCCTTCACGTCGATGTGGTCATACCCTGTCGAGCGCGTGGTCATATATTTTAGATTCGGAAACGCCGCAAGCGTAGCCGCGTTTATTTCCGAATTCACAAACACCGAAATGACTTCGAAGTCGGTTTGCGGAGGAATAGTCGATTCGCTCAACTTATCGTTGCTGAAACGAAGCTCGTGGCCCGCAAAGCGCTCACGTAGTATCTTCTCTTCCCAGCCTTCAAGTTCAAAAAATCCTATCTTCATGCTTCATTACTTCGTTGCGGGAGGCTGCGGCTCCGCCGCGCAGACTTCCGTCGGCATCGCTGCGGTCGGATTGCCATGTTTTATCCATGCGCCATTTTCACATACCCACGCATCTTCCGCACCGCTAAATGAAAACCTTATAAGAAGCGCGAGCGCGAGAAGCAATGTGATAGAAACGAGAATCAAAAATACTTTTTTCATTATTCTGTGATTTCGGTTGATTTTGCCGCCGGCCTTTCTTTCGGCTTTCTCTCTTTTTTCCCGAGCGCCATGATGGTCTTGATTACCGTATCAGGATTCAGCGACATACTCTCGATTCCCTCCTCCACGAGGAACTTCGCGAAATCAGGGTAATCGGACGGCGCCTGACCGCAGATGCCGATATATTTCCCCATTACCTTACACTTCTGGATTATTTCCGCGATAAGTTTTTTCACCGCAGGATCGTTCTCGTTGCCGATATGCGTCACAATGCCGGAATCGCGGTCCAATCCCAACGTAAGCTGCGTGAGGTCGTTTGAACCAATCGACATACCGTCGAAAATGTTCAAAAACTCGTCCGCTCGAAGGATATTCGAGGGAATTTCGCACATCACGTATACCTTAAGCTTCTTATCTTTTGACCGCTCAAGACCGTGCGCTTCCATAGCCTCCACAACCTTCGCGCCTTCCTCAGGCGTACGGCAAAACGGCACCATTGGCACGACGTTTGTGAGTCCCATCTCGTCGCGTACAATCTTCATCGCTTCGCACTCAAGACCGAATGCCGCCTTGAATTTAGGGTCATAATAACGGGACGCGCCGCGCCAACCGAGCATCGGATTTTCCTCATGCGGTTCGTACAACTCACCGCCGATAAGCTTACTGTATTCGTTCGTTTTGAAGTCGGAAAAACGGATAATGACTTCGTTCGGGTAGAGCGCCACACCGATTTTCGCGATTCCCTGTGCGAGCTTGTCGACATAATACTTCTCCTTGTTCTCATATCCGCGCGTAGCACGCTCGATTTCGTGGAGCGTCTCACGGATATAGGACGTCTGCGCGCCCTTCTTCAGCTTCTTATAATCGATGAGCGCATTCGGATGAATTTTAATGTGCGATGCAATGATAAACTCGAGACGGCCGAGTCCCACGCCTTTTGCGGGCAAATAATGATTCTTGAACGCTTCATCGGGCGAACCGATGTTCACCATAATCTTCGTCTTAATCTTCGGCATCTCGTCGAGCTTATGCTCCAAAATCTCGTACGGAAGTTTGCCATCGTACACTGTTCCCACTTCTCCCGCCGAGCAATCCACCGTTACCTCTCTCCCGTTTTTTAACACGCGCGTCGCCGTTTTTGAACCCACGATACAGGGAATGCCAAGTTCGCGGGACACGATTGCGGCGTGCGACGTGCGTCCGCCCTTATCGGTCACGATTGCCGATGCGATTTTCATAATCGGCTCCCAATCCGGATCGGTAATTTCAGTCACGAGCACCTCGCCTTTCTGGAATGCGCTGATGTGCTTTGCATCGCGGAGCACGCGCACTTTTCCGGAGCCGATTTTTGCGCCCACCGCGATACCTTTTACGAGCGCTTCGCTCTTCTTGTTCAATCGGTATTCTTTAAATACGGACTTGTCCCCGGATGAAATTACGGTCTCGGGACGCGCCTGCACGATAAACAACTCGCCCGTGCGACCGTCTTTCGCCCACTCGATATCCATCGGCTGATAACGGTTATGCTTTGCTGAGAAATGTTTTTCCACCTCCACACACCATTTCCCAAGCTTCTTCACCTCTTCGTCGGTCAAACTGAACTTCTGCTCGTCATCCCATGAAACCGTGGCCTGCTTCGTGCCGCGCATTGCGTATACGAGCTTCACGTTTTTCTTGCCGAGTGTTTTTGAAATAATCGGATTATATCCCTGTTCGAGCGTGGGCTTGAACACGATGAATTCGTCGGGAATCACCTTGCCCTGCACGATGAACTCTCCAAGACCGTAAATGCCGTTAATAACCACCACTTTGTCGAAACCGGATTCGGTATCAATGGTAAACGCGACGCCGGACGATGAAAGGTCCGAGCGCACCATTCGCTGCACACCCACCGAAAGCGCGGTGTCAAAGTGCGAAAAACCCTTGTCGAAACGGTATGAAATGGCGCGATTCGTAAACAATGACGCGATGCACTTCCTTGTCGAGAGCAGTAAATCGGATACTCCCCTTACATTAAGATAGGTCTCCTGCTGACCCGCGAACGAAGCACCCGGAAGGTCTTCCGCAGTTGCCGATGAGCGCACCGCGACGTCTATATTCTTCCCGTACCTCTTCTCCATTTCCGCGTATGAAGACGCCATAATATCACGCAATGCCTGAGGGAGTTCGGTCGCAATAATCGCATCGCGCACCTTTTTCCCGCGAATTGCGAGATTGCGCATGTCGTGCGTGTCGAGGTCCGCAAGTATCTCGCGCACCTTCTTATCGAGGCCGGTTTGTTCAAAATAATAGCGATATGCGTCCGCGGTTAACGCAAAACCGTCGGGAATATTCACGCCGAGCGGTACGAGATTCGAATACATCTCGCCGAGCGCGGCATTCTTGCCGCCCACGAGTCCGACATCCTTAATACCCACCTCACTGAACCACAATACGAACTTTCCTGCGTGTTCTTTTGTCATTGTTTATATTTTTACAGCGATGATGAGATCCGACACGTTCGAACCGGTTGGTCCGGTCATAAGATAATCCTTCGTTTGCTCAAAAAAGCTATACGAAGCGTTATCTTCGAGGTGTCGCATGATATCAAGTCCACGCTGCCGCGCTTTTTCTTTAGTCATTATATCACAGAGCGCGCCTGCAAAATCCGTGTTATCACGCCCGTCCGTCGCTACCGACATGTAGAGTTCACCCACCGCTATTGAGGAACATGCACTGAGCACCCCCTCAAGTCCGCGCCCTCCCTTTCCGGGTTTCGTAACCGTTACCGTCGTCTCCCCGCCGTAGAGCAACACCGAGTGCGGTTGCGTTGCGTGCAGTTCATTCACGATATTCGTCGCCACCTCGCGCGCCTCGCCGCTCAGCGTCGCGGTTTTTATGGCGGGAGCAAACCCAAGATCACGCGCTTTTTCCGCCATCGCCGAGAGCGCGAGCTCGTTTGAAACGAGCAGCGTATTCCATACGTGCGAAAAATACTTATCATCCTTCGGTGTTTCAATGAGTGGAATTTTAAACCCAAGCTCTTTCTCAAGTTCGTATTTATTGAGTACTGCAGCTGCATCTGCGACCGTGGTCGTGTCTTTCACGGTCGGCCCCGACGCTACGTAACGGATGTCGTTCCCGGGAACATCGGAAAATATGAGCGAAACTACCTGCGCAGGATACGCATACTGCGCAAGAAATCCTCCGCGCGCATAGGATAGATGCTTGCGGAGAATATTTATTTCTTCGATAGTTGCGCCTTTCTTAAATAGCGCCCTCACGACGTCCGCCTCGTTTTCGCAGGTCAGCTTTTCCGGCTGGCAGAGAAGCGTCGAGCCTCCTCCCGAAATAATAGCAATGACCAAATCGCGCTCCGTGAGTCCCTGCAGCGTTTTAATTATCTCCGCAGTCGCTTCAACATTGATTGGCGTGGGAAACGGATGCGTGCCGCAGTACGTTTTCACGCGCTTCAGCTCCGTATCACAGAGACTTACCACGACTCCGCCCGTAAGTTTTTCACCCAGGATACGCTCAAGCACTTCCGCAGCATCGAACGCGCACTTCCCTGCACCGATTACGAAAATGCGATCGATGTCCTTCAACGGAAAATATTTCCCCTGAATGAGTAAGACTTCGTTTTCTCTCGTCACGCCCCGCGCCATCGCTTTCTGAGTATCAATGGCTTCAAGACCCGCTTCCGCGATAGCGAGCGCCGTCTCACGCTCTTTCGTCACTGCGAGTTCGCGGAAGTTTTGTATCTTCATGAATCGTGTTATTGAGCCACCGGCAAAGTACAACCGCTTTCGTTCGCGAGCGTCTGCAATGTCTGCTCCCCTTCAAGCTTTTTATCGTTACCCGCGCCCTGGGGCACAAACCAGGTCGGAAAACCCTGCACGCCTTTCGATTCACACAATTTCGTTTCCTGCGTGCATTCTACGTACGGCACATATTGGAATGCGTCTCCGAATAGTGCTTTTTGATTCTGACAATGCGAACACCAGTACGCTCCATACATCGTCACTTTCTTCGTCGCAAGACACTGCGCGAACGGTACGAGATTCGATGTGCTCTTTGGCTGCGAAATGAACCACATACCCCAAATAACCACGACTACCGCGAGCATAAGTCCCACTACAATGAGAATGTTCTTTTTTTCGTTATTCATCGCAACAATTTACAAGTTTCCCGACGATATCTTCGACTGACCAGGGCTTCTTTGTCCCCTTCTCGTCGTGTACATTAATTTTATCATCCGCAATCTTTTTCACCCTATCAAGATTGATGAGTTTCAAACGCAGCGCCCAGAACATCGAATAAATCTTGTAGGACTTGTCGAAGAGTTCTTTTGCTTCCGCCTTCTTGCCCTCACCGTTCAGCTTTGTCGCAACCTCCATCACGCGCATTGATGCCGCAAGCAGGTGCTTTGAAATGCACCACGTTTCGCCCTCGTGCGAATCAATCATCCGCTTCAAGAGCGACTTGCGCACCTCGCGCACCTCCGCGAGTAAATCAAAGTACTCGTTCTTCCCTGTTTTTTCAGCGGTGAAGAAAAAGTGCTCTTCAAGACTTACGAGATTCATTATGGCAATCGAGAGATCTTCCTCGGTCGAAAGGTCCACCGTGCCGCTTTTCTTCATTGTCTCCACCTTCTTTATCAATTCTTCCATGCTTTTCGGATTGTGTTCCATATGTGTTAAGTATACGTTAGTTTTTTGCCCGCATTATAAGAGGAATATAAACGCGCCAAGGAGCACCATAATGATGCCGGTCGCAAAGCGCATCTCCCCCGTACTCTCGCGCTTCCACTGTTGCACCCGTTCAAAAAGCACCTGATTCGAAGCGACAACAAGCATCACGATGAGCGGCGCGACGAAGAGGACGTTGTAGAGCGAGAGATAGCCGAAACCGTTCACGAACGTGCGCGCGTCGTGCAAAAGGCCCAGTATCATAAGATACGGACCTCCCACGCACGGAAACTCGAAGAGACCGACAAGCGCACCGAGAAGAAACGCGGTAACAACCGACGCCTTTCCCATCAGTACCGCCAAAATGCGATGTGAGGCGGCGGGCAACTTTAATTTAATGGGAAACTGCGGATAGTAGGTATTAATGATGTCGATGAGTCCCATCAAAATGAGCACCGTCGCGCCCACCTTCCCCATAAATCCAGGAATGTGAAGAACCGAGAGCGCTCGGAGCAATCCCAAACCTATCAGCATATACACCGCGAAAATACCGGCAATATACATGGCGCCGACCGCAAGTACCTGTTTGCGCATCTGACCAATACTGAAGAGAAAGCCGATAGTGAGCAGCAACACTGAGAACGCGCACGGATTCGTGCTATCCGCGAGCGCCGAGATAACCACAAGCGGCATAAGCGGCGCACCGCCGTTTGTCATGCGATCGAGCAATCCCGAACCTGAAACTCGCAAAAATGCGAGACCGACAATCAGCACTATCACTAACACGACTAAACTTCTGAATATAATGTGTTTCATGTACGCACTTCTTTAATCTACCGGAAGAGAAATGCGTTCCGCCCGACATGGCGATAATGCGCGCATTCTCCGCTTACGAATGCCGTGAAGGGCTGTTTTCGCGAAGCGCTATCCAGCGCGAAACGCGCCGGTGAGAAGTATACGAAATGGGAACGCGAACGGCGGAAGACTTATAACTTAGAACTAATAACTTTGGGGCAGAATATGCAACCGAAATAATAAAGAAACAAAAGAATGCGGAAATAAGAACCTGGGCAAAATTGGTGAACGCGCTCATGTGAAAATTAATGAGTGCGAAAGCATTCGCGGGACACGTTCCCCCGTTTACCGCACGCGCCACACATCCCACTTCATGCACCATGCCGATAAGCATGACGACGGAAATGCAAAGCATGCTCGCGACTACTATTGCTGATATTATTTTCGCTGCACGCGCCATGATTATTATTTTATCTTACTTCCGGGGGCGACATCGCCCGCAGGCGTCAAAATCACTGGAGTGCCGACCGCCAAATCAGTTGCCGCAAGTATCATCCCCTCGCTCTCAAGCCCCATAAGCATTCGTGGCTGCAAATTCGCCACAATTACTATATTTTTCCCTACGAGCGTTTCCGGCGCATACGCTTTACCGATTCCGGCTATGAGCTGGCGATTGCGCGCCACGCCCGCTTCATCCGCGTCTCCCGCATTAATTTGGAGCTTCAAAAGCTTGTCTGAACCCTCAATCCGCTCTGCGGAAAGAACTTTCGCCACTTTTAATTCAACTTTTACGAAATCGTCTATCGTTATCATCTCCTCCCAGTGTACACGAATTATTGGACATTCGCACTTCCGGGCGTCGGCATCGGCGAAACATGATATGCGGCCACATCCCACGCATCGCGCACGAGGCTTTGTCCATCAGGTATCGCCTGCCACGCCACCTCATCGGCTACTACTCCCCCGGTTTTGTAGAGTGCGATACTGTTTTTCTCCGCGGCAAGTGAGTACGAATCCGGCCAGACAATATCAGCGGTGGGACTTCCCGTGTAGCCCGTACCATTTGCAAGCAACAAAAACCCGTGCGCGGGAATGCTTCTATCTTTCAAGCGCGTGGCGGCAACCAGACCATCTTCATTGCCGCTTGATGTGCGTTTCTTAATAGTCCAACCGGTCAGTACCACGGGCATATCGCCCGTGTTGTAGAGCTCAATAAAGTCGTAATTCGCCTGTCCTTTTATCCCCGTCATTACTTCGCTTATGAGAACCGCTCCGATATTTGCCGTTACCGCAACGGAGGTGGATGCAATAGGTGGCGCACTCACCACGAGCGGCGTCATTGACGTTGTTGCTGTAGCCACCGTAACGCTTGGCTGAGTTACCGGCACAACAGGAATGATTGGCGCAGGAGGAGTTGCGACTGAGGGCGCACTTACCGTAATTACCGGCATGGGCGCCGAGGTGCTCGCCGTGATCACAGTAGTATTTTCCTTTATTGCCTCAGTAATAGTCCGCATGGGAGCGCTTTTCTTTGCTGCAGATTTTTTCGATGAAGTTTTTTTTGGCGCGATGGTCGGAGCTACGTCTGCTTTATTTGTAGCCATACTTGTCGTTGCGTTTACATCAAAAACTTCTTCGCGCGAACCTTGCGTTGATAGCATATTCGCCATAAAGGACTGCGTTCCTCCGCTCACATATACCATCAATCCCAAAGCGCCCGCGAAACCGATAGTAATCAACGCGTATTTCATATCATTTGTATATTTTTAAAATAAGGAAAATCTCTCCGAATACGGGAGATAATGCGCAGTATATCGACGCCTGCGCCACAATAATCAGCAAATCGTAACGGCGAACGCGCGCCGCCGTCCCAGCGCACCGGAAACTCCTCCACTTCGTATTTCATGGCACGTGCGAGCGCGAGCGCCTCGATATCGAATATCCATCCCCGCGTCGTAAGGCGTGTAAAAATGCTCTCCGCAGCTTGTGCTGTGAGACACTTAAATCCGCATTGCGTGTCCTGTATTCCGTTTAAAAGTACCGCCTGAATGTAGGCATTGCCAAGCTTTCCCAGAATGCGGCGATACCACGATTGAGAAACGACACTCTCTGCGCCCTTCACCGCACGCGAGCCCGTAACGACGTCCGCGCCCATTTCAAAAAGCGGCCACGCCTTTTCCCAATGGTCAATCGAAATTGAATTATCCGCGACCATGTACAAACGATATTTCCCCCTTGCCGAGAGCATCCCCTCCTTCACTGCCCAACCTTTGCCGTGGGCGTGCACATTGTGAATAACGCGTCCGTTTTCCATTCCGTACAAAGCACGTTTTGCGCATTCTGCAGTATCGTCCGTTGAGCCGTCGTCCACGACAATTAATTCCCATGTAAAGTGCGTATAGGCGCAATATTCCCGCACGCTATTTAATGTATGCTCGATAACCCCCGCCTCATTAAACGCTGGGATAACTATCGAAAGAAATATGTCAGGATTTATGCGGGAAGACATACGTGCGATACGTTACAAAATTCCATGCGAGAAGTCCTGCGGCGCCTACAAGCGATGCAATATTCGCCCAGAGTTGTGCGCTCATCGCAAATGGGGGCACCACAAGCTCCACGAGCAGCGCCGTTAGCCCCACATTAATTGCCGCGCCGATAAGCGAGAATGCGAGAAACAACGGGTATTGTTTTTGCACAGTCGGATGTGCGCCTTCAAATGTCCAACGCTTGTGCAGGATATAGCCGTTCAGGTTCGCGAGACCATATGCAATCGTTTTTGCGAGAATAAAAAACGGTCCGCTCGTGATTCCCGAAAAGAACATGAAGAGATTCAGTACGCCAAAATCGATTGCGGTATTCATGGCGCCCACGACGGTGAATTTCCCGAATTCCGGTATCGCGCAATGACGTCGCCCCAGTATGCCGCACCAGAGAAGCCCAAGCGGTACTACGAGCGTAAAACCGACAACCGACACCGCAGCGAGTGCTAGTGTCGGATGAAACCCCATATGCGCTTCAGGAAACAACGCAAGCCAGCCTAGACAAAAACCAATGAGCGCCGCAATACCATAGTCGTTGTAACGCTTCATGGAGTGAAATACGCTCCCTTATCGCCTCGGAAGCGTGGGGAGATTGGGCAGAGCTGGCGCAGGAGGCGCTCCTGCTTCGATAATTGCCATCGCCTCAAACACGCGTGCCGATTTCACATCATCAGCCGTTTTTATCGTAACACTATCGCCCACCTTCAAATCACTTATCGAAAGCTTTGTCTCAGAAAATGGCGTAGGAGGCGTGGAGGTCGGAGAGGGATGCGAAGACATGTATTCGTTTAATACCTTCTGAAACCCCATAGGATCCAACGGCGTGCGTAATATAATTTTTGTCGCATCGGTTATTGTGACTTCCCTCTCTAAGGGGTACTCATCAAGCGAACTTGCCGATGGTGGAACGGTAACAATAATTGTTTTCCCGCGAATTTCTTTTATCGTAGCGCCAAATTCCCTCATCTCGGGAATACCGGGCAGTATTTTGCTCACCTTCGCGCGCAAATCATCATTTTTTTGTTTTTCCGGCAGATAACCCGCCGCATAGCCGACAATGAGTACTACGAGAGCCACAGCGACTAGTCGTACTATTTCTTTTTGTTGCATGGGCTAATTCTTATTAATATATGTTTCAAATTTTTTACGGAGTTAGATGACCCGCAAGCGTGCAATTTCGCGTTGCATTTAAATTACATCCGAAACCGGAATCAATATATTCAGAGCATGTGGAACTGGCTTGCATTTGGCCGAGACATGAAGGCGGAGTGGGAGCTGTAAAGCAATTTGAGGTGATTGGACATGAATAGACTGCGGTCCCAAGTGTGGTGCCCCCGGTGCCGTAGTAAAAATTGCCCGAACTGTCTATGCGCATCCTCAAGTTGCCCGCACCATCGGAGAGGAAGAGGTTGTTCGACGCAGTCGCAAAGGTTCCTCCTGCAACATACGCACCTAAAACCACGTTGTAATTCCCCGTTGTAATTGAAGATCCCGCGCTTACCCCTAACCCAATATTTTGGATTCCAGTAGTGTTTAAAAGCGCGTTTGTGCCGACTGCGGTATTGTAATTATTGGTGGTGGTAAAAGCGAGCGCATTTGCGCCTACTGCAACATTGTAGCTACCGGTAGTGTTTCGAATGAGCGCGCTACTACCGTTGGCAGTGTTGTAAACACCAGTTGTGTTGGCGGCGAGCGCCGCATAACCGTCAGCAGTGTTGTCTCCCCCAGCAGTGTTAGAGCCGAGCCCCTGGAAACCATTCGCGGTATTTCGATAGCCAGTCGTATTGTTGAAAAGCGCTTGGTAACCGTTTGCGGTGTTATACCACCCGCTTGTGTTCCAGTAGAGCGCTTGGTAACCGTTTGCGGTGTTATCGTAGCCCGTGGTATTTGAGTAGAGCGCATACATACCAATTGCGTTGTTATTGGAGCCCACGGTATTTGAGTAGAGCGCATAGATACCATTTGCGGTGTTTTGATAGCCTGAGGTGTTAGAAAAGAGCGCTTGCGCACCAAAAGCGGTGTTGTAACTGCTGGAAGTCGCGTTTTTGAGCGCATAATATCCAACGGCGGTATTATAATTGCCCGAAGTAATACCGTTCAGCGGGCCATAGCCAAGCGAAGTATTAAAGATACCGGTTAATCCGCCCGCTAAACCACCAACCGCCACCGAACCATTGGAATTACTGTATTGGAGCGTTGAGACTCCATATTGTGCGATTGCACCATTCACGTCGAGTGTTGTTGCAGGAGTTTTCCCGACACCCACATTACCGTTTCCATCCATTCTTATTCCAACTGCGGAAGCATTCCATGGACCGATGACAAAACCGCCCGTGCCCATTGTTCCCGCTGAATAAAGCAAGCCACTATCTCCTGCTTGCGTGAGACTGTTGTATGCCCCCGCACTTAGCGTGCCACCCATTTGGCGCAACCATTTCGTGCCGTCGGTGAGTAATAAACCATCGTTTGTCGTCGCGGTAGTCACTTGAAGCTTTGTGGTTGGTCCCGTGACACCAATGCCGACATTGCCGCCGCCATTCGCAAAATATTCGTTCCCTCCGTTCAAACTAAGATAGTTAGTAATGACGTTGCCTGCGGAATTGTAAAATGCGACGCCGGCTGCTCCGTTATCTCGAAACGCCATTCCTGTTCCAAGGTAAACCCATGCATTGCCAATGTACGCATTGCCGTCGAATCGGCTAGTGCCCGCAACGTGCAAAGTTGCTGCTGGCGTTGAGGTGCCAATACCCACGCTGCCTGTATCCATAATTGTCACCAAGTCCGTTGGAGATGCGGGCGTACCCCGTGAGAAGTTTAACTTCCACCCCGTGCCGTCTCCGAACATTATGCGGCCAGCCACTGGAGATGTGTACCCCCCAACCAATCCGAAGGTAGTGCCGGGATAAGACGTAACGCGAGTGTTTCCGCCATTGATGCCGATATCGCCATTCACGTCCAATTTTGCATTGGGGGTTGAATCCCCAACCCCGACATTGCCGGAATTGCTGCTGTATATTGATGTGCCTGTAGCAGTCCAATAGCCTCCGCTCGCAGCCGCAGAGTCAACGTATGTTTTATTGGCAGCATCGTTTGCGCCGGTCGGCGTTGCAACGTTAATAATTTTCTGACTTCCCGCATCAATTGCGGGCTGCGCACCCGGAGTGATAGCAAGTTTTGCAGTTGTAGGATTTGAATTGCCTATGCCAACATTCCCTGCATCTTGAACCAGCATATTGACTGCCGTATCGGCATCATTTTTCACATATAAGGCGCCATTAAAATAGAGGGCCCCGTTGTAAAATCTTCCAGATAATGTTGCATCTTGCGAGTAGATTACCGGACCGTTTACTGTTCCCATCATACTCCCTCCGGCGGTATAATTCATTTGTGTTGCCCTTGCAGTACCATTTACGTCCAACAGATATTGCGGATTAATTCCTATACCTACATTTCCTGCATTTGTGACTATCAATCCGGTGCCTGTTCTCCCGTTTATATTCGCAGCATAATTTGTATTCAAACTGTCGGCGCCCACGACCTGCAACATCGTGTTTGAGCTTGGACTAAGTAATCCTATACCCACATTATTACCACCAGGCAAAATGGCTGCCGTCCCTGAAGCTGCCCATAACGTTGAGCCCGTGCTGGTACTTATCGGAGTAAATGAACCCGAACTGCCATTGCAAAACTTAAGCGCACCTGCTGTCTGGTCGTAGTAAATAACGCCCGTTCCTGCCGAGCAAGTCGGCGCGCTGGCGTTTTGCTGGAATGTAATACTGGTAAGCGTGGCAGCCTGCACAAAATCATTTACGAACATAAGCGCGAGCGCGCTCGCTACAACTGCTATAACCCTCCACGTATTTTTGAGGTTCATGCGATTAAATTTATTATAACACAACGCCCCACGATCGCGGGGCGTTGAATTTTACTTGACGATGAGAAGCGCTTTCTCGTTCTGATCTTTCGCATAGGTCGGCCAGTTTCTCCAGTCAAATCGCTTGCCGACGAGGCGGTATGAGAAGTTCGTAGAATTCGTCGCGCGGAACGTTATCATATTATCTCCGATTTCGTATGCAATCGGTACCGGCTCGCCTATCGCGGTTGCAAACACTTCTATGTTGTCAGCAGAGAAATCGACTGCCTTGCGCCATACCCAGAGATCGCCTCCTTTTTCAATCTTTGAGAAATCAAGGACGAAAACATAATCCGCTTCCCTGTTATTAGTTATTTGTTGCTTGTTGCCCGCCGCCATCTTCCCTCTTCCCACATACTCTTCTCTCATACTTCCCGCAATTGATGCCGCGTAAGTTGAATAATTTGCTCCTTCGATTTCGTAGAGCGGGTCGAGTGCCGCGACCGAGAGTTTGTTCACACTCGAGATATTGTTGTTGTTCAGATTGAGCGTGCCGTTTATGAGCGTCGCGCCGTTTACATAGAGGAGATTTGCGCCAGGGGTTGAGGTGCCAATGCCGACGCTGCCACTGCCCAATAGAGACATTACGGTCGCTTGAGATGAAATGCCATTATTAACCCTGAACTGCATCAATCCAGTATTGGCGGTGGCAGACACTTCGTTAAAAATCGAATTTCTATATATAGACGTGTCTGCACCGGAGGATGTATAGGCCATTCTTAAACCTTCGGTTGCGCTCGCAGGAACGTCACCCACAGCTGATCGAGTAGTGATGACTCCCTGAACATCAAGTGCCGTACTCGGCGTCCCCGCCATACTTATAGCAACGCTTCCCGCCGTTTTAAGCGAAGTGGCGGCCGAAGGTTGGAGGTAGTACGTCGGACTTGTTTTATCGATGAAAGATGTTGCGGAAAGGTTTCCGAGACCATCCGTGAAAATATTATTCGTATCGGCGCCAAACGTGCCATGCACGTCAAGTTTGTAGGTCGGACTAGAATTGAAACCGACCATAACCTTCCCTGAATTGTTGTTGTAGATATCCGTACTCGAACTTACCCACTGGCTCGTCGTTGACGTTGCGGCAGCAAGTGCCGAATCGACATATGTTTTGTTTACCGCATCATTTCCGCCTGTCGGCGTTGCAAGATTAATAATGCGCTGACTCCCCGCATCGATTGAGGGCTGGCTCCCGGGAACGATTACCAAACGTGCCGAGTTCGGCGTGGTAGTGCTCAGACCCATATTTCCGCTTGTCGGCAGCATCGAAAACACTTCAGCAAATGCGGTCGGCTCCAAGAAGGATAGTCTGTTATTCGGCGCGTCATAGCTTCCCCGGCTATCAATCAACCAGCTCTTGCTATTCGCAGAAAGGGCAAGGCGCGCAACAACTCCACCCGCGGAACTTACCGCAAGCGTAGTGTGCCCCGCGCTATGAACATCAAGTGAAGACTGCGTTCCGTATACTCCCGGAGCCGTCGTGCCAATACCAACATTGCCATTCGCATCTATTCTCATCCGCTCATTTCCCGCCGCGCTCCCCGCAGTGAAAAAGGTAAGCGGACCAGCCTGTGCCGCGATACTTAAACCTCCCGCACCATAGCTTGAAATGTTAAGACTCGACGACGCATACGCACCGGATCCGGCATAACTCGGATTGAAATAATGAAACGCGCTTCCCGCCGCGGCAATGGCATCGGAACCAAGCCGCAACGCCGAGTACCCTCCGGCATTCGTGTTATTGATATGCTCTCCGACTTCCGTGCCGGCACTGCCCACAATTGAAAGGTTGCCTCCTGGCGTAGCCGTATTTATGCCTACATTACCGCCTCCCGGCTGGAGAATCAGATTTCTCCATACGACACCGGGCGTCAATGCTCCAATATAACCACGATTGTTAGTCTGGTCATACGAAATGAATACTGACCCCCCGGTCGCTCCACCGGTTCCCACCGTAAAATATTTATTATCAAATACAGTGGGCTGACCGCTCGTGTCGCTTGCAGTTACAACTTCAACCTTTGCTGCCGGCGCCACGGTACCGATACCGATGTTGCCGGACGACAATAATGTCATCACGTTATTAGTCGTTGCATCGAAATAATTATGCGCCAAAGAAATATCCAATCTTGTCCGAGAATTGACTCCCACATTTTCATATCTTGAAATATTAAATGCGGCGGCCGCACCAAAAGCCTGTCCTCCCGTTCCCTGCCGCGCAAGCAACAAAATATTTTTCGGATCGTTGAGTGTTGTTGCGGATGTGGGTGTTTGATGCACCGCGTAAATCGCATTGGCGTCATATGTGAACGTATTATCATCATTAACCTTTGCCCCAACCTGCAACCGCGTTGAAGGAGTTCCTGCTGCACCGATAACGACATTCCCGAATGTTTTGAGCGATGTGGCCCCCGAAGGTTGGAGATAGTACGCAGGACTCGCCTTGTCGACAAAGGAGGCTGCGGAGATGTTGCCCAAGCCATCGGTATAAAGATTGCCGGAGTCGGAACCGAAGGAACCCGTGACCTGAAGCTTGTAGGTTGGCGCCGTCGAAGTCCCCACACCCACGTTGCCGGAGTTCGAGTTGTAGATATGCGTGCCGTTTACGGTCCAGGTGTTTGAGGATGTCGCAGCCGCGATTGCCGAATCGACATACGTTTTGTTCGTTGCATCGTTCGCTCCCGTCGGCGTAGCCACGTTTATAATGCGCTGACTTCCTGCGTCAATCGAAGGTTGCGCACCCGGAGTGATTACAAGACGAGCGGTTGACGGCGCGAGAGTCGCTAAACCAACATTGCTTCCCTTCTGCGTAATTACCGTTGTCGGATATGGCATTGTAGCGACTGGCACGGAAGACGAGGTTGCGGTCGATGCGGTAAACGACGTCGTCGCATCTCCATCGTAGTCCATAGTAATTCTTGCCGTGCCTACAGTTGCGCCAGCCGTGCGGCGAATTCGCAATGAGAATGTTGCGCCCGATTGCGCCCCCTCAAGCTGGAAATCGTTTCCGGAATATGCTCCTCCATCAGAAATTGGCGGGATGATTGCCCATGCTCCGCCCGTCTGCCCGTATTCCGAAGTGATTAAGTACGTCTTTGCAACCGAGAAGCCGCTGTCATTCACGGAAATAGTCACATGTATGGAGTGCGTGTACGTCGTGCCAAAAGTGCCGATATCAACAGTGCTGTCAATCACCGTTGGTATAGTGCGCACAAGGGTGTTGATTTGCTTTCCGCTCTGCGTGCCCGCAGCGGAATTCGTGAACACAAACTCTCCGTCGGCGGATTTAAACATCGGACTTGCGCCAAAACCAATGTTTCCCGCTACGCTAAGCTTTTCTGCGGGAGTCGTGGTGCCGACACCGACGTTGCCGCTCTGTCGCGCAAGGTATGTAGTTCCCGCAGGCTGAATATCGAGTTCCAAATTGGAATTTATACCCGCTCTGCCATTCCCTTGATTCGTGTTGACATAGAGCGTGGGGCCTCCCGTATGGTGGAGCTGAATCTGAGAAAGTGTGGAATCTTCCAAACTTAATTTGCTTGCGGGAGTCGCGGTGCCGATGCCGACATTCGTATTTCCCGCTACTCCGCCGATAGTCATAATCGGAGTGGTGCTGCCCGTTTGGTAAAACTTATAACCGCCATTTGAATTGAGGCCGATGTATCCCCCTTCGATGCCTATGCCGTATGAAGTAGATGCGTTCCCCGCGTCGTAGAGCAATACCTGATATTGGTTGTATGCAGAACCAAGCGGAGCCGTGTATACGTTATTTGCAATCGTTAGCGGCGCATTCGGCGTTCCGGCACTTCCTATCATCACCTTCCCTGCGGTCTTTAGTGACGTTGCTCCCGAAGGCTGCAAGAAGTACGTGGGACTTGCTTTGTCGACAAAGGATGCCGCTGAGATATTGCCCAAGCCGTCGGTGTAGAGATTGCCGGAATCGGAGCCGAAGGAGCCCGCGACTTGCAGCTTGTAGGCAGTAGGAGTCGAGGTGCCGACGCCCACATTACCGGAATTCGAGTTGTAGATATTCGAGCCATTTGTGGTCCACTGACTTGTGGCAGAAGTTGCAACCGCGATTGCCGAGTCTACATATGTTTTGTTCACCGCATCGTTCACTCCCGTAGGCGTTGCTACGTTTATGATGCGCTGACTCCCTGCATCGATAGAGGGCTGCGCACCCGGAGAAAGGACGAGACGGGCAGTGGAAGGATATGTCGAAGTGCCGACGCCTAAATTGCCGTTGTTTGCAAAGCCAGCATAATATGTAGTCCCCGCTTTATTTCTGAAATAGAAATTGTCGCCGTCTATTGAGCCGATACTAGAAAACACCAATCTCCCATTGCCACCACCTGTATCCTGAAGAAGAAGCCAATTATTCGTGCCAAAGTTCGCATTACCCGCAACGGAAAGCGCATTCGAGGGCGTGGTAGTGCCAATACCAACGTTGCCGTTGCTCGTCAATATCGACATCGCAATATTCCCACCCACGGTTCCGAGAGCGATTTTGGTGCCAGCAGTCAACAACGCAAAGTCTCCCGGGGTAGTGCCGGTCATATATTGGTTATAGTTGGCCACGTCTCCGATTGCCGACCTGAAACTCGTGTTATTGTAGAAGCCCAACAAGCTTCCCGTTCCATTTACTTGCAATTTCTGAGCGGGGGCAGTGGTGCCGATACCGACGTTACCCAATCTATCCATAAACATTCCCGTGCCATTAAGGTCCGTGGACCCCTGGTTATACATGAATGCCAATCCGTCAGCCGTCTGGTTATATCCGATACCGACGTATGGAACTGGATTGCCCGAATTATTAAACGCAATCATACTCGACGTCGCGCCCGTTCCCTGAATGTTCAATCGATATAATGGATTTGTTGTACCGATGCCGACGTTGCCCGTGGTCGTAAATTTCACTAAATTGTTGTATGAAGCACCTCCATTCGTGGTGGAACGAATCTGCAAATCTCGGGCGTTAGGATTACCGAAAAGATCTAGTAAATACATATTGTTCCCCCCGCTTGCACCACCGGCTGCCGCAATTAATCGCAGCTCTTCAAATCCGACACCGTTGCGAACCAATCGCAATGAGGCATCACCACCACCGCTTGAGAGAGGGTCAACGATAATATCGGTGTTAACATTATTTCCCTGAACGTGCAGCTTCCCAACGGGCGCCCCCGTTCCCACTCCTATCCTGCCATTCGTTGCATCAACCTTAAGAAGCGCTGTGTTGGTAGCGTCATTGAATTGATAGTTCGTGCCTGCGGCATCGTATGAGGAACCAAATACTCCCCCATTGCCGCGGACAGAAGATGCGAGCGTAGCGCCGGAGTTCGTGCCAGTGAAAGTGCCAGTGATAGAACCGCCGACTGCGAGATTGCCGGAGATAGTGGAGGAGCCCACCACAGAAAGTGCCGTTGCGGGAGTCGTAGTTCCGATACCCACATTACCGGTGCCCATTATTCTCATTACTTCGTTCGTGCCGCTCGACTGCAAAGTTCCACCCGCGTTGAACGAGAAATGCGCACCGCTTGTAATGAACGATTGTAGTTCGTTGTTCAACACTCCCCAACCAAAATTACTCGCGCCGCCGCCATCATAAATACGGATTGAATCACTCCCGATAGTCGTTCCTAGTGAGAGTTTTGATCCTGGATTTGTAACCCCGATGCCCACCTTTCCGCCATTGATTGAAAGTCCAAGTACCGCATTTGTCGGAAAGACTCCGGCTGCGGTTCCATCGCCCGTATAGAAATCTATTGCGTTGTTTGTGACAGACCCGGCATTGTGGCGCGTAGCAATGAAGCTCGGATAGTTTCCAGAATTGCTATAGCCAAATTGGATTTGAGCCCCATTCCATTGCGGCGTACTTGTGTCTCCGTTTTTTAGCAACAGTGACGCGCTTCCCGAGGTTATCGGACCCTTCACTTCAAGCATTGCAACGGGGGCTCCGCCTCCGCCGATATTTACACTTCCAAAAGTTTTAAGCGAGGTGGCTCCCGAAGGCTGCAAGAAGTATGTGGGGCTCGCCTTGTCAATGAAGGAAGTTGCGGAAAGATTCCCCAAACCATCAGTGTAGAGATTGCCCGAATCTGAACCAAAGGAGCCAACGACTTGAAGTTTATAAGAGTTGGGAGTTGAAGTGCCCACACCCACATTACCAGAGTTTGAATTATAGATATTTGAACCGTTTGTGTTCCACTGACTCGTGGTCGAAGTCGCGACGGCGATTGCTGAATCGACATATGTTTTGTTTACCGCATCATTTGCGCCCGTGGGGACCGCAAGATTGATAATGCGCTGACTTCCCGCGTCGATTGAAGGTTGTGCGCCCGGGTTAATCACGAGGCGGGCGGAAACGGGGGTCGTGGTACTCACGCCAACATTGCCCGCAGCGGGCGTTATGGTGAGCGCAGCTATTCCGTTATTGACGACAAGATTCAGACTATCAGCGGCATTCACGCTCCGCACCACGGTACTCCCACCACTAAACGCGGAGTCCCATCCGAATAATGCTCCATAAGCTCCGTTCGTTCGATTCACGCCGATGTATGCCATGGTGCCGCTCGCGCTCATCTGAATGGGTACATTTACATCAGCAATGGTTCCATTACCAACCGAGAGCTTCGCGAGGGGTGCCGTCGTGCCCACGCCGACGCTGCCACCAAGCGGATTGAAAATTATGGGCTTATAGGCAACCGCCGCCTCTATCGCCTGCATCATTGCCGCATTTACTGTGGTGTCGTACCCTATTTGCAAACGGTATGCAGAATTCGTAAGCCCGGCGATTTGCAATTGTGCGGGTTCCCACGTTGCACCGAGAACCGCATCGCCTTGAATCTTCAATATCGGAGCGACACTTGCCACGCTTCTCGCAAAACGTGAAGTTGAATTTACTCCACCATACACGTCCAGTAATCCACTGGGAGTTGTGGTGCCGATACCGACGTTGCCGCTTATA
Source organism: Candidatus Jorgensenbacteria bacterium (assembly GCA_037444725.1). Classification (GTDB taxonomy): domain Bacteria; phylum Patescibacteriota; class Minisyncoccia; order UBA6257; family GWB1-50-10; genus CAIKKG01. The sequence goes on along the minus strand of JBBILW010000008.1, from coordinate 518 downwards.
TAATTATTCGCGGCGAGCAAATCAAATCTTCCGTTTCCCGTTCCCCCATTCGCTCTAAAGAACGCAGAACCGGAATTCGTTTCACTGAATGTCCATGTCCCATTATTCGTATTAACGCCGTGAACAAATGAAGTCGGAATCGCGCCGCCAGAGTTTTCCGTCTGTGCGCATCCCGTGGCACCGCAATTCTTTGTAAGTCTTCCGACTGCATCAACGGCAAACGCCGGAGTCGCATAAACGGTGTTCAGAGCAAAAACAGTATCTGCGGCAGCTTGAGTTGAAGTAGAAAACGACGCAATGATACCGTTGCGGGACGAGGCCGAAATTTGCAAAGGCGCCGTCGGTGCCGCCGTCCCGATACCTACTCGTCCATTCGCTGCATCAATAAAGAGGAGCGGGTTGTTTGCTCCATCGTTGAAGCGATAGTTCGTACCTGCAGCATCGTAGGAGGAACCGAAGACAGAGCCGTTTCCACGGACAGATGATGCGAGCGTGGCGCCGGAGTTCGTGCCGGTGAA
>JBBILW010000007.1:0-23843 GCA_037444725.1 Candidatus Jorgensenbacteria bacterium | reverse complement strand
CTCACGAGCTTCACAAGTTCCTGCGTTACCGAACCCGTATCTTTTTTCGTATCGCCCCAATCTATTGTGTAGGTCGCCCCTCTGTTGATTGAAAAAACTACAGGCGTATTTACACGTGTAATGAGCGTCGCGGGAGGCGCGGGCGCAAGATATTCGCTTCCCGTCGGCGCCGATACTTGGCCATTTGTATTGGTTGTAATCGACGAAATGGTCACTGGTGACATTGGTGCAGATGAACTTGCTCCAATAAGCGATTCGGCAGAACTCATAATGCCTTTACCTAAGCCAGTCAGCGCATTTGAAACAGTATCTTTAATCGAATCTAAAACCGATTTCTTCGCTTCTCCCACCACCTGACTCGTATACTCCTTTGTTTTTTGCTCAACCTGTTTTTGCACTTCTCCCGTTTTCTTCGCGACATATTGCTCTACCGCTTTTTGCGTATTCGCCACCGTGCCGGTGTCCCACCACTTCAGATACGCGACGTATAATCCGTACGCCACCGCGCAAAGCACAATAAACCAGATAAGTCTGCTGAAGAATTCTCTCATTTACCTCATTGTATCACAATAAAAACACCCCTTGGACAGAGGTGTTTCTTTCTCTTATGCGTTTCCGATAACTTCTTTGTGAAGATATGCCTGCAACACCTTCGGTATGCGGATGGTACCGTCTTTCTGCTGATTGTTCTCGATAATAGCGATGAGCATGCGGCCGATAGCGAATCCGGTTGCATTCAACATGTGCACGAGCGCTTTTTTCGATTCGCCCGACGCATCTTTCGTCTTATATTTGATATTCACGCCGCGTGACTGGAAATCAGTCGTGTTCGAGCACGAGTTCGTTTCGCGGTATGTTCCCTGCCCCGGCAGCCATGTTTCCACGTCGAACTGACGCGCATCTGTCCAGCCCATATCACCCGTGCAGATTTCCACAATGCGGTATGGCAATTCGAGTTTCTGCATCATTTCTTCCTGGCACGAGAGCAAAAACTTGTGCTCTTCTTCCGATTTCTCCGGATGTGCGAATGAAAACATCTCTACCTTATCGAACTGATGCACGCGCAAAATGCCCTTCGTATCTTTTCCATACGAACCCGCTTCTTTCCTGAAACAGGTCGAGAACGACACATACCTACGAGGCAACGTTTCCTCTTCAAGCACCTCGTTCATGTGGATGGGGCCCATCGTGTGTTCAGAGCTTCCCACGAGATACATATCGTCGGCAGGAAGGAAGTAGCGCTCATCTTTCTGATCCGCGGCAAGACGACCCATGCCTTCGTAGACCTTGGGCTTAATCATCACAGGCGGCACTGCAGGAATAAATCCTTTTGAAACCAACGTATCAAATGCGAGCTGTACGAGCGCAAATTCAAGAAGTGCCGCATCACCAAGAATATAACCGAAACGGCTTCCTGACACTTCCGCCGCCTTTTTCACGTTGATGATACCGAGCGCCTCGCCAAGCGTGAGATAATCTTTCGGCGCAAAATCGAATTCAGGCTTCTTCCCCACTTCGCGGACGACTTTGTTGCCCGACTCGTCTTTTCCTACGGGTACGTCCTCGAAAGGAATGTTGGGGATTCGCGAGAGTGCGTCGTCGCGCTTCTTCTTCAAATCTTCCTGCGATGTTTCAAGGTCGGCAAGGCGTTTTTTCAAAAGTTGGGCCTTGCTCAATAAATCCTCACTTTGGCCAGAAGAGAGCTCGCGTGAGAGCGCATTCTGCTCGGCTTTTAACTGATCAAAAGCGGCGGTCTTCGCGCGCCAATCCTCGTCTGCACGCAAAAATTTATCCACCGTTTTCGGGTCTTGATTTTTCTTTTCCATTCCCGCGCGCACCTTGTCACCCTCTTCGCGAATCCTTGAAATGTCGAGCATAGATTTGTTTGATTTATTTTTCTTTGCGCATGAGCGGGAATATCACCGTCTCACGGACCGGCTTGTCCATTAAGACCGCAAACAATCGCTCTGAAAGACCAAAGCCTGCTGCAGGAGGCATGCCGTATTCGAGCGCCTCCAAAAAGTCCTCATCAATGCGCTGCGCCTCTTTATCGCCCGCATCACGCAGCTTCATCTGCTCTTCGAATCGCGCGCGCTGATCGAGCGGATCATTCAATTCTGAAAATCCTTTGCCGAGCTCGGTACCCGCCGCCACCACCTGGAATCGGGCCACGCGTGTCGGATCGTTATCAAGGCGCTTTGCGAGCGGCTCGATATCCACCGGCGGATTCATAAGGAAACACGGCTGAATGAGTTTCGACCGGACCGTTTTCTTGTAAATCAAATCAATGAGCTTCCCCCGTCCCAATCCGCTCTCCGCTTCAAGCTTCAACTCGCGTGCGTACGCAAGCAGCTCTTTCGCCGTCACCGTCTTCAAATCAAGACCGGTTTCTTTTTTAAATGCCTCGAAGTAATCAACTTCAGGCCACTTCCCTTCCCAGTTCAATACGTGTTCTCCGTGTTTTGTCTGCAGCACGCCAAACAAGTTCTTCACGATGTCTTTGTACATCTTCTCTACGAACTCCATCATGTCGCGATAATCCGCATACGCCCAATAACACTCCATCTGAGTGTAATCCTGCAAATGCTCGCGATCGATGCCCTCGTTTCTAAAAATGCGCCCGATTTCGAATACACGATCAAAACCGCCTACCAACAGGCGCTTCAACGGAAGCTCAAGTGAGATGCGCAGATAAAAATCAGTATCGAGCGCATTGTGATGCGTCACAAACGGCTCCGCGTCGGCGCCGCCCGGCACCGCCTCCAAAACAGGCGTATCTACTTCGTGAAAATTCTTTTTTGTGAGCTCATCGCGAATAGTGCGCCAAAAAATGTTCTTCTTTATGAACATCTCCCTCACTTCTGGGTTCAACAGCAAATCGAGATAGCGTTTGCGGAATTTCAATTCGACGTCTTCGATGCCGTACCACTCCGAAGGAATGGGGCGGATGTTCTTCGTGATGATACGAATAGTTTTCGCAAGCACACTCGGCTCGCCACGCTTTGTTTTAAAAGGGGTTCCACACACTTCGACGAAATCACCGATGTCCGTCGTTTCCTGTGCGCGCTTAATGTCTACGCACTCAGATTCGTTTAACACCACCTGGAACTTCCCGCTTTCGTCTTTAATATCCAAAAAAACAATCTTGCCCTGATCGCGCCATGCGGAAACACGGCCTGCGATGCAGACCGGTTTATTCTGTTCCACTAAACTCTCGAAATTCGTACCAAGATCCGCAAGTGTCGTATCACGACGGACTTTTGCGGGATACGGATCCGCCGTTTTTTTATAGGCCTCTAACTTTTTCTTACGTTCTTCGATAATATCTTCGAGCATAAGTACTCCCTGGTTATCCGATTTCCACCACCTGGTATTCCACGATGCCGCTCGGCGCTTTCACTTTGATAGTGTCGCCTACTTTTTTGCCCAATACGGCCTGTCCGATCGGAGATTCGTTCGAGATAAGCCCTTCGAGCGGCTTCGCTTCGTTTGAGCCTACCACCGTGTACTGGATGGTTGCGGTTCCTTTCTTCAATTTCACGCGCGTACCGATGCGGACGGTCACGCCGCCGGATTCGAGTTTGATAATAGACGAATTGCGCAAAAGCTCCTCGAGTTCCTCGATGTGGACCTCAAGACGCGTCTGGTCTTCGCGTGCTTCCTGATATTCAGAGTTTTCGGAAAGGTCGCCGAGATCTTTCGCATGGCGAAGACGCTCCGCTACCACCTTCCTTCCTTCGCTTTTCAATTTGGCGATTTCGATGACGATTTCGTCGTAGCGCTCCTTCGTCAGATAGTTCTTTTTGATTACTGCTGCCATAGTTTCATTATAACCGATGCCCCCTTACTATGGGGGCACAGGCCTATTATTGATTATTCGACGTACCTTCTAGACGGTTGTTATAGTACCACAGCAAAACATCCTTGGCTACCGGGACCGTGTTTGAACTCCCCTCCTTCGCGTTTTCCACCAAAATAAGGATTGCAATCTTCGGATTCTTATACGGGGCAAATCCCACGAAAAAGGCGTTCGTTTTGGCATTATTCTCAATCTGCGCAGTTCCCGTTTTGGCCGCCGCTTCAAACGGCAAGGTATTCAATAGGAACGCGGTGCCATATGACTTCGTAACCGCGTCACGCATACCCTCGTGCACATCGGGAATCGCGTTTCCTATCGTACTCCTAATATCGAAGAGGACGCTCGGCGGCATCTGCTTTATGAGCGTTCCACTGGGGTCAGTCACCGAACCTACGACACGAGGGCGGTAAAACGTGCCACCGTTCGCCACTGCGCTAATGTAATTTAAGAGTTCAACCGGCGTCACTGAAAAGTCCCCCTGCCCTATCGAGACGTTATACGTATCGCCGATGCGCCATGGCTGGCCCGTTTTTTTCTGCTTCCATTCGGGGTCCGGAAGAAAGCCCGTTTTTTCGCCCGGCAAATCAATCTCCGTCTTCTTATCAAGCCCGAATGTTGACCACCATTTTTTTAGCTCATAGATGCCCAGTCCTTTTTGATCTTCAAATCCTCCCCCTACTTCGTAAAAATAGACGTTGCTTGAGCGTGCAATCGCATCGTGCATATTGACCCAGCCTTGCGGGCGCCAGTCAACGAAACGACTCGGCTTATCGGGGTTATACGGGTTCGGCAGCTCAATATAGCCGATGGAGAGAATCTTCTTTAAGGGGTCAATAATGCCTTCAGTGAGCGCCGCAATGCTCACGAGCGGTTTGATAGTCGAGCCGGGGTTGTACACGCCGCTTACCGCCCTATTGAAGAGCGGACGACGCTCATCAACAATCGCGTTGCCGATATGCTTTGAATCGAATCCGGGGACAGAGACTAACGCGAGCACTTCGCCATTCTCGGGGTTGAATGCGAGTCCGACGCCGGTATCGCGGCCGAGCGACTTCAGGTGCTCCTCGAGCCGGTCATAAAAATATTTCTGAAAATCCGCGTCGATGAACGTATGAACGTTGTTCCCTGGTTCGGGCTCGCGCTCAACGCGGTTGCTGCGCACTTCTCCCTTCGCATTTTTAAACGCTACTTCCTTGCCGTTCACGCCGCGCAAATATTCGTCGTAATACGCCTCCAAGCCGCCGCGGCCTATTTCGTCATCCATGACAAGCGCGGGATCGGCCGCAAGGTCGTCCTTTCCCACTAATCCCGTATATCCCACCACCTGCGAATACACGAGCGGTGTCGGTTGTGCGCGCTTAAATCCCTCTTCAATGCTTATGCCGAGCCCCTGAGATGACGTGAGCGCGACAAGCTGGTCCTGTGTCATTTCGTTCGTGAGAAGAATCCTGTCGGATACGTTCCAGTCACGCTCCTCAAGCTTTTTCCAAAGTTCTAAAACGTCCATATTGAGAATCTCGCTCACCTTCGCGATTGTTTGCGCCCGTGCATCGGGATCCTTAGGTAAGAGACGTGGATACAAAAAGACGTTGAACGACGGCGTGTTCTCGACGAGTGGCTTTCCAAAACGATCCTCAATTATTCCTCGCGGCGCCACCTTCACTTTCGCATCACTCACGTTGTCGAGCGCCCGCTCCGCATATGCGGCATGCTTTACGATATTCAGGTTGAATAGCTGCGCGACCGCGATTCCCACTACCAAAAATATAACCACAATGAGGCCGTAAAAAGAGCTTTCCGGAATCGGCACCTCCCGCAGGCGCTCCTCTACGCGGCCGTCACTTAATATGTCTTCAAATTCAATGTGATTTCTTGCCATAGCGTATCGTTGCAAACCAAATGACCGCGCCAAGACAGACAGTATACACAAAATCGCCCGCACTTGCCGCTAACGAAAACGCCGAAAATCCGAATATCGCCGGCACTGCGTGCAGCAATACTATACCTGCCGCAACCAGTATAAAAAAGTCCGCACTCTCATTTCCCGTGAGCCGCATTGGCACCGCGCGCGCAAGCGCCACGCATGCGGCGAGCATCACAAATTCAGGAAGCCAGAACGGAATATAAAAGAATACGAATACTAAGAGTCCCAACAATACAGCAACGAGCGGCGTCCAGCGAATTCCCCTCGCGACGAATGCCATGAATGCAATAAGCACGACATTGGGCACGATTCCATACGCGATAAGAAAACCACCAAGCTGCACGTAGAGCGCCGCGGCGACCAGCAACCCTGCGAATACAATACTTGCGATTGTTTTCATTGCGTCTTACGGAAAATTAGTGACGACAAGCACCGTATCAATATCTTCTATGCCAAATGCGACATCCACATCGGCAATCTGCCAGACTTTTTTCTCATCAAGCCGTGCAGAACCGATTGAGCCGACACGCAATGCAATCGGATACTCGGGAGCGATATTCGTTATCATATCCCCCTCCTTGATTACCGCATCTTTGGGAATAAGTTCGAGACGCGGATTATTTGCGCCCTGCAGCACCGCTTTAATCTTGTGTTCACCGACGACCACGCTCGATTTCCATGCGGGATCAATGCTCTTCCGATCTTCGCTTACGCGGTCTTTCACGTTCGTCACACGGCCTAATAAAACGCCGCGTGCCGCGAGTACGGGCATACCCACCTTCACGCCATCCAACGAACCTCTGTCGATAATAAGCGCATTCCTGTCATTGAAAGGATAATGCGAGTACACTTGCGCCTCGAGATAGCGGTCCGTGACCGCGCTTCCCGAATTCTTTTTCAATAATTCGCTCTTTAACGATTCGTTTTCAAGCTTCAAATTGTTGAACGCCCGAAAATTATATGCAGCGCCCCACATTCCCTCGATAGTTCCCCGCATGCCCCACATGGCATTCGTAATGCTGCTCCTGTAGAGAAGGAAAAAAATAAAAGCCCCGACAAGCACCGCGGTCGCAAGCAGACCTCTCAGTGTTTTCATAGCTCGCCTATTAACCTTCGAGTTTCAACCGGGAGAAGTTGTTCAAGAGATGCTGATGCTCGTCGAATTTCTCACAGATAAGCCCCGTGCCGCGCGCGACGCACGTTAACGGATCTTCGACAATCTGCACCTTCACTCCGATCTCCTTTTCAGCGACCTGTCCGATACCGCGGAGCAAGCTGCCTCCGCCGCAGAAAAACATGCCGTTCTTATAAATATCGCCGACAAGCTCGGGAGGAGCCGACTCGATAAGGTCTTTCAATGCTTCCACCACGAGTTTCAATGGGCGCACAAGCCACATGCGCACCTGCGTATCACGCACGGCGATTTCACGCGGCAAACCGTTGCCTACGTCGCGTCCGCGCACCACAAGCTCAAGCTTCTCACCCGTCGGGATAGCGGAACCTACTGCGATTTTAATCTCTTCCGCGGTCGGCTCGCCGATGTGAAGGCGCAGCTCCTCGCGAACACCTTTAATTATTTCGTTATTCAATAAATCACCCGCGATCTTCAAGCGCTTTGAAACCACGATGCCGTTCATGGAAATAATCGCCATGTCAGTCGTTCCCGCACCGATATCCACGATAAGGAATGCGGAAGGAAGGTTGATATCAAGCCTGCTGCCGAAGGCGGCCGCAAGCGGCTGCTCGATAAGATGCACCGAGTTCGCGCCCGACTCCTTCAAAAGGTCTTCCACTGATTTTCTCTCGACTTCAGTGAGGTTTGTCGGCACGCTGACCACTGTTTTGGTCACCCATGACCAGGGAATCTTTTCGTTCTTCAAAAATGTCTGCAACATCTCCTTCACCATGTCGAAGTCGGCAATGACGCCGTTATTGATAGGGCGAATTGCGGTAATGTGCGCCGGAGTGCGCGAGAGCATCTTCTTTGCTTCAGAGCCGGTCGCCACCACACGGTCCGTGCGGTTGTTGAATGCCACGATGGTCGGCTCATTCACCACAACACCCGCGCCATTCAGATAAATCTGTGTAGTATCCGTTCCAAGGTCAATACCGATAATTTTCTTGAATATCATATAGGTTATCGCTTCGTCATCCGGTCCAGAAGCTCACTTTCCGTGACCATACTTACCTCTTTTTCACTCCTCTTCTTCAGCTCATATTTTCCTTTCTCCATCGTCTTCCCGCTTATAACCACTCTCCAAGGAATACCAATAAGATCGGCATCATTAAACTTCTCGCCCGCAGACACGCCTTCCCTGTCATCGAAAAGAACTTCAATGCCTTTCGCTACCAGGGTAGTATAGAGCGCTTCCGCATTTTTTTTCAAATCGGGGGTCATAACGCCAACCATGAGGAGATGCACCTTGAATGGCGCGACGTTCTCCGGCCAGATAATACCATTGTCGTCATGATTCAATTCCACTACCGCACCCATGAGCCGCGAGGGACTCATACCGTACGAGCCCATATACACAAGCTCGTCTTTTCCTTCTTCGTTCTTATAGGACAGTCCGAACGCCTCCGAATACTTATAGCCCAGCGAGTAGATATCTCCAACCTCAATGGATTTTTCCTGCTTCAGGCCATTCTTATCTCCCTCGATGTTAAAATCGCTTCGTACCTCATCGTTGAAATCATCTTTGTTCACTGCAATCTTCTTCTTTTCATCCACGATGTAGATCACGTCCTCGCCCGCATCGGAAATGGTCTGGAACTCGTAGGAATACTTCGAGAATGAACCTCCGGAAGAAATGGTGATGTACGTCCTCTCGCCCATACCCAGGCGCGTAAACACGTTCATATACACACCCTTCATCTTCTCGTAGAATGCTTCGTGCTCCGCTTTATTCTTTGAGAATGAGTACATGTCCTTCATAAAGAACTCGCGTCCACGCATAAGACCCGCCTTTGCGCGCGGCTCATTCCTGAACTTGGTCTGTATCTGATATGCGGAGAATGGCAGATCTTTATAGGAAGCGACATAATTCTTCATTATCTTCGCGACAGCCTCCTCGTGCGTAAAGCCGAGTCCAAGTTCGGTGCCATTCTTCAACGACGTCTTGAACCAGTTGTCCACCACTTTATCGTCCCAGCGACCCGTTTTCTCCCAGGTCTCCTTATCCTGTAACACGGTCATGAACAATTCCTGGCTTCCCGCGGCATTCATCTCCTCGCGGATGATAGCGGAGACATTATTCAATACGCGGAGACCAAGCGGCAGATACGAGTAAACTCCCGCCATTTCCTTGTTGATGAATCCGGCGCGAATAAGCAGCTTTGCGTTCACTGACTCTTCGTCGCGAGGCGCCTCCTTCCTTGTTCTTGTGAATAATTGGGATTGTTTCATATGGGATTTAATGGAGGATTTTTGTAATGTCGTGAATCGTGACGATAATCATGAGAATCATGAGTGCGGCGAACCCGACCGCATTCGTAATCTGCTCAAAGGTGCGCGGGACCGGCGAGCCTTTTATCTTTTCGATAACAAGGAAGAGGATGCGGCCACCGTCGAGCGCAGGGAACGGAAAGAAGTTCAATGCCGCGAGGTTCAGTGAGATGAGTGCGACAAGCTGGAAGAGATACACAAATCCGAGTTTCCCCGTCTGCGCGGCAATGCTAAAAATTCCTACAGGACCCGCGACGCCCTCCAATGCGCCACTCGGCGCGCTGAATACGCCCTTGATAACCGTGTAAAAGCCCTTTGCGGTTTGCCAGAAGACATCCATTGATGCGATAAAGCCCCTGCCGATAGCAGTAAAGAACGACGCTCGCTCAATGCCAATTTCATCGAGCGCCACTCCCATAGCTCCCTGCCCTGCCGGCGGGCGTGCACGCGAGAGCACCTTGATTGTCTGCGTCTTGTCTCCGCGCATGATATCCATGGAAATTTCCGTGCCTGCTACTTTTTTTACCGCGGCGATAAATTCACTGTTTGAAATAGGCTCGGAAAATATCGATTTCCCGACGCGCGCTCCCACAATAATATCGTTCGCCTGAATCCCCGCTTCTGCTGCCGGCGAATTCGGTGCAACCTCTGAAATAATGAGATGCGACGGGCTTCCTATCATAAAGACGGCCGAAAACACTATCCAGCCCGCCATAATGTTCATAAATACGCCCGCGGACAGGATAACCACACGCTTCCACAACGCCTGGTTCTTGAAACTTCTCCTCTTGTCTACCGCAGGAGTCTCGCCGCGTTCGATTGCTGCACCGTGTTCCGCCTCCTCGTCCTCACCGCTTATATGCACAAATCCTCCCAAGGGAAGCAGGTTTATGCTGTACATTGTTTCGCCGAATTTTCGGCCATAGAGTCTCGGAGGATAACCGAAACCGAACTCCTCTACCTTCACATTGAACAACTTGGCCGCCGCAAAATGGCCCAATTCATGGGCAATGATGAGCACGGAAAGACTTACTATGACGATGAAAATTATCATACTTATTCTTCTATCTCTCTTATCTTTAAGCTCACCGCGCTTTCGATGTCCTTATTCGCGTTATCGGTAAACTTCTGCACCTCGTCGCGCAGGCGGAATTTCTGATCTTCACTTATTTCATTCGCGCCGAGCGCCACCTCAATTCCCTTATTCGCGGCTTCGCGATGCTGGCGTACTTGAATCCGGTACTGCTCGGCGATTTTTTTCACGTGCTTCACGAGTTCGTCACGACGTTCGGTGCTAAGAGACGGCAAAAAAATGCGGATGACATTTCCTTCAACGTTTGCGGTGAGGCCGAGCGAAGATGCTTCAATTGCTTTCGCGACCGGCTGCACGGCGCCCGCGTCCCAGAGCTGGACCGAAAGTTCGCGCGGTGGCGAAACGGTAATCGAGCCGACGTGCTTCAACGGCATCATTTCGCCGTAGTAATTCACCTTTATATCCTCGATAAGCGAGGGGCTGGGTCTATTCGCCCGCACGCCGCCAAGTTCGCGCTTGCACTCAGAAACGACGAACGAGATGCCTTTTTTGAAGTCTTCAACTGGATTTGCCATTGTTCACTCATTATATGGGGGCTACACCTTATATTCAACCGTCTTCTTCTGGAGGGGCGCATTCACGTTATATTGCGCAACGAGCGACTCCCGCTCGAGAAGCCATGCCAATTTTGCGCTGTTCTCACGCAATCCCCGCTCCCGCAACGCAACGATGCGCGCCTCGATACTCTTACCGATATCATCCGACGGTTCTTCCGCACCGCCAAGTAGTTTCAACGCACGCCCTACGCGCCCATAACTTTTTGTGGCGATTTCTTCCGCTCTTTTTTCCGTAAGTGCCTTTTCTTTTACGAGAAATTTCGCGAGCGCCTTCTTCGACATGCGCGAAAAATATATTTTTTCGCATCGCGAGAGCAAAGGCGCAGAGAGCACCTGAGGATCATGCGCGATTACGATGAGCAAGCCGTGCACGGGAGGCTCCTCAACAATTTTCAACATCGCCCCCTGTGCCTCAGGCGTCAACGCATGCGCGCCGTCCACGATTGCAACGCGTTTGCTCGAATGAAACGGTGTCTGCCAGAGAAAACGCTTCAGCGCCCTCACTTCATCGATGCCGATTGTTCCTTTTTCGTTTGGCGCAAATACGGCGGTGTCCGAAAGCGGTTCCGCAGAGTCCTCGCCCGCTCCCTTTTCTATGAGACGCGCGAGACGGAGCGCGAACGACGCTTTTCCGATTTCCACATCGCCAAAAAAGAGATATGCGTGTCCGAGCGCATCAGCGCGAACCAATTTTTCGGTTATCGGCCACGAGCAATTGTGGCCGATAACCATATTATCGCCTCAAAAGAGTGCGTTTATATACGTCGAGATGGCTCAAAATGGTCGCCGTTCCCTTTGCTACGCAGAGAATTGACTCTTCCGCCACATAGGCCGAAACGCCCAATGACCGTTTGAAGAACTCCTCGAGATCGCGCAATTGGGAGCTGCCGCCCGAGAGAATAATGCCTTTTTCCATGATATCTGCCGCAAGCTCAGGCGGAGTCACGTTAAATACGGACTGCACCGAGTTCATGATGTCCACAAGATGGCCGTTTAAAGCCTCCGCTACCTCGTTTGAGTTGATAACGAGGTCCTTCGGAAGACCGGTATGGAGGTCGCGGCCGCGTATTTTCATTTCCATTTTGTTGCGATTCTGCATCGCGGTACCAATGGTGATTTTGATGTTTTCTGCGGTGTTCTCGCCTATCGCGAGCCCATACTTCTTTTTTATGTATTCGCTGATAGCGTTGTCGAAACGATTTCCTGCGACGCGCAAGCTCGCCCATGTGACGATACCACCGAGAGAAATAACCGCGACTTCCGTCGTTCCGCCGCCGATATTCACAATCATATTGCCTTCAGCCGAATGAATCGGGATGCCTGCGCCAAGCGACGCAAGGAGCGGCTCCTTCACGAGATACACTTCTTTCGCGCCCGCTTCTTTCGCGGCGTTCATAACCGCGCGATGTTCGGTCGAGGTGATACCTGCAGGAACGGAAATGACGACTTCGGGACGGACCACGTTGAACGCGCCGATGCTTTTTGAAATGAAATATTTCAACATCGCCTGCGTAATATAATATTCCGCGATAACGCCGTCCTTGAGAGGTCGGTACGTCACGATATCATCAGGAGTGCGCCCCACCATTTCTTTCGCGTCGAGTCCGACTGCCAGCACGGTGTTGTCCGGCTTGCGCAACGCAACCACCGTCGGTTCATTGATTACGATTCCCTTTTCGGGCAAAAAAACGAGTGTATTTGTGGTGCCAAGGTCTATGCCGATTTTCCGAGTAAACATGTGTGACTTCACTTTACTACACCCCCTACGCGAAAAGCAACTTCTTCACGAAACGGGCAAAATCGGGTATATCTAAGAGTGATGATTCTCCAGAAACGCACCAAACTTTTCGTGCAACTCGCTTTCGTTGCGCTCTTTCTTGTTATCGCGCCGTACGTTGTCATCAAGATGCTCGGTCTCGTTATCGACCTTAAACATATGCGTCTTGCGAAAGCGGGTTCTGTGTATGTCCGTTTCCTGCCGCGTGCCGCGACGCTTGCCATTGATGGCGAGCCCTACCCCGCATCGGCCGGATATCTGAATCACGATATTTATGTTCCCGGACTCGCACCCGACACGTACGACGTTTCGCTTTCCTTGAAAGATTATTCCCCGTGGCACAAAGAGCTTGATGTCGCATCAGGAAAAGTTTCTTTTGCATATGACGTCATCCTCTGGCCCGATCACTTGCCCGTGAGCGCGAGTTCAACCGGCATTTCCATGTTTGTCCCGGTGAAAAACGGTCTCGTGACGAACGGAACATCGTCGGCGTTGAGTTTTCAAGGAACCGCATTGAAGGGAAATAAAGTAATTATTTCTGATGCAAAATCTTCTTACATTGTGACTCAAGCTCAAGGAAAATATTACTTTATCGATCTCGATAATCCCGAGATTTCTGTGAGTATTACAGAGCTTTTTGCGTCACTCCAGCGCTCAGTGCTGCATATGGCCCCTCAGCCCCTGCGCACTGTGCTCGCCCACCCCTTCACTAAAACAAAACTTATCATCGGGAGCGACACCGCGTTCTACGCTCTTGATATGAAAAGGAATGAAATTGAACTGCTCGCCAAAGTAAGCGGCGTGCGTGCATCCGCGACGAATAATAGCGAGCTGCTTGTCGTGGACAATAAAGGAGTGCTTACCGCCGCGAATCTCGTCGTGCACTCCATAAATACGTACGCCGCGCATCTTGGCTTCGCTTCGAAAATGACATCGGATGCATCCGGAAACCGCCTTCTTATCGAAGATGACGCACATGAACTCTACCTCTTCGATCGCGCGGCGCAGACGCTCAAAAAACTCACCTCGGACATCGCTTATTACGCCTTTTCACCCGATGGGGCGCGCGCAATATATATAAGCGCTAACGGGACCATGCGTGTGCTCTATCTTACAGAATACGAGGGCAATACTCTTCACCGAGCGAATGATATCGACGTGCTCTATTTGTCGGCACACGAGGACCCGAAAACGTTCACATGGATTCCGTTTGCCCCGAACTACTTCCTCATGCAATCCGGAGACCGTCTGCTCGCCGAAGAGTTCGACGCACGCACACCTCGCAACGTGGCGCTCCTTGCGAGAGGCGTAACCACGTTCTCTCTCACTGATTATCTTTATCTTCTCCATGCGGACAAAACGCTCACCTGGAGCTCAATAGAACCCTAACCGACATCGAACTTTTACTCGGCAGCAAATGAAAAACCCCACTCTCGTGGGGTTTTTGAAAGCTTAACGCTTTCTCCAATGCTGCGTCGTTCCGCCATTCGCGGAACTCCCACGAACCCCTCGGTTCGTGAGCTCCGCCTTGGGGAGGGACTCAATTCCCGTCCCTCCCCATCGCCCCTCCCTCGCAGCAAATGAAAAACCCCACTCTCGTGGGGTTTTTGAAAGCTTAACGCTTTCTCCATTGCTGCGGGCGGCGCGACTTGCGCATACCCGGCTTCTTGCGTTCCACCATACGAGGATCGCGCTTCAAAAATCCGAGCGTCTTCAGGCGACCGCGCCAAATCGGATTGACGAGCACGAGCGCACGGGAAATGCCGAGACGGATTGCTTCCGCCTGTCCTCCTACGCCTCCGCCGAACGTCTTCGCGGTTACATCATAATCCGTGATTGAGAGCGTCTCAAAAGGAGCCGTCACCACGCGCTGATGCTTTTCCACGGGGAAATATTTTGCAAAATCCTTATCGTTCACTTCGACATGACCTCCTTTTCCGCCGGTGTGCAAACGCACCCGCGCCACCGCGGTCTTCCTGCGGCCTACCGCCTCGAAGTAACGTCCTGCTTTCGTTGATTTAGTTGTCTTGGTAGTTTTCGTTGCCATGGAACTTAGTCGCTGATCTTCAATCTCCTCATCCGTTTCGCCTGCAATCGGTTTTTCGGAAGCATGAGGCGGACTGCATGCCTCAAGACGAAACCCGGATTTTTTGCGAACACGTTCTCGAACTTATTCTCTTTCAAGTGTCCGAGCGGACCGGTGTGCTTGTAGTAAACTTTTTGATCCGCCTTCTTGCCCGTAAGCTCGATATCTTTCACGTTGTTTACGATCACTGTGTCGGTTCCTTCGAATCTCGGCTCATATTTCGGACTCTTCTTTCCCTGAAGGATGGTGGCGATTTCCGATGCTACGCGGCCAAGTCTCTTATTTTTTGCGTCAATTATGTATTCCATAGTGTTATACAAATTCAATTCTTGCCATTTTCGACGCATCGTGTACGCGAGGCTTCGCAATCTTGATTACACGCGTATAACCTCCCTTCCTGTCCGCATAACGCGGCGCAATATCATGGTACAACTTGTACGCGGTCGCCTTCGGAAGATAGCGCATGAGCGTGCGGAGACCGGTAATGTTCTGCTTCTTACCGTGCGTCACCAGGCGCTCTACGAATCCGCGGAGCTCCTTTGCACGCGCTTCAGTCGTGGTTATCTTTTCGTGCGTAACGAGATTCTGCGCCAAACCTTTCATGAAGGCTTTGCGCTGACCGCGTTCGCGTCCAAATTTTCGTCCTTTCTTTGCGTGCCGCATAGTGTGTTATTTCTTCTTTGCTTTCTTCTCTTTCGTTTCGCCTATTTCAGTTTTCGTAACTTCAATTGCTGCCAATTTTTCGAAGTGATCTTTCAAAATATTCACTGACTTATGGAATGCTTCTGACGGTGAAATCGAGCCGTCGGTCTCCACCTCAACAATCAGGCGGTTATAGTCCGTCCTGTCGCCGACACGCATGTTCTCTACGGACGTCGCTACGCGCACAACCGGTGAGAATACCGCATCGAGCACCACCGTACCCACAGGAAGCCTCTCAAGCTTGCGCGCCTCAGAAGGCACGTAGCCAAGACCCTTCTCAACCGTGATTTCCATATCGAGATCCGCAGTCTTCTTCGAAAGCGTCGCGAGGCGCAAATCAGTGTTAATGACCTTCACGAATGCCGTCGAGTTGATGTCTCCCGCGGTTACCTCCTTCTCCCCTTTTACGTGGAGCGAGAGCACCTGCGGCTCATCCGCGAGGAAATGGAAACGAACTTTCTTAAGATTCAAAATGAACTCTACAATGTCTTCCACCATTCCCGGCAACGCCGAAAATTCATGGTCGACGCCCTTCACCTTAATCTGGGTGATGGCACCTCCCGGAAGCGAAGAAAGGAGCACGCGGCGGAGCGAGTTGCCGAGCGTCACACCGTAACCGGTGTACAAGCCCTCAACGTGGAACACTCCGATATTGTCCTTCTCCGAAATCTTCTTTCCCACTACCGACTCACTAAGATGCGCGTATTTCATATATATAATAATTGTATATTAGCGCGAGTAAAATTGACCGACCAAATTGATGTCGAACGGAAAACGCTCTTCTTCGAGGTTCGAATGCGCAACGCACTCACCCTCGAGTTTTTCTGCATCAAGTTTAAGCCACTTCGGCACTTCGACCGTTTTCAAGCGCTCTTGAATGCCTTCAAAAAGCTTCGAATCGCGGGACTCGGGACGAACTTCGATTTTTTCACCAACTGCAACGCGGAATGACGGGATAGTCACCTTCCTTCCGTCTACGCGGATGTGGCCGTGCGACACCATCTGGCGCGCAATACGGGGAGACTTCGCAAACCCAAGAAGATACGTCACGAAATCGAGACGCTCGCGGAGCTTCATTGCTACCTGCTCCTTCGGTCCGTTAAACAACTTCTGCATCTGGTGGTCGTTCAAGCCGAAAAAGATCTTAATTTTCTGCTTCTCCTGAAGCTGGCGTCCGAAATCGGACACAGTCTTCTGGCGCTTTGCACCGTGCTGGCCAGGGCGCTGCGGGCGGCGTACGGTAACACACTTCGGTGAATTACAACGATCCGCTTTGAGGAAAAGCTTTGCACCGAGGGAACGCTCTCTTTTTTCTTTAATTCTTCGCATTGTATTAAATTCTCCTTACCTTGCGCGGCTTCGGGCCGTTGTGAGGAACCGGAGTGACATCTTTGATGGAAAGTATTTCAAAACCCTTTGCTGCGAGCGAACGTACCGCAGAATCGCGGCCCTTGCCGATACCGCGCACAAGCACGTCAATCTTAATGGGACCTGATTTCTTCACCTTTTCCGCAATCGCTTCCGCAACTTTGGAACCCGCGAACGGCGTCGCCTTCTTCGGGCCGTTAAAGCCGAGCGAACCGGCGGAGAGCCACGCTACCGTGTTTCCCTTTTCGTCGGTTACCGTCATGATGGTGTTGTTCAAAGAAGCCTGAATGAACACTTTGCCCTTCTCCACGCGCAACTTGCCCGATTGCTTTACTTCAGCAACGGCATTGTCCACGCCCGCGGACTCTTTAAGGACTTTCTCGTTCGATTCTTTTGCTACTTTTTTCTTTCCCATGTGGTTAGTGTTTACTTCAGCTCTACCTTACGCTTTCCGCTTCCTGCAGTCTTTCTGACGTTTCCGCGGACCGAGCGGGAATTCGTCTTCGTGCGCTGTCCTCGCACGGGCAAGCGGCGCAAGTGCCTCACACCGCGATACGCTTTGATTTCCTTCATGCGCGCGATGTTGTGCTTGATAACCTGGCGCAATTCACCCTCGATCTTGAAGTTCTTCTCCATAATCGATTGAATCTTGTTGATGTCATCCTGCGTGAGCTCCTTTGCGAGCTTCTTTGCGTCTATCTTCGATTCCGCAACGATGCGCTCAGCACGTGTACGCCCAATACCATAAAGGTACGCGAGCGCGATTCCCACTTTCTTATTATCCGGAATATTTACACCAACGATTCTCATGATTATTTAACCTTGCCTTTGTTTGTGTTTCTTATTTTCGCAAATCACATAGACGCGTCCCTTGCGACGGACGGTCTTACATTTCATACATATCTTTTTTACTGATGATCGTACTTTCATAAAAAAAATGCGCTTTTTTCGAGTAGCACTATACTACCCAACTCTTCTTAATTTTACAACCTCCGCACTATACGGCCCCTTCGTTCGTCATAGGGGGTCATTTCTACGACCACTTTATCGCCCGGGATAACCCTGATGCGATGCAGTTTCAGCTTACCGCCGAGGTGCGCGAGTATCGGCTCGGTAGCACCTTCAAGAGTCACTCGGAAGAGGAGCCCTGGCAGTGCTTCCTGCACGACACCGTTCCGATTTATCAATCTGTCTTTTTCTTGACCCATTTAGCTATGTATGTTTATAGCGAGTTCAATTATATGGATAAACGTGAATGAAGTCAATAGCCGCCTACTTTATTACGATGGAGAGCTTTGCGGGGTCGCTCGGCACGCTATGCACCCAGAACGGCCACAGCTCAAGCGTGCCATTATTCAAACCCTTAAGCTCGGAAAGCGAAGCGCGCGCTGCAGCTTCATCGGCACCCGACAATTGCGTCCTTAATGCATCGGTATCAATATTTGCTGCGAATACCACCGTCCCCGTCGCACGTACGTCGATGGTACCGCTCTGAAAATCATAGGTAGGCTCGCTATATTGCAGCGTCATGTCCGCGATTTTTTCGCTCGTTTTGTCACTCCCCTGCGCCTTTGCAACAATGGCATTTTTAAGCATTGTTTCGTCAAATACTATTTTGCGGATTTCTCCTTCCATGTAGATGCCGAACTTCCCCTCGTCCTTACCGCCCAATTGCACATTGTCGGTCGTCACGAGAAACCTTGTGCTTCCAGGCAACGCCATATACGGGCCCGCCATCGCAGTAAGCAGCTGTTCGAGCGATGTGTGCAACGCATCCTCCACCTTCTTTTCGCCGTTGGTTTTATCTTCTGCCGACGGTACCGAACGCTCCCCCACTACGCCGCCCGTCATGCCTGAAACCGAAACACCATAGAAACCCGCAAATCGCGGCGTTCCCTTAAAACCGGGGATGGTCCATTTTGTAACCGGTCCAATGTTATAGGCTTCGCCCGCCTCGCTCGCAGTAACCGTCGCATCAATCGAAGAAGCTTCTATTTTCCCGTTCACTATTTTTGCTCCCGGAACCGTTATCTGCTTGTCGAGCTTGAATATCTTTCCGTCCGGAGTCTCAAACCGCGTGAGCGCCACGAGTTGCTGGGGCGCCGAGCTATATGCATTGTAAATCGTAATTGAACCGGCTGCTTTATTGTTTACCTTCGCCACTCCGCTTGCGGGGAAATCCATGAGCAGCACTCCTGCCTTCGTAAAAAGCTCCCCGGGAATTTGCAGATTCGCCGCGCTCGTCGACACTTCGCTGTATTTTTTGCTTATTTCAACACTCTCGTTGATGGGGACCTCGCGGCGCTTCAGTTCCAGGGTGACGGTGGCCCGCGGAAGCTGCGTGAAGGCTCCCCACGCAGCGCCCGCAACGCTTAACAGAATCACCGAAACAAGAATGGTGCGCCGCATGCGCGAAGGCTCCTTCTCATACACAAACTGCTCCGTTCTCCGCGGAAACGCCTTCGTATCGATGCACAGCGACACCTCTTCTTCCGATTCGTTCCCCTCATCGCGGACATGGATTTCTTTTTCTTCTTTTGCCGGCCGTTTTTCGGTCTTTGGCGTTCTCCGGACTATGTCCATTGAGGGGCGCTCCTGCGTTTTCATGAAAATAGGATTCGAGGCGGTAATCTTCGCGAGCGCCGCAAGTTCGAGCACGCGGTCATCCACCGACTCTATAGTAAGTTTTTTCTCCGCGGTCAGACTCTCGCGTTTCAGCACGTGAAAATTCGCAACCGAGCTGCCGATGACCGAATTTTTCGGAATATTAATTATTACCGCTCCCCCTCGCGCATGGATTATCTTATCGACGGCAGTGTCGAGGTCGTCGGTTCTTCCAAGGAATATTTTTGGTTCTTCTCTCATATTGTGCGAAATTTATTCGTGCGGAACCAGCCATTTCACCCGCCGATGCAAGAACTGATTCAAAAACGCATACTGCGGATCCACGTACGGATAGTGCATTAGCGCCACCATCTCCTCTTCTTCTCTTGAAAGCGCCGCACGGACCGCTTTCTGTGCATGAGGTGCGGCCTGCTTTTCCTCTTCCCATATCTTCATTTCATGCATGCGTGCGTCCCCAATTAACTCCGAAGGAAACCCGCCCTGTGCATGAACCGTGAAGCGAATTGGCAAGCGTTTTTCCGCATGGGCGCGCTTCAATACTCCCTCCACAGACTCGCGAAGCGCGGCAATCTCCTTTCTCGCAAGTCCACTCACCGCATTTCTCACCTTTTCAGATATCTGGTTCTTAGTATAGCGTTTTAACACATCACTCACAATTGCGTTAGGCACACCAAAATATATGCCAAGTTTTTCGGAGATATTTTTTGTGCCCCATTCGCTTCGCCCGATATGCGCGGTCTCGTCAGCGTACGATCGGTAAATATCAGCGACGCTGTCGCGTATATCTATACAAATCGCGTCTTCTCCCAGCATCTCAGAAAGGATTGCGCCGCGCTCTACTGCCACCACCGGCTCTTTTACGCGAGATGATATTTTTTCGATTGCTGAAACGAGGGCACGCGGCACGAATGTCCCCCTGAACTCGATTACCAGCTCTTTTCCCCTGAAATCTATTGGATTGAATACCTTATGTTCGTGAATGCGGACACCGCAGACGGCGATGTTTGCGACCACCAAATCAAGCTCGCTCACATTAAGTTTTACCGCGGCAAGCGGCCTGAACCGGTTTAAAAAACTCCATAACGCGCGAAACAGCACCGCATCGAGCTCGGCTTCGGCTATCGGCTCCTCCGGATTTTCTCTTTGAATACGCACGGTTCCTCTTACTGTCGCCGCGTGCGTCGCATCGCATACGAGCAACGCCGCATCGTACCCCCCTGCAACACTTCGCGATGCGAGCGCTTCATCAAGCGATGCATAATGCCGGAACGCGCTGAAGGAGTATGATTTCCGCGCAACATTCTCCGCAATATGCGCGCACGCAACACACCCTTCCGATTGTTCGAGGAAGAGCGTGTTCTTTATCGTATGTTTTACGAATGGGAGTGCGTCCAGAATTCGATTCATCTCTCCTACCATTATATCAGCAGCACTCAAAATATGTTCTCGGTGCCGTTATGCTATCACTTTTACTTCGGCAAGGAATTTTGCGTAATGGTCCAACGCGCGTTCTGCCACGCGCTGACTCGGCACGAATGACGCTTCGTGCGCGACTCTGTTGCGCAATCGGTGCGCTTCAAATATTCCATTTACAGTTGAGCGGCGAAGTCCAAGGCGATTGAGCTTCCCAAAGCGCTCCGCAGTATCACGGCCGGAAAAATTTGCCTCAAGCAGCAACGCGTCGATAAGAGCATCTGCGCCAATAATCGCATCTCGGTATGATGCGGGAGCATTCTTGCGCACATCTTCCCAGCGGCCCGCAAAGCGCTCTCTCACGCCCGCACGCTTCAATATTTCCGCAACGTCAGGGGGCAGCGTGCGCAAATCTATTTTTACGCGAAACGACAATGCCTTTTGAAGGTAGAAAACAATGAGCCAGATCCCGACAAGATTCAAAATGATGAAAATGACGTGCGCAACATTGTATATGCGCATCCACTCCACATTGTTTATAATCGCATTGAAAATGCGCTCTATTCCGCTCACCACGCCGAATGGAAAATTGAATTGGGTCATGACTATTTTCTTTTGAATTTTTCCAAATCTTCCTCTTCGCCGAAGATGTCGAGGCCTGCGGGCGGTCCCGCCTTCTTGCTCTCCACGCGGCGCATATGAGGCGCGGTAAGCACGCCCGTCGGTGCCGGATGAAAAATGGTTGCAAGCTCGTCGGTCGCAAGTTCGTAGGAAACAGTCGCAAAGTTCATATCCGAAAGATATGACGAGAAGAGGCGTGCGGCATATGTTTCCGGAGGATTCACGCGGTCGCGCACATTATGCAAAAAGCGCTGCTTCCTATATTCAAGACGCTTGTTGACCGACGTATACGGAAATTTCCACTTATCCGCCTTCGTTGCGGTACCGGAATTGCCTTTAAACGCATTGAGATTGGGCGCGCTGTACTGATTGAACGCTCCCGTAATACCGCCGCGCGCAAATCCCGAGCCCTCCTTCAAGATTGTTCCGGGCGACATATAGCTCAAGCGCACCACCGCGTTGAACGCGGGCTTCGTGAGCTTATTTTCGACCGCATTGATTATTTCCGTCTTTTTCGCGGTATGCGCGAGCGGAGACTTTGACTCGCCTCCCGTATCTACCATTTCGGGGGTGCGCAGCTTCGCCAATATTTCCTCATATTTCTTTGACCAGGATTTATCTGCGGGAGAAATAAGAATCTGCACAATGGCCGTTTCGCCCTGTTTTAATTTGGCGAGTGTTTCTAAAAATGCGGACAACGGATCAATCTGGCGTTCTGACGTGCCGGTCTCGAACATCGGGTACGTTTTAATCGGGTATGCCCCCTCTTTTGCGAGAATGAATTCAGTGCCCCACATATCCATGCCCAATGCATAGAGCTCCGCAGTCGTTGCGGGCAAATCCCTCATATAATCCTTCACCTCGGTAATCTCCACGTCGGAATACTGCGAAAAGAACGCGACCTCGGTGAGGTTTGCGTGTTTTTTCGGCATACGAAGATAGAAATGTATCTCGCCCCCGATACTTACGATTTCCAGTGAAAACCACAGAGGCACTTCCCCATCAATCCACTTGCCACGCCAATCTCCGGGAGCATTACCGAGACCGTGAAGTGTCTGGAACACGTGTTCCATTGATTTCGCGCTCTTTTCCAATTCGCGAGGAATACGAATTTCAAATAAGACGTATTTTTCGGGCGCAGTCTCCTTAGCCTTAAATTTCTGCTGCTGTACATATAGCACCATCGGCTTCAGTATTTCGAGGATTATGAAGAACAGCCAAAACCACCAGGTGTATTTGATGAACGCGATAAAAAATGCGGGTATCTCATTCGGGTTCAAAAGCGGGAGTGAAGAGCCGAAAACGACAATAAACAACCACACTTCCCAATGGGAAAAAAGTTCTCCGATAAATTCTGCAATGTGTTCAAATAAATTCTTGAACATAGCGCGTCTCTTCCATTAATTCTACACGAAACGACTTCCAAACAAAATCCCGCCTTTCGGTTGAAAGACGGGATTTTTCTGCTCCTTACGCTTCTTTGATGAAGTACTTGTTATTTTCAAGACGCTTGAAGTGCTTGCGGTTCTGAAGACTCAAAAGAATGGTGTTTTCTTTGAGGAAGCGCTGTTTATTTACAAGCTGCACCACTTCTCCCGATGCGAGCGGCCCGTGCTTCTTCAAAAGCGACACGATGACCTCGCGCACCGTTCCCGGCTCGAAGCCATGCTCGCGCAATCCGTACATGCCGCGGCCTACAAGCACGAAACGTTCGTCCTTGATGAGCTCGTTATGCACCGTCTGCACGTGCGCGCGCTTCTTGTCGAGGCCGAAATCATTGATGGATTTCGCCACGCCTTCGAAGTGAAGGGGCTGGCCGTGTTTCTTTAATACCAAATACGCTTTATCGCGGATGGTCTTCGGCTCGATTTCGGTCCACTCGCGCAAACCGATATCGCCGAACACGTTCTCGCCGAAATGTTTCGGAATCGTAAGGAAGTGGCACGAAGTGAGATCCTTGCACATCGGCAAGTAGGTCTTCTCGCGCAAAATCTGGTTGCGATCGTTGTTCTTGAAGAACTGCGTCATCTGCTTCGTGAAATCCGCGAAACGCTTCTGCGCGCTCTCGTTCACAAACCAATATGCGTGCATCGCATCGTCTTCTTTGTGATATTGAGGAATACCCGCAGTAAGGAATACGAAGCGGAGCTTCTGGTCGATATATTTCGTATCAACGTCACCAATCGCCTTCTTGATTTCTTCCACGAACGTGTCGTCGCGGCGGACTCCATCCACCGAATTAAGGTGTGCGGTTGCGGCGTCGATAAGCTCTTTCGCGCCCGTGCGGACCTGATCGCGAATCTTCGCAATCACCTGCTCTTCAATCTGGCGGACACGCTCGCGCGTAATGCCGAGCTCATCGCCGATCTCCTG
>JBBILW010000006.1:0-27633 GCA_037444725.1 Candidatus Jorgensenbacteria bacterium | reverse complement strand
TTATCGTCGCAAGCCATGTCGTCGGCGGTGTTGCATACGCAGCGCTCATGGTTGCGTGGACCAGCGAATTTTACAGAATAACGCGTTCAGTCAAAGACCCCGGCGCATTTATTTTGAGCCAGCAGATACTCTACCAAGTTGCGCGCGTGCCGTTTATTCTCGTGCTCATGCTGCTTGCATCTATGCTTCCTTCAAACGGATTCTTCATGGTCACTTTTGCCTTTACTGCGCTCATTGTGCTTGCGTATCTGTTTGCAAACAGGTTCCATGTGAGTAACGTCCAGAAGGAAGGAATATAAGCTCGATATATGTCTAAAAGAAAACAAACAAACAGTCTTTTCGCGGAACCCGAGAAGGCAGAGGAGAAAATTATTAGAAAGGAAGAGAAGATATTCACTGTATCCGAATACGCGGAATTACTGAACGCGTTTTTGACGCGCGAGGACGTGCGCCTCACGGGAGAGGTGACGCAGGTCAAGAAACACGTTTCGGGCCACGTGTATTTTACGATTAAAGACGAGAAGGAAAACGCGGTTATGGATTGCACGATTTGGAAGTTCAATTACGCGAGAAGCGGCATCGACATTCAGGTTGGCATGGAGCTCATTTTGACCGGACACCCGGAGTATTACGCGCCATTCGGGAAGCTTTCGTTTATTGCGGGCACTATCGAGTTCAAGGGAGAGGGTGCCCTCAAAAAAGCGTATGATGCGTTGAAGAAAAAACTTGCCGCAGAGGGTGTATTCGCGCCCGAGAGGAAGCGCGTGCTGCCTGAGCTTGCGCGCCGCATCGGCGTCGTGACTTCGAAGGACGGTGCGGTTATCCATGACTTTGTGAACAATCTCGGCAAGTTCGGCTATGAGATAAGCCTCGTTGATTCGCGCGTCGAGGGAAGCCAGGCAGTTGGGCCGCTCATCGATGCAATTCAGTTGTTGAAGACGAAAGATATCGAGGTGCTCGTCGTAATCCGCGGCGGCGGCTCGCTTGAATCACTGCAGGCGTTTAACAACGAGGCGCTCATCCGCGAGCTTGTCGCGTTCCCTGTGCCGGTCATCGCGGGCATCGGTCATGATCAGGATGTGCCGCTTGCGGCGCTCGCCGCTGACTTTATGACTTCCACGCCTACCGCGGCCGCAGTGCTTATCAATCGTTCGTGGGAAGATGCGTACAGCAAGGTGCGGCAATTTGCAGGAATCATGGGGCGCATCGAAGACAGAATCCGGCACGTGAGATTGGACCTTGAGACCGCGCTCGCGTCAGTCGTCGAGCATACGGCGGATGGCATTGCGCGCGCGAAGGAGAGCATCCTGCACGCTGAACGGATGGCGCGTATCAATAATCCTGAGCGGCAGTTGAAACTGGGATACTCAATTATCCGGAGAAGTGGTAAGGTCATGAGAAGCGTTAAAGGGCTCAGTGCGGGCGAGGCGCTCTCGGTGCAGATGAGTGACGGTATCGTGGGTACGCGTGTGGAAACCATCGAATAACAAACATGACGACAAAAGAAACAAAAAGTTTTAAGCAGCATCTCAAGGATATCGCGCATATCCTGGAATGGTTCGACGCACAGGAAGAATTGGATGTTGAGGAGGCACTTCTCAAAATCAAAGAGGTGTCAAAGCTTGTAGGCGAGAGCAAGGCGCGGCTCGCGGAGGTGGAAAATGAGTTCAAAATCATAAAGAAAGAAATCGAGGCGTAGCGCACGGAGCACGCCCCTTGGGTTGCTTTTTTTACACGATATGGTACAATACGGGCGTAAGTAGGTTTCTCATTCGGGGTAATCCCTAAGTCACGCATTTCGTGTAAGGATCCAAGTGAGTGGTCGCCCTACGAGCACAAATACACAGATACATGGCAAAGAGATTATATGTTGGTGGTTTGCCGTACTCTACGACGGATGCTGAATTGAAAACGGCGTTCGAACAGGTGGGACCGGTAACGTCAGCGACGATCATCATCGATAAGATGACGGGTCGCTCACGTGGCTTCGGTTTCGTCGAAATGGAGAACGAGGCAGACATCTCGAAAGCTATCGACACGTGGAATGGCAAGGATTTCGGCGGACGCTCGCTTACGGTAAACGAAGCGCGCCCGATGGAATCACGCCCCGCGCGCGGTGGTTTCGGAGGTGGCAGGAGAGATTTCTAATTTCCCCGACACAAACACAAGAATCGCCCGTAAGGGCGGTTTTTGTTTTCGTGATAATATGAGGATATGGCATATTCCGCACCTCGCGCGCAAAACCTTTTCAATCCGAAGAGTGCCGCGCCATTTAAATTGAGCCGCTCGAAAATCGAGAATTTTATACGTTGTCCGCGCTGTTTTTATCTTGATCGCCGGCTTGGCATCGACAGACCGCCGACGCCCTCATTTACTTTGAATAACGCGGTTGATGCGTTGCTCAAGAAAGAATTCGATGCGCATCGCGCGGCAAAAACCGCACACCCGCTTATGAGAGCCTATCGTGTGGATGCGGTGCCGTTTAATCATCCGAAGATGGAGGAGTGGCGTGATGCAATCCGCCGCGGCATCCAGTACTTATATGCGCCGGAAAATCTTCTGATTACCGGAGGTATCGACGACGTGTGGGTGAGCACTAAGGGTGAACTCATCATTGTCGATTATAAGGCGACTTCGAAAGCGGGCGAGGTGGCGCTTGAAGGGTCCGGCTGGGAGATGAGTTACAAGCGGCAGATGGAAATATACCAGTGGCTTTTCAGGATGAACGGATTTACGGTGAGTGATACTGGCTACTTTGTGTATTGCAACGGGCGTGCGGACAAAAAAGCGTTTGACGGACAACTCGAATTCAAAGTAACGCTTTTGCCATACGCAGGGAGCGACGCATGGCTGCCGCACACACTCACAAAAATCAAAACGTGCCTTATGCGGGAGAAGATTCCTGCGTCTGACCCGACGTGCGAGTACTGCATGTATCGAAAGGCGTCGGCGCACGTTGAGGATTAATGGAAGGAGTATACTTATTACATGGAACAATTATTCAGCGAAATGGCGGCGAGCATGCAGGCGATGAATGTTTGGTTAATGCAAAACCCCGGAGTCGGCTTCCTTGTGCTGGCATGGTTGTTTACATGGAAGGGTCTTGCGCTTTGGCGAGCGGCGCGGAGAAACGACCTTGTTTGGTTTATCGTTCTTTTTGTTGTAAATGTGTTCAGTGTTCTTGAAATACTCTATTATTTCATCTTCAGCGAACGAAAGCGTTCGCCCAAGGCCTAACCGCATACTGCTTACCGTTCCAAATCCCCAAATTTCTGCTGCAAACCACTTGCGGCTCGTCGGCGTATTTCGATACTGCCTTCTCGCCAAGCGTGGTTTTCGCTAGAAATTTGGGGATTTAAATTCGGTATTATGCCTTAGGCGAACGCTTTTAAAAGAAATAGCCCGTTCCGTCAAATTGCGCTTATTAGAGGCACTTTGGTAGAATGCTCCATATATGAATCAAGACACGAAAGCGACACCGACGGCCGGATTCAGCAAAAAGAAGGCGCTTGTGTACGCAGCGGTAGCATTTGTTGCGGGTATCGGCGCGGGATGGATGTTGTTTGCTCCAGTTCCCGTGGTGAAAGAGGGGGAGAAGACAGTGTCCGACAAGCCGCTCGTGCTTGCGGCGGGAGAAAACTCTGTAACCATTGACGACCAGTTGCCGGGCAACAGCGTTGAGGTAAGGGATGTGAAGCTCCGTGAAGCGGGCTGGGTAGCGATACACGAAGCGGACGGCGGAATCCCTGGGAAGGTGCTTGGCGCACAGTGGTTCCCCGCAGGCGAGAGCACGGGAACAGTTGAGCTTCTTCGCCCCACGGTAGACGCAGGAACGTATTTTGCGGTATTGCATTCGGATAACTCTCCGAAAGAAGGCCGCATCTTTGACCCGAAAGTAAACGTTTCCTTGCTTGATAATGCGGGAGAGCCCATTTCGTTCCAGTTTTTGGCGACCGTTACGCCAGCAGCGCAATAACTAACTTACGCAAAACTCCTCCGCACGGGGGAGTTTTTTGTTTCCCGCATCACGTATTACAATGTGCGTGTGGCAATAAACGAGGCGAAGTTTATACAAATTATTTGGGAGTACTATCGCGCACACGGGCGACATGACATCGCGTGGCGCGCGCCTGCGCACACCCGCAATCCGTATCGCATATATGTGTCTGAAGTCATGCTTCAGCAGACGCAGGTTTCTCGCGTTGCAGAGAAGTACCCGAGTTTTATAAAGCAATTTCCGACGTTTCGTTCGCTTGCGGAAGCCTCGCGTGCCGATGTTTTGCGTGCGTGGCAGGGGATGGGGTATAACAGGCGCGCGTTAAATATGCAGCGTGCCGCCGAAATCATCATGCGCACACATAGCGGAAAACTGCCGAGCGACCCCGCGTTGCTCTATGCGCTGCCCGGCATCGGCGAGGCGACTGCGGGCTCTATCGCCGCATTCGCATTTAATGCACCCGTTCCGTTCATTGAAACAAATATCCGCCGCGTATTTATCCATTTCTTTTTTCCGAGGTCCCGCAAGGTGAGCGATGAGCGCATTTTAAAGCTCGTGCGCGCGACGCTCGACAAACATAATCCGCGTGAGTGGTATTACGCGCTCATGGATTACGGCACGATGCTTGCGCGCTCTGAAAAAGTGAATCCGAATACGCGCAGCAAGCGGTATCGTGCGCAGCCCGCATTCAGGGGTTCGCAGCGAGCGCTCCGCGGTGCGATTCTGAAGCTGCTGCTGCAAAGCGGCGCGCAATCCGAGGCGCGAATCGCGGTCTTGCTTACGGAATCTCAGGAGCGTGTCCGCTTGATTTTAGAATCGCTTGTGGCCGAACAATTCATTGTTTTCCGTGATAAACGCTACGAAACTGCCTGATAATCGGAGTATCCACAGCCCATATTGTGCACCGCAATTCGATTTTGGTATGATAAGTTCAAATCAATTCCGTTCTGTGAGGGAACGGAATCGATTTTGAAAGTTATGCCGTTTATCATATCTTCCGCGACGCACCATTTTTCAATCTCGTTTTAACACACGCGCCTCTATGGCGCATCAACTTTTTATGAATCCCGAAGACTTGAAGTACAAACCAGAAGTTGCACAGCCCGCGAGCCGAGCCCATTATTGGAAATTCGTTACGGGCTTTCTCATGATTGTGGTTGCCGTATTCGCTGCGCTCTGGGGACTTGCGCGCTACGAGCGCCTCACAGGCGAACAGCAGATTAAAAAACTTGCGGATGCCATGAAGCAAATCGACAAGGAAGATTACGCCGCGGCGGTTGCGGACACTGCGGGAGGAAAGACGCCGAAGGAAACATTGCAGATGTATATCAGTGCGCTTGAGAAGCGTGATTTCGCGCTTGCGACACAGTACTTCGCCGGTGACGCCGCGACGAAAGAAGCAATGAGCCTGAAGGATATTCCCGTACCCCGCCTTTTGCAGATTATCGACGATCTTAAAAAGACGATGAATGAAGATGCGCAATGCGACCCGACAGGAGCGGAGTGTTCATTCCATTATCCGATTTCAGTGGATTTGAGACAGTATCCGAACGGCATCTGGAAGCTGAGCGGCATTTAACGGGGCTGAAAGTTTTTTTCGGCACGGACGTCATATATATAGGTCATTCCCATACCGCTTCGGAGGCGCAATGTCTTGCAAGGCAGGCATCTGTATTTTCGTTTTTCTCGCGGCACTCTTCGGGCTGAACTTCCTCTTTCGCGGGTGGGCGTTTCTTATAAACATCATCCTCTACGTGGTGTTCCTCGCCCACTTCACGAAGCTGCGGTTTGCCGAGCCGGCCAATGAGCCTGCCGAGCTTCAAGGGACCCAGCACGAGCGGCAAGTCGCATGACATCTTCACCCCCGCACGCAGAAATGCGCGCGGGTTTTTGTATATACCGCACGACATTGACAATATTTGTTGTTTATAATATAAATTTCCAGCACGTTGAAAACACATGTGAGCAGTTCACTTGCCGTTCACGCTGTATCCAAACCAGGGGAGGTCCCCATGAGGTTCGTGCTCGTCATGGCTGTCGCGCTGTTCGCCGCCGGGTGCCACAAGGAGTGGCCCGCCGAGATGAAGACGGAGGCGCTGCAGAACTGCGGCGCCACCGTGTCCATCAACAAGATGGTCATGATCTTCGACCAGGCGGGGCAGCAGCGCGTGGGCCGCTACTGCACCTGCGTCGTCGAGAAGACCTCGAACTCGAACTCGCCGCCCAAGAACGTGGAGGAGTTCTGGCAGATGGCCAGGAAGGACGCCAAGGGCTGCACGTGGTAGACGCGAGCCCCGCACGATTTTGTGCGGGGCAGTTTTTTTCTTCGCGCATGACAAACGCGCGGATTCGTGCTTAATTAAGTGCAGTTCATTCCACCCTTTTCCAGAAACGGAGAGGATATGCCAATCGCACTGTTGCTCGCGTTGAAAGAGGTTTCGATGGTGAAGGAGACGCTTGCGCGGTCAGGGATTCGAGTCGTCGTCGTCTCGGAAGATCCGGCGTTCAATTTGCCTGCCATCACCCCCGAGGACATCGCGCTCGTGCTCGCCGACACGCACACGGAGGCTGTGGGGCGTGCACAGAACGAGGTCGCTCTGAAGCCTCGCCGTCCGCGGGTGAAGCGGAAGGGCAAGGGGCTCTTGTCCCCCAAGGATCACGAGCGCGAGTGGCGCGAGAAGGAGAAGCGGCTCACGAAGTTTTCGGGGAAGAAAGCCGCATTCTTCAACCGCAAGATTGGCAACAAGAAGTAGTCTTTGGAGCCCCGCAGCATTTGCGGGGCCTTTTATTTGCAGTGTTTCACTCAAAGAGATATTGACTTTGTGTAAAAGAAGTGTTATTATTTCCACGTTGACCTTTGTCATAAACGCGGGTCCCCACGACCCCAATCGCTGAAAGGAACGCAGCATGAGACACTTCGTCGTCATCGTTTCGCTTCTTGCGCCAGTCCTCGCCAACGCTGCTTGGCCGATGCACCTGAAGTCGGCGGAGCTTGACAAGTGCGTGCAGAGCGTCACGTCGCAGATGCCCCAAACGCCGGCGGGGGAGCGGCATGCGCATCGGTTCTGCACGTGCATCGTGAACCACATGGAGCGGGACAATCCGCGTCCGACGCCGGCCACGTTCAAGATCCGGTACCGCTCGCACGTCACGGAGTGCAGCGACAAGTAGCGGTACCCACCCCCCCACGCAACTCTTGCGTCCGGGGGTTTTTATTTCAAATAAATAATTGACAATAATTCTAAAAAACGGTATATTGTATCCAGCTTTTTTAACTGGAAGTTAACGAACTACACACGAAAGAAAGGGAGGTGCTTCATGAAGACCCTCATCAAGAGGCTGCTCGCGTTTCTGCTGGTTCTCTTCGCCGCCGCGGTGCTCCTCGCGCTCCTCGTGAAGGGGGGCAGGATGCTCTACCACTGGGCCCTCGAGGACGAGCTCAGGCTGTCGGTCATGAAGGACGTGCCGGAGCCGAGACTGAGGCCGAAGTCGGATTCCGACTGCCAGGCTCACTGCGTCGCCGCATGCGAGGAGGTTCGCAACGCGAAGTGGGGCAAGACGATGGAGAGGTTGGTGCCGCTCGCTTCGACAAACAGCGTGGGCGCAACGCCCGTCGCCGAGGAGCCGAAGCCGTCCGTGCCGCAGAAGAAGAACGTCACGCCGCCGGCAAACAAGAAGCCGCAGAAGAAGCCGGCGGAGCCTGCGAAGAAGTACGAGCAGAAGATGCTCGCCGCTCCTTCCGCCGTCAAGCCGGATGCCGGCGAGTGGCAGACGAACGAGCTTCCCAAGGCGGCTTCCGAGCCGCCGCAGGAGGGCAAGAAGACGTGCGTCCGTCACTTCATGGCCCTGCTGCCTTCGGTGAACCCGATGCGCATCGAGGACTACTGCGCGTGCGCGTCGAAAAATCTCGGGCAACCGATGGACTTCCTTGCGACTGCGGAGGAGTTCAACACGGCGTGGCGATCGCAGGCGTCTGCGTGCTACGGCACGCGGCTCACCAAGAAGGGGGAGGCAGAGGATGCGCAATTCCTCCACGCGTGCGAGCAAGACCGCGGGGCGATGTTTCCTGAGTTCGCGAAGACGTACGAGCGCAGGAAGTCCGGCTTCTGCGACTGCTACGGCTCCGGCCTGTCCGCGCTCGGTTACAACCCGAGCAACGCTGACATCCCGAGGGACGTCACGAAGAAGATGTACGGCACGTGTTTCGTGTCGTACCCGCCGGAGATGTAGTTCCGACCCCTGTGTGAATCCACGCAGGGGTCTTTTTATTGACGAACAGGCCGTTTGGTGGTCTACTCAATAACGCTCGTTAACAACATGAAGTTCACCGCTGCGAGGAGGTACGGCATGTCGTGGAATACGCGTTGCAACGTACTGGGTGGGCTTGCGTTCGTAATCTTTGCTCCGCTACTTTTTTGGGGCGAGGAGAAGTATGCGGTTGCCGCACTCGTCGGTGCGTTCCTCATACTCTTTGCTGCGCTTTTCACTGAGTATCTCGGACACCTTCTCGTGTGCGTGTGGCTCGTTCGTCTCAACCGCCGATTCTCGCGGAGGTCGGTGGAGCTCGAGGAGCTGCTCGCCGAGGTGCGCGTGCAGGACATCATGGGAAAGAATTTCCATGGGTCCGAGGATGGGCTGAACAAGCTTGGGTTTAGTTTCCCGAGGCAGCCGACCTTTGAGGCTCTCTGCCGCGAGCTCTTCTTCGACGAAAAGACGCTGTATGCGAAGCGCAAGACCCACATGGCGGTCGGCGTCCTGCCGATTTCCATTTACGAGATGCGCGGAGTTGCCCCCTGGCTCTTCGCTCGTACGCGCGGCGACTTCGACGGGCTGTGGTTCGA
Source organism: Candidatus Jorgensenbacteria bacterium (assembly GCA_037444725.1). GTDB lineage: Bacteria > Patescibacteriota > Minisyncoccia > UBA6257 > GWB1-50-10 > CAIKKG01. Next base: position 18,795 of record JBBILW010000006.1, on the reverse strand, counting down.
CGCACTTCCGTTCGCACGCGACACGGGTTTTGTGAAGTGGCACCTCGTGCCACTCTCGCTGCCTGATGACGGCGTAGTACCGTTTTCGGCGCAGGTCATGGTGTACGCGATTGCGATTCACGTTCTTGTCACCAAGGAGTGGCTTTACAAAGGCAAGACAATCCACTGCACCGATACCCGTGTCGAGGGCGGCTACGTCACCGTGAGCGTCGGGAGTTCCGGCTTCATCACGCTCGGGGATTCCCGCATCGCCGAGCTTGTCGCCGAGAAGAATGGTCGGCGGCATCTCAGCCTCGTTCGTGACGAGGTGCAAGAGGCGCACGGCTAGTTTTCCGGTCCGTATTTCCCGCACGTTCAATCGCGTGCGGGTTTTTGTTTTGACGCGAACGCGATTTGAGGGTAATGTCATCGCGTACCTTAACAAAGACTATTCCACCGAATAGGAGGAGCACACGTGAACTACCTCGTTTTCGATGTGGTGGGCATCGCAGTTTTCGTACTCGTTCTCGCATACAACATGAAGCTCGCGTACGACCGGCGCCACGGCTTCACTACACTTCAGCGCGCAAAGAGCATCATGGGGCGGGATATCTTCACGCCCGACGATTTTCCGTGGTGCCTCGGTCTCCGTCTTACGCATGCGGAGCGTGCATCGTTGAAGCGGGTACCGTGGAGCGATACGACGCTTCGCGCGTGCGCCGACGGCAACTGGGTGCTCATCCCCGTGCCCCAATTTTCCTTGAATCGGCTGCGGGAGATGGATATTCTCAATCGTTTTCCGCGCGACCACTGGTATCGTAATCGCAAGTTTGCATGCGAGGTGGGAATGGAGTTTCGGTGGCGTCTCATGCGCAAGCATGTTCTTCCGCGGCACCCGCGGCTGTCGCTCGTAGAGCAGCTGCGCACGCTTCGCAGCAATGAGGTGCTTCCCACCGCCCGCATAGCGATTTTTGCCATGCAGGCACTCAACAGGAAGCAGGGCGATATCATGTATGCTCATAATTACGTCGTGTGCGCTGACGTGGACAGCGGCTGCAACGTCATGGTGAGACTCGACAATAGTTACCGTCTTGAATTCGGTTTGCTCAACGTGAAGTGCGCTCCGCATTCCGTCTTCGCGGCTCCCGAGCTGCTTCCCGAGTGGAGGGAGGAATAGATTTATCTGAGGCCCGCACGCGTTTGCCGCGCATGCCAGGCCTCTTTTTTGTTCGTTGACGCGTTGAGGTTTGTTTGCTGTAATGCATATGTTCTTTGAAATCACCACACAACGATTCCTGAGGAGGAATTGTGTTCGAGAGATTCGGGGCGGCGCTGGGCGTGACGTTCACCATCTTCTTCCTTTTCGCAGCAATCGTCACCGCAGCAAAGATGTGCGAATTCGGCGCCTCAACCATCATCAAGTTTTTTTCTTCGCAGCGCGGCGAACGGCCGCCTGACGAATAACTCTCACTCCCCGTGCACGTCACGCGCGCACGGGCTTTTTATTTAGAATGTTCGGTGCTATAACAGGTGAGTACATTAACAACTTTCGGGAAGGAGTTTCGATGGACCACAAGTTCATAAGTAAAGCGAAGTCCGCCATTGTCTGGCGAGGCGCGTCGCTTTTTACCGGGAAACCGATTCAAGTGGTGCTGACCGGCATCGACCTCAAGACCGCGAACGGAAAAACGGGACCCAAGGTGCAGGCGTCGATTATCAGCCAGAAATGGAATCCGACGAGAGCGTACGGGACGCCGCGCGAGCGCGATATCTGCGGTGATTGCCCGCTCGCGGGACCCTACAAGACGCGTACGTGCTACGTGCGTTTTCTTGCATTCCGGCTTGGCGAAAACAAGCACAAATACGACGTTACCTCATTGCACGAAGCGGCCTCCTCCGTTGCGGGAAAACCGGTGCGCATTGGTGCATTCGGCGATCCGGCGGCAGTTCCTTACGAAGCATGGGCAACGCTTCTCGAGAAAGTTCCGCGGTGGACCGGCTACACGCATGCGTGGGCGAAGTGCGATCAACGGTTCAAGCGAATCCTCATGGCAAGCGTCGAGACGCGCGAGCAGTACCATGCGGCGCATGCGAGCGGCTGGCGTACGTTTCGCGCACTCTTGCCCGGTTTCGATTTGTATCGGGACGAAATCCTCTGCCCATACGAGACGAGTCGGGTGCGATGCGTTGACTGCGGACTTTGCGCCGGTATGAATTGTGGTGCAAAGCACATTGCCATCTATTCCCATGGTTCGGGCGGCGGCAAACTCGCCCGTATCATCCAACGGGAGTTCAACTATGAACGATAATTGGATGACGAAAGAAGGGGAGCGATGGAGTAAGGAGGATCGCGATCGCGTGACGCGGCTCTTCCGCAGCCACGTCGATACGCCTTCGAACTTCCGTAGAGGACGTTCGTGCCGCATCAAGCGAGAGCCGTGCTATTTCTGTATTCAGGAGCGCATCGCGGCGCAAGGCCGCAGCGAGGCCGTCATTGAGTACTTGCCGCTTGGCGAGGCACACCATGTCGATTACGGGCTTCCGTTCGTCGTCGTCTGGGTGTGCGCTTCGCACCACCGGAGAGTCGATCACGGAACGCTCGCGGTTCCGCGAAGGGCTATCCGCGATTACACTTCGCTTATCACGGGACCTTACGGGATTTCGATCCCGGGAGCTCTCCGCGAGAATCGGAAGAAGAAGGAGGAGGAGCGGGAGGGAACGCCTCGCAACGACGCTCCTCCGTTCTGATTATCCCGCACGGCATGCGCTGTGCGGGTTTTTTATTTTTGCCTTATGCTCCATTGACATATTTTCAATTATTGTTTACTATGTGCGCAGTTCGTTTTACCACTTTCGGAGGGTAGCTCAGCCTGGTAGAGCAGCATCTGCGTGTCAGGTGCAGGCCGGAGGTTCAAATCCTCTCCCTCCGATTAATGGCAACTTCTCACTGGCTGTGAGCTTCATGGATGCATCCATGAAGGATTGCGGGGGTTCGAATCCTCCTTGCCTTTTCTGCACTGGAAAGATGGCACTCGAGCGTGACTCACCTTGGAGTTTTCGTTGCGTGGCGCGCCCATTCGGGATGGCTCTTTCCTTTGCAGTTCCGGCCGCCCGCGGCGCCCGGAGTGCCCCATTTCGTCGACCTGACGGAATGGGGCATTTTCTTTTTATCCCGTGGTATTATTTGATTTATGAGAACAATAGTTGCGGTCCTTGCCGACATCCGCAGCGTGCATAATGTGGGCTCGATGTTTAGAACCGCAGATTCCGCCGGCATACAAAAAATGTATCTGTGCGGCATAACGCCTTCGCCGCATGACCGATTCGGCAAGGTGCGCGAAGAGTTTAATAAAGTTGCGCTGGGCGCGGAACATTTCATTGCATGGGAAGAATCGAAATCGATTGGAAGAACCATACAAAAATTAAAACGTGAAGGATTCCATATCGTAGCGGTTGAACAGTCGAAGCGTTCCGTTTCCTACACTACACTTCGCAAGAGAAAACAAAATATTGCGCTTATTATGGGGAATGAGGTGAAGGGTATCCCCGCACGAGTGCTTAAGCTTGCTGACGAGGTAATCGAAATTCCCATGCGCGGTGGCAAAGAGTCGCTCAATGTTTCCGTCGCGTTCGGCGTCGTCGCATACGGCATCCAGTACTGATATACTTGAAAGTAACGCCATGAAGAAAGTTGCGATTGGAATATCGGGAGTCGTTGCGTGTTTGATTATTGCGGGCGCTTATATTTTATACGTAAACGGTTCTTCTTCGCCGGGGTCCGGCATGGCGGATGTCGTGATTAACGGACAAACCATACGGGCAGAAGTAGTTTCCACTGAAGCGGCGCGAGAAAGAGGCCTTGGTGGGAGGAGTAGCATCGATGCCGACAAAGGCATGCTTTTTGTGTTCGATAGCCAGGGGTTGCATGGTTTCTGGATGAAAGACATGCAGTTTCCCATTGATATTGTATGGATGAATAGCGGGAAAATCGTGAGTATCGAAGAAAATGTAGACCCGCAAATAGGAGCGAGGACAAGCGAATTGAAAAACTATTTTCCCGAAACATTCGATGACAGCGTGTTGGAGCTCCAGGCAGGACGCGTTAAAACGCTCGGCGCTCGTGTGGGCGACTCGGTGGCAATAATCAATAATAAGACCCAATAACCATGTCTCAGGAACACGAACCAAAAATATTGGGATTGCCCCGTAATATCTTTCTTCTTGGGCTGGTCAGCATGGTGAACGACCTTTCATCGCAGATGGTGCAATCGGTGATGCCGGTATTTATTACGCAAATACTTGGCGCGCCGGTCGTCGTCGTCGGCGTTATAGAAGGCGTTGCGGATGCGGTGGCCAGCGTTTTAAAAATCGTGTTCGGCTGGATTTCGGATTTGTTGAATCGCAGGAAATTATTTGCCGTGTCGGGGTATGTTCTTTCGCTTGCGACCCGCCCGCTTCTTACGCTTGTTACCGGATGGGGCCAGGTATTTTCGCTGCGCGTTATAGACCGTGTGGGCAAGGGGATGCGTGACGCGCCCCGCGATGCGTTGATAGGCGAGTCCACTTCACCGGAGACCATCAGCCGTTCATTCGGTTATCACCGCATGATGGACGCGATTGGAGGAACGGGCGGCCCTCTTATCGCTTTCGCGCTTCTGCCACTCGTGTATTACTCGTACCATTCGATATTTCTCATTGCGTTCGTGCTCGGATTGTTCGCAGTGTTCATGTTCCTTTTTGTGAAGGAGGTGCGCCGCCCGGAAACTATCGCCGCGCCGAAATTCGACCTTGCATTGCTCCGTGGTAACCGACGATTCGTCGTGTTTCTCATTTCGGTGTTCGTGTTCGGATTAGGGGCGCTTCCATTGCCGCTTATCGTGCTCCGCGCGCCTGAAGTCGGGCTTGGTGCAACGTCTGCGACATTCTTCTACTTCGTTTCCTATTTTTCATTCGTACTCGCGTCGATTCCGTTCGGTCAGTTCGCCGATTCGTTCGGTAAGCGCAAAATCGTGAGTATTGGATTTATGTTTGCGCTCGCGGCATACATATTACTCATCGCCGCGAACGGTTTTTGGTCACTTCTTGTACCGTTCATGTTCATCGGTTTCTTTAACGGGGCGACTGATGGCATCCAACGCGCCATGGTGGCGCGGCTTGTGGGTCCGGAGATTCGTGCAACGGGGCAGGGTTTTTTGAACGCATCAATCGGCATTTCCGCGCTTCTTGCAGGCGCGATAGGGGGCGGCCTGTGGACGTATGTGAGCTCGCAGGCTGCATTCGTATATGCGGCAACCATGTCGTTTGCGGGTCTCGTGCTGTTCCTCACGCTCATGAATGTGCGCTTCCGCGAATAAGCACTCGCGTGCCGTGCGACAATCTTCTATACTGAATACATTATGGTGAATATCGCAATCAACGGTTTTGGGCGCATCGGCAGGCTTTTTTTGAAACACGCGTTAAAAGATCCGCAATTTAATGTTGTCGCTATCAATGATTTGGGCGATGTGGGCAATCTCGCGTATTTGCTGAAATATGACACGGTGTACGGCCGTTATAACGGCGAGATTAAGACACGCGATGGCGTGCTCATTGTTGATGGAAAGGAAATTCTTTTTTTGCAGCAGAAGGATGCGGCACTGCTCCCGTGGAAAGATTTGAAAATCGATATTGTCATCGAGTCAACGGGTATTTTCGAGTCATACGAAAAAGCAAAAGTGCATTTGGATGCGGGCGCGAAGCGCGTCGTTATCACCGCCCCCGCAAAAGATGCCGATGGCGTTCTCGGGAAAACAGTGCTGCTTGGCGTAAACGAAGCGGAAGCGAAGACGTGTTCTATTACTTCGAACGGTTCTTGCACCACGAATGCCGCGTCGCCTGTTATACAAGTGATGGCGGAGAATCCCGGCATCGTGAAGGCGGTGCTCGCAACCACGCACGCCTATACAGCGACGCAGTCGATTGTGGATGGGCCGACGAAGGGGACTGATTATCGCCGCGGCCGCGCAGCAGCGCAGAATATGTCTCCTTCTACGACGGGAGCTGCGATAGCGGTTACGCGCGCGTTCCGTTCGCTGGAGGGTAAGTTTGACGGCATCGCCATCCGCGTTCCGGTCATTGCGGGCTCGCTCGCGGATATTACGTTTGTGTCAAAACGTAAAACGACCGTTGAAGAAATAAACGACATTTTCCGCAACGCGGCGAAAGATCCCAAGTGGAAGAATATTTTGAAGGTAACCGATGAGCAGATTGTTTCGTCGGACGTGCTTGGCGAACCTTTCGGTTCTATTGTTGATTTGGGATTCACGAAAGTCATCGATGGAGACCTTGTGAAGGTTTTGGCATGGTACGACAACGAAGCGGGATACGTGGCGACATTGGTGGAGCACGCAAAGAGGGTGGCGGCATTGTTATAAATCTTTTTAGAAATTCATGCACGAACGTGTAACCGGCATATTGCTTGGTGCGGTACTTGCAGGGCTCGTCGCTTCTTACGGCGGGCTTTTTTACTACGTGCGGGAACTTCGCATTGCGCGGGATACGCAAAACGCATCTGCTCTCCAGGCGGCGCGCGTCATCACGCTCTACGAGGCTACCGTAGCCAAGCAAGAGCGCGAGGCCTCAAGCACGCTTCTCTTTGTCGGAGACGTAATGCTCTCGCGTGGCGTAGGGGCAAGAATCGTGCGTCATGACGATCCTTCATTTCCTTTTTCACTTATCGCGAGTTCGACGCATGAGGCGGATGTTCTTATCGGTAATCTTGAAGGGCCGATTTCCGCGCACGGGGAAGACTGGGGAAATCCGATTTCATTCCGCGCAAATCCGCGCGTGGTGGATGGACTGATATCCGCGGGATTTAAAGTGCTTGGTCTTGCGAATAATCACATTATGGATTGGGGGCGCGCCGCGCTTTCGGATACTGTCGCCTTACTTCAGTCCGCGGGTGTGAGTACTATCGGCGCGGGCCGCAATGAGGCGGAAGCGAACGAACCGCTCATTATCAATGCGAAAGGCGGACGCGTGGCTCTACTCAATTATACCGGCCTTCTTCCCAAATCATTTGAGGCAAATAGCAGCACGGCCGGTATCAGTCATTTTGACCCGGCGGGAATAGCGGACGCCATCCGAAATGCAAAAATGGACGCTGATATCGTTGTGGTGCTTATACATTGGGGTGAGGAGTATCGCGCACATGCAACTTCCGCACAGCAGGACGTGGGCCGCGCACTCATCGACGCGGGTGCGAGTCTTGTGGTGGGTACTCATCCGCACGTTACGGAAGAAGTCGAGCAATACCACGGCGGCTGGATAGCGTATAGTCTCGGCAATTTCGTATTCGACCAGAATTTTTCAGAAGCAACGAATAAGGGCGAGATGCTTGAAGTACGCATTGCGCACAAGGCGATTGAAGCGGTACGCACGCGTCCTATCCATATCAACGGCGATTTCCAGCCGGAGGAGGTTCGGCTATAATAGTAGTAATGGTTATTTATATCGGCGCAGACCATAGGGGGTTCGCGCTCAAAAAAGCACTTGTGGAAGCGCTGAAGTTTAACGGCTATGCAGTAGTCGATGTGGGCGACGAGACGTATAACGAACAGGATGATTACGTGGATTACGGCATCCGCGTGGCGGAGCGGGTGAGCAGGGACTACGAAAGCAACCGCGGCATTTTGTTGTGCGGCTCCGGCGTCGGCATGTGCGTGGTCGCCAATAAATTTTTGAATGTGCGTGCGGCGCTTGTCGCGACATCCGACCAGGCATACGACAGCAGGACGGATGACGATGCGAATGTGTTGTGTCTTGGTGCCGACTATCTTACAGATCCGGATGCGGCGAAAAAAATCGTGCTGACTTGGATACAGACCCCGTATTCGGATGAGGAGCGCCACCGGAGACGGCTCGAAAAAATTTCGCAGTTGGAGTTGAAATCCTTTAAGCCTGTTCATGGAGAAGACGACGAATCATAAATTTCTTGCGATACCGGCGGTCAATTGCGTGGACGAAGCATGCGTGCAGCGCAAATTACGCATGGCCCGCGAGTTTGGCGCAGAGTGGGTGCATGTCGATATAACCGACGGCGAGTTCTCCACGAATCCAACCTGGGGAGAGGCGCAGAACTATCACGATGCGGGAATGAAACTCGAGGTGCATCTTATGGCGTCGCATCCCGAGCAACTCGTTGATGCGTGGCTTACGGCAGGCGTGCAGCGCATCATCGTGCACGTTGAAGCACTCATGGGAAGGAGTGAGGACGTGTTTTTCGATATCAGGCGGAAATGCGCAGATTACGGCGTGGAGCTCATGTTGTCAGAAAATCCCGACACGGCCGTCGAGGAGTTGTATCCGTATCTTGAGACCGTGAATGCGTTTCAATTGCTTGCGGTTGTTCCCGGACTTTCCGGGCAGACGTTTGATGACCGTATCGTGGGGAAAGTCACGGCGCTGCGCGGCAAGACGCGGCAAGCGGATATTGAAGTCGATGGAGGCGTCAATCCGCTCATCGCGTCGCGTGTGCGCGCGGCGGGTGCGAATATCGTTACTGCGGCTTCGTATATTTTCGGAAGCGAGGAACCGCGCGCGGCATTCGAAGAATTGGGACGCGCGTAATGCATATGAGGCGGCGCGTTAATTTTTTAAAAATCTTTTTTCGGGAAACTACGGCCTTTACGCTTATCGAGCTCCTTGTGGTCATCGCGATTATGGCCGTCCTTGCGACGGTCATTGTTGTCGTTATTAACCCGGCTGAACTATTAAGGCAGGGGAGAGATGCGTCGCGGCTTTCAGATTTGGCCGCTATCAATCATGCGCTCGGTCTTCTCCAGGTAGACCAGGTGAGTGCGTCGTTTGGTACGGCGAATACCGTGTATGTTTCGATTCCTGATACGTCTCCAACGTGCGCAAATGTTGGGTTGCCTGCGTTGCCATCAGGCTACACATATGCGTGTGCTTCTACCTCGACCTATACGCGCGTCGATGGCACGGGCTGGATTCCTGCTAATCTTTCCTCGCTTTCGACCGGCTCTCCGCTTCCCCGCCTTCCTCTTGATCCTGTTAACACCACCTCATCGGGCAATTATTACTCGTACATTCCCGGTGGTTCGTGGGAGCTTACTTCATCGCTTGAATCTCAAAAGAGCCGTTATGGAGGAACCGCCGACAAGGCCTCTACCGACGGTGGTAATTCCTCGGTGCTTTACGAGGTTGGTTCGAACATGTCCCTGAATCCCGTAAATGACACGGGACTTGTCGGCTGGTGGAAGATGGATGAGGGCTCGGGAACGACGACTGCGGATTCGTCGGGAAACGGTAATACAGGAACGTTGTTCAATAGTCCGGTGTGGACGTCTGCTTCGAGCTGTAAAGTTGGACGCTGCCTTACCTTCGACGGTTCGAGTAATTATGTTGATGTAGGATACGGAACGTCGACGCTCAATCCGACGAACGCGGTAACAATGTCGATGTGGATAAATCTTCCCGGGAACGGCATAAATGGGGGTGATTATATTGTAAGCAAGCGGGGCGGTCCCACAGGCGGATATTTTATGACCGCCAATGTGCCTAATGCGGTATATTTTTACGTTGATGACGCAACAACGCACTATGCAATAAATTCGGGCACGCAGCCATTTCCGGCGAGTTCCTGGTATCACCTAGTCGGAGTCTATGATTCATCGCTGGTCGCAACTGATAGATTGAAGCTCTACATGAATGGCGCATTCATAAGCAAGGGCAACGGTCCGGTTGCAATGCAGGTTTCCAATTCGAACTTAAGAATCGGGTCGAATATGGGAAACTATTTTACGCCGGGGAAGATCGACGATGTGCGCATTTACAATCGTGCGCTTTCACCCGCAGAAGTATCCGCGCTCTACAACGCTTCAAAGTAACTTGCGGCGCACATGCTATAATAGTTGAGACAAATGGAACCGCTGCACGAGAAAAAACTGAAACATCTCGAAGAGATGGCGAATCGTATTCGCGAGCGTCTTATTAACGTTCTTCTTGAGGCGGGCTCCGGCCACTCAGCTGGACCTCTTGGCATGGCGGATATTTTTACTGCGCTTTATTTTCATGTGTTAAATCACAATCCGAAGAAGCCGGATTGGCCTCTCCGCGACCGCCTCGTTCTTTCGAATGGCCATATTTGCCCCGTGATGTATGTCGCGATGGCGTACGCCGGCTATTTCCCGCTTGAAGAGCTCTATACGCTCCGGAAGCTTCATACGCGCTTGCAGGGCCATCCGCATCGCGGAAGTTTGCCCGGCGTTGAAACAACCTCGGGGCCTCTTGGCTCCGGACTTTCGCAGGCTATCGGCATGGCACTTGCGGCGCGGCTCAATAATGAGAAGCATCGCGTGTACTGTCTTATGTCCGACGGCGAACAGCAGGAGGGCAATATCTGGGAAGCGGTTATGTTTGCGGGCAAAAACAGGCTTTCGAATCTTACTGCAGTCATGGACCGCAACAATATCCAGATAGACGGATTCACGGAGCAGGTAATGCCGCTCGAATCAATTCGCGCGAAATACGAGGCGTTCCGCTGGCACGTCATCGAAGTTGATGGTCACAGCATTGAGCGGTTTATCGATGCGGTGTATGAAGCAATGGCCATCCATGAGCAGCCGACGCTTATCATCGCGCATACTATTCCGGGGAAGGGCGTGAGTTTCATGGAGAATGATTATTCATGGCATGGAAAGCCGCCAAATAAGGAACAGGCGAAAGCGGCGCTTGCCGAACTCCGAACATTAGGAAAGAGGATACGCTCGGAACACGAGTAAGGAGAGATTTTGTTTTAACATGATTAAAGAAACCGCAAAACTCAGCAAAAAAGCACTCACCGATAAGGTGGAAATGTCCGCAATCCGCAACGGATACGGCGAGGCGCTTTTGGCACTTGGAGAGAGCATGCCCGAAGTTGTTGTGCTGTGTGCGGATCTCAAGGAATCCACGCGCGTTGAGGCGTTTGCGAATAAGTTTCCCGAACGTTATTTCGAAATGGGCGTCGCCGAACAGAACATGGCGACGGTTGCCGCAGGACTCGGCGTTTCCGGCAAGATTCCGTTTATTTCTTCTTATGCGACGTTTTCTCCAGGAAGGAATTGGGAGCAGATACGCACGACTATCTCATACAACGATTCGAATGTGAAAATTGCGGGGCATCACGCGGGAATTTCCGTGGGTCCCGATGGTGCCACTCACCAGGCCGTGGAAGATATCGCCACCATGCGCGTGATGGCGAATATGAAGGTTATTGTCCCTTGTGACGCGGAAGAGGCAAGGAAGGCGACAATTGCATCCGCAAAAATCTGGGGCCCTGTTTATCTTCGATTTGCCCGTGAGGCAACGCCGGTCATTACGACCGCAAAATCTCCCTTTATTCCCGGCAAGGCAGAAATTTTTTGGGAATCGAAAAAACCGGAAGCGACTATTATTGCATGCGGCACGCTTGTCGCGACCGCCCTTGAAGCAGCGGCGGAACTTGAGCGCGAGGGTATGGGCTCAATCGTGCTCAATAATCACACCATTAAGCCGCTTGATGAGCAGAAAATTTTGGAACTCGCAAAGAAAACCGGCGCAATCGTTACTGCGGAAGAGCATCAGGTCGCGGGAGGCATGGGTAGCGCCGTCGCAGAGTTTCTTGCACGTACGCACCCCACGCCGCAGGAATTTATCGGTTTACAGAATACTTACGGCGAATCGGGAAAGCCAGACGAACTTATGCGCGTGTACGGCATGGGCGTAAAAGACATTATCGCGGCCGCACATCGCGCCATTAAACGCAAATAAAACGATAGCGGGCCTTTCTGTCGGACGCGCTTCGTAAACTTGGGCAAAGTGGGGTATAATGAGAAAAACCCCATATGTTCGATGTTATAACGATTGGTTCGGCAACGAGGGATGTATTCTTGAAAAGCAGCCTTTTTAAAGTGCTTCGGGATCCGAAGCATCTTGAAAACGCCGGTTTTCCGACTGGTGAGGCGCAGTGTTTTGCGCTGGGCTCGAAAATTACCGTTGATTCGTTCGTTCGTGCCACGGGAGGTGATGCCGCGAATGCTGCGGTGACATTCGCGCGGCAAGGACTTAAGACCGCCATGGTTGCGAAAATGGGAGACGATGAAGTCGGCAGGGAAGTAGCGAAAGAGCTCGATGCGGAGGCCGTGACGCTTTTGAACGACCCCCAGAAAGGCGAGACTGATTACGCGACAATTTTACTGGCGCCCGATGGCGAGCGAACGATTCTTGTGCATCGCGGCACGCCTCTCCAGAGAAAAGGAATTCCGTTTCCGAAACTCAAGGCGCAGTGGGCATATATTGCCCCCGCGAATATTGATGCGCCGATTATGCGCGATATTTTTTCCACACTCAAAAAGAGCGGCGTAAAGATAGCTTTGAATCCTTCAGGGCACTATATCAAGAACAATGCAAAGGACTTGAAAGCGATGATTGCTGAATCCGATGTGGTTATCGCAAATCGCGAGGAGGCGGCTGCGCTTACGGACGTCGCATTCCATGACGAAAAGAAAATATTTAAGAAATTTGATGCGATGGTAAACGGCATCGCTATTATGACCGATGGCGCCCGCGGAGCACTCGCGTCGGATGGGCACACCGTATACCGCTGCGGCACATTCAAAGAAAAAGCAGTCGAGGGGCGTACGGGCGCAGGCGATGCGTTCGGTTCCGGTTTTGTCGCCGGTTTTATCCGTTCAAACGACATCTGCTACGCATTGCGGCTTGCGGCAGCGAACTCGACTTCGGTTATCGAGCACGTTGGCGCGCAGGTAGGCATTCTTTCGAAAAAAGATTTTGAAGGAAAGCGTTGGAAGTTCGTGAATTTGGATGTAGAACCGCTCTATTAATTTAAAATAATCTCTATGGACTCGATAGAAAAAGTCGCTCATATACTGCGCACCGACAAGGATTACATCTATGCGGTGGAGAAAAGACTTGCTGAAATAACGGGCAAGAAGGGCGTATTTGACCGCATCATTTTCGAGAACGATACGCGCATCAAGGACAGGCTCTCAAGGCTCGGTCTTTCCGCGGATTCGAGTGCTAAATCGGTCTATGACGCGTTGATTGCGAAAGTGGAAAGCAATGATGTGTGGCTTTGCGAAAACACCGGCAGCAAGAAGTGCAGCACACTGCAGGATTTTATTATTGCGGTTGATACGGCGAAGAAGGTCATCAAGATGCCGAAGGGCTACTTTATCAAGCTTGATAAGGCAGTGAAACTTCTCAGAAATACTCCGCCGAAAAAGGTTATGGCATACCTCGGATATAACACCGTCGAGGAGATGCTTGCGAAGGAGGATATTATCGAGATTCTTGCGGCACTCCGTTTCGTTGAGGGAAACGAATGGCTCAACACCACATTTTTCATACAGTATCAGGACCTCACACCCGACGATTTCGAGGAGCGTGCTGTTGACGTGCGCGTGCTCTCGCAGAAATGGACGAAGTTCGCGAAGATTTTCGTAATGAAGAAGTGGCACAACGTGAGCCACTTAAAAGAGTTCGGCGTGCTGTTTGTTATCCCGACGTCTCTCGGTATTTCAGGCGAATTGCTCAGAATGTTGAGTCTTATCTTCCATTACTCGCACGAGATTCCATTTTATTCCGACATGTTCCGCATGATTGCGAAGAGCCCGAAGACATTCACGGCGCATCTTCTCTCGCTTTTGCGTGGCGATATTTTGGAGCACAGACTTCCCGAGAACGATTCTGTGAAATGGCTCGTCATCCAGCGTTACTTGGCGAAAGATGATGAGAACGACTGGAGGCTTTTTGTGCCGCACATCAATCCGGAGGCACTCCATTGGCATAAAGCAGAAGACGATCTTGAGGCCGCTGCAAGCACGTTCGGCGCGGCGGGACGCGAGCTGAACTTTTGGCGCGACTTGGATTCGGTCGGTGAATTTTTCCGCGATGAGATGGGGAATAACATTCTCGTGAGCTTTGACCTTGTTGATACCGTGATGGGTCTTGTGAAGCGCCATGAGCAGATGAAGTTCCTCTATCACCACCAGGAAGCGCTCTGGAACAGGATTTTCATTGAATATTTCGGCGAGGAACAGCTCGAGGAGTATTGCAAGAAACATTTAATCAGCGGTTATTTTGAACTATGAAATTATTTTTATCGGTCATAGAGGAGGCGAGAATGAAGGGTATTGCGGTCGGTCATTTCAACATCGGCAATTTAGAACAGCTGAAGGCCATTGCGCATGCCGGCATCACATTGAACGTGCCGGTTGCGATAGGCGTTTCGGAAGGCGAACGCGCGTATTTCGGCGTTCATCATGTTGTTGACCTTATCAAGAGTTACAATACCGAGCACGCGAAGCCGGGAGGCTTCCATTTGTTTTTGAACGCGGACCATACGCATTCGCTCGAGAAGGTGCGCGAAGCAGCGGAGGCCGGCTTTGATGAAGTGTTGTTCGATGGCGGTAAACTTCCCATGGCGGAGAACATCGCACAAACAAAAGAAGCGGTGCGTATCGCGAAGGCCATCAATCCCGACATTGTTGTCGAGGGCGAGCTCGGCTATATCGGAAGCGCCTCCGAAGTGCGCAAGGATATTCCCACAGGTGCCGCAATAAAACCCGAGGACCTTACGAAGCCTGAGGACGCAAAAGCATTTGTTGAGGCGACAGGCATTGACATGCTTGCACCCGCAGTCGGCAATATTCATGGTATGTTTGCGAACGTGCCTGACCCCGACCTTGATATCGCACGCATTAAAGCCATCCAGGATGCAGTCGGCATTCCTCTCGTGCTCCATGGGGCGTCGGGGAACACCGATGCAGATTTAATAGCTGCAATTGGTGCGGGTATTGCGATGGTCCATATTTCAACCGAGCTTCGTGTGGCGTGGAGAAGGGAGCTTGAGGTATCGCTTAAGGAGCATCCGGATGAGGTTGCGCCATATAAAGTCATGCCGGAAGTTATCGCGGAGATTGAACGCGTCGCGCTCGCGCGTTTGAAACTGTTCAATAAGCTTTAACCGAATTCCTTGCCATACGGGCGGTTTTCGTATTTAATAATTGCCAATGGAGACGCAAAGCATCAATAAAATCATTCTTGAATTGAGGGCGGGGACGGGAGGCGATGAGGCATCGCTTTTCGCCGCTGATTTGGCGCAGATGTATAAAAACTATGCGCAGAAACGCGGGTGGGGCTTTACCGTGCTTGATGCTAGCGAATCGGGCGCGAAGGGCTATCGCACGCTCGTAGTGGAGATGAAAGGGCAGGGTATTTATGACTCGCTGAAGCAAGAATCAGGAGTACATCGCGTACAGCGCGTGCCTTCTACGGAGCGTTCCGGACGCATTCATACTTCAACCGCGTCTGTCGCCGTTCTCCCTATTGTTGAAGCAAAAGAAGTGCAATTAAAAGACAGCGATATTGAAGTGACGTTTTCACGTGCGGGAGGTCCCGGTGGTCAGAACGTAAACAAAGTAGAAAGCGCGGTACGCATTACGCACAAGCCGACTGGCATCGTTGTTTCATGCCGTGAGGAGCGAACCCAGCATGCGAATCGCGAGAAGGCGATGGAGGTGCTGCGTGCAAAATTGTTTACCATCCAGCGCGAACAGGCGGTTGGTTCAATCGACCAGATTCGCCGCGACCAGGTCGGGAGCGCAGAGCGCTCGGAGAAAATCCGCACCTACAATTTCCCTGATGACCGCATTACCGACCATCGCATCGGCAAGAAGTGGGGGAACATTGAACGTATTTTTAACGGGGACATGGACCCGATTATGAAAGCATTCGGACATCCGACAAGCGGGAAGTAGCAGAACGTATAACTGATAACAAATAACTTATAACGTAAGAAAAAACCGGATTGTCTCCGGTTTTTCTGACTCCGCCGTTGTAAGTTATAAGTTGTTAGTTATCAATTCCCCTTCAGCACCGCAATATCTTTTTCGAATGAGTCCGCTTTCACAACCACAGGTTCTCCGTACCAGAAGCGGTAGGTGTACCAGTTGCCGCCCGCATAGTATTTTGCGGCTGCGCAACGCTCGCGGAGTTTCTGTGCGTCTGAAGGAATCTGCTGGCCGTAATCGATACACGATTGTGAGCTCATGAGATCCTTTATGTAGATACCGGTCGCAACGAACGCATCCGAGTTATTCCAGGGGTTCGCGGGATCATTTTTCGTAACTGCCGAAATACGCGCTGAATATAGTTTCCACGTTGAGGGAATGAACTGCGCCGGACCCATAGCGCCTCCGTATGCGCCGTGCGCGTTGGCGCACGAAACCTTCGCTTCAAGCGAGTTCGGATTGATGCCGAGCTTCCCCAAAAGTTCCAGGAAGTAGGGGATGTCGCGCGTGGGATGCATGGCGGTCGTGTAACTGCAGCGGCCAACGTTCTTACCGAGCAGTGATTCGCGGCTCAAAATCGCAAGAATAAGCGACGCGCGGACTCCTGATGCACCTTCTGCGAGGCGCGCGTAGTCATATGCTTTTTCGAACGTAAGTTCTCCACCGCCGATGAGTTCGAAGATGCGGCTTCTAATCTGTGCGGCAGTCTCCTGCGTCTTTTTGAGAAGTTTTTGATATTCACTTTCCTTACCTTTGGTATCCTTAAGCAGTTTTGCCTTTTCTGCCTGCGTCGCCTCCTGGCTCTTTTTTTGCGCTAGCTGGAGCGCGCGCAAGTTTTCCTGACTTTCTTTTTTATCGGTGAGTTCGGTCTTCGTTGCGATAAGCGTCTGGCGCAAGTCGGTAATTTCGTTCAGTTTTGCACGGATGCCGTCCTGGAGGAGCATTACATTGTTAATAGTGCCGAAGAAATCGGAGAGCGTGTTGTGAGCAAACAGAATGACGAGCATGTTTTCGCGATCGGTTTGATCAAGGCTCTGGATAGCAGTCGTGAGCGCGTCTTTGTTCGTATCAATCTTGTTTTCGGTCCGATTGATGCTGACTTGAGTGTCGTTTATTTCCTGATTGAGCTTTGTGAGTGTGAGGTTGATGCCCTTCACTTTCAGATTCAATTTTTCAATCTGGGCGTTCAGCGTGCTTATTTCTCCCTTCAATGTTTTGCCGGTTTTCTGATATTTTTCGATTGTTTTCTGGTGTTCGTCAATCTGACGCTCCAAATCTGCAAGCTGTGCTTCAAGGTCTGCGCGTTGCGCCTGTTTTGAAATGCCCGAGTCCGTCGAGGTTGTCGTCGAGGTCGCTGTTTGTGCGAGGACGGACACCGGAACGAGGTTCACACAGAATATTGCTGTAAACAAAAGCGCGGGAGCTATGCTCCGTACAAAAAAACCGCGGAATGTTGCTTTGCGCTTCATGTATTTCCATTATATCCAAAAAACTCCCTTCCGAAAAGGAAGGGAGTTTTTTGAATGCTGTTTTTTCTATTACTTCGCTTCCGGTGCAGGTGTGACGGCTGCTGCCGGAGCCGCTTCCGCCGCGACCGGTGCCGGTGCGACTTCCTCCGCTTTCGTTTTTTCTCCAACCGTAATGATTACCGATTCGGGAGAGATGAAAATCTTCGTATCTTTCAGAGCTTTGATGTCCTTCACGTGGATGCTCTTGCCCTGATTGTCGAGCGATGCAATGTCAATCGTGAACTCGTGAGGCATTTTGCCCGGGAGTGTCTCGATTTCGATTTCATCGATGACTTTGATGATGGGGAGGCCGAGCTTTGTCGCCGGTGCTTCACCCGTGAACACAAACGGAATCTTTACGCGGATTTTCTCGTCCATGCGTACCGCGTGGAAATCAGCTGCGAGGAAGAGTCCTGAAATCGGGTGACGGTGTGCGTCCGTGATAAGCACGGGGATTTTCTTGCCGCCCTCGATTGCAATCGTGACGAGTTCATGCTCGCCGGCGGTTTTAAAGATTTTGGAAAATTCTTTCTGTGAGACGGTAAGGTGCTCGTTTGCCACGCCATGACCGAAAAGCTCGGCAGGCATAAAGCCCTTATCACGAAGCTGTTTTACCTTCCTTCCTACGAGTTCACGTTTTGTAGCTTTGAGTTCCATACGATTTACTTATGCTTTATCGCAATCTTCTTCTCAACCTTCGGTTTCTTCACGCGCGGCTTCTTTTCCGCCTTAGGAGCCACCTTTTCCTTCCTCGCTCTGAAGCGCTCTACGCGTCCTGCGGTGTCTACGAGCATCTGTTTGCCGGTGTAGAACGGATGGCACTTCGAGCAGATTTCAACTTCGATTGATTTTGCGGTTGAACCTACGGTAAATGAGTTTCCGCACGCGCACTTTACGGGCGTTTTGGGGTTGTACGCGGGATGAATGTCTTTTTTCATAACCCGACCATGATACAAGTAACCTCGATAAAAATCAACCCCATATTAAGGAAGGGGCAGGCGAGGGCTTACAAAGCGCAAAAAACATTGACTAATATTCGAAAATCCATTATTTTATTGCCAGCTATTTGTTACCCACCAATTACTGAAAGTTCCAGAAAGGGGACGCATCATGAGGAATACGGTCAGCCGTTTCGCGATGTTCTGCCTCACTCTCTCGTTCTTCTTCGTCATCGGCTGCGGCAACACGCCGTCGGTCCGGCCCTGTCCGGATACCGGCTGCGTTCCGCCGCCCCCGCCCCCGCCACTCTGCTCGGCCTCGCACCTGCCGTTCAACGTCTTGTCCGTCTCGCCTGCAAACGGCGTGACGGGAGTCTCGATCGCGACGATCGTGGATATCACGTTCTCGTTCGCGCTCGACCCGAAGACGGTGACGCGGTCCACCGTGAAGCTCATGCAGGGCGACACGGCGGTTCCTGTGAACATTGGGCTGGGCGGTTCCAGCGTGTCGCTCACGCCCGTCGCGCCGCTCGCGTA
>JBBILW010000005.1:0-35768 GCA_037444725.1 Candidatus Jorgensenbacteria bacterium | reverse complement strand
GATGTCCGCCGTTCATTCGGTATCGTGTTTCAGGACCCGAGTCTCGATGATGAACTCACCGCATGGGAGAATATGGAACTCCATGGTGTGCTCTACAATTTAGAAAAAAAGATGCGCCGCGAGCGCATCGAGGAGCTTATGAAAATCGTGGAGCTCTGGGACCGCAAAGATGACATTGTGAAGAATTTTTCAGGAGGTATGAAGCGACGGCTCGAAATCGCGCGCGGACTTTTGCATCACCCGAAAGTCTTATTCCTTGATGAGCCGACGCTCGGCTTGGATCCGCAGACGCGCAATCATATTTGGAGTTACATTCAGAATCTCAACAAGACCGAGGGCATTACCATCTTCTTCACGACGCATTATATGGAGGAAGCTGACCGCGTGGCGCAGCGCGTGGCCGTAATAGACCACGGCACGATTGTAGCGCGCGGAACGCCTGCAGAATTGAAGGCGCAGGCGGGCGTCACAACGTTAGAAGACGCATTTCTAAAGCTGACCGGCAAAAACATTCGCGAGAATGAGGCGACAAGCGCCGACAATATGAGAATGCACAGCCGCGTATGGCGCCGCTAATACCATGAATACCATTTATATACTTTGGCTTCGCCAGTTAAAACGCTACTTCCGTTCACGGTCCCGCCTTATCGGCTCGCTCGGTCAGCCGCTCTTATTCCTCATTGCGCTCGGCTTCGGCTTTGGCCCTATTTTTGAGAAAGCAGGCGAGGGAAGTTATCTGCAGTTCATTGCGCCCGGCATTATTGCGATGGGCATTCTATTCACGGCGCTTTTCTCAGGCATTGAGATAATCTGGGATAAACAGTTCGGCTTTTTAAAGGAAACGATGGTGGCTCCCGTGTCGCGTCTCAATATTATGATTGGGCGCACACTTGGCGGTGCAACGGTGGCGACTATCCAGGGTATTATCGTGTTTGCGCTCACGTTTTTCGTGGGTTTCAGACCCGCGAATATCACGCTTGTCCCTGTCGCATTTCTCTACATGTTTCTCATCGCATTGCTTTTCACCGCGCTTGGTACCGCAATTGCGTCTATGCTCGACGACATGCAGGGATTTCAGCTCATTATGAACTTCGTGGTAATGCCGACATTCTTTTTGAGCGGCGCACTCTTTCCTCTGCAAGGTTTGCCGGAGGCGATAGCGCTTATAGCCAAATTTAATCCGCTCTCCTATGGCATCGACGGCTTGCGCGGGGTACTTGCGGGCGTCTCGCATTTCGGTCTTCATATTGACCTTCTCGTGCTTGCAGTTGCTACCGCAGTGCTCGTTGTCATCGGAAGCTACCTCTTCTCAAAGATTGAGATTTAGAGTATTCTATCAAAGCTAGTTTGCCGATGTAGCAAGCGAGCGAAGGCGAGCGCAGTGCCCAGCGCCAGTAGGCGGCGGGTATAGCGTTATGACTTAGCACTTACTCGCGTCTGCGCACATTAGTCTGTACGTGTTCTGGCAAATATGCCGATGTAGCTCAGCTGGTAGAGCAACTCCATGGTAAGGAGTAGGTCGCCGGTTCAATTCCGGCCATCGGCTCAGATCTTTTCGGAATTGAACGGGAAGGGGGTCGGGGAAACGGGAGTTTCCCCGTGGCGGAATCATTCAAACCGAGGGGTTTGAAAACGCAGGACGCGTTCCGCGTCCGAGTAGTGAACTTCCGGCCATCGGCTCAGTTATTCTTTACATTTTTAACGTAATACGGTACATTAAGTAGCAACATATGGCACAAGGAAAGTTTAGCGAGAAATTGGTGAAGCTGCGCTGCGTAGCGTGCAAGCACTCCAACTACACCGCTCACAAAAACAAGAAGGTGGTTGAAAGGAAGATTGAACTCAAAAAGTTCTGCAATTGGTGCCGCGCACAAACCGTGCACAAGGAATCCAAAAAGTAATCTTCGTATCACACATCCGGACTTCCTTGTCCGGATGTTCTGTTATAAAATGAGGATGTTGGGGGTATAGTTCAATGGTAGAATAACGGTCTCCAAAACCGTTGATCAGGGTTCAAATCCTTGTGCCCCCGCACATAAATAAAAAGCGCCTCAGGGCGCTTTTTGTGTGCGGGGGCAAGCGAGCCAATTGCTTGGCTCGCGTCAGGATTTGAACGCCGGAGCATGTCCCGAGCAGAAGCGAGGGACGCGAGGCGGTGCCCAGCCCGAAGCGAGTGGACGAGCTGAGAGGCGAGGGCTAATCCTTGTGCCCCCGCCAAACAAAAGAGGAGTGGTATAACCACTCCTCTTTTGGTTTAATAAAGGGGTAGAAGGATTTGAACAGGAGTGGGGTCGGGAGAACATTTGGTCTCCCGTGTAGGAAATAGCTCCGAAGGAGCGTTTAGAAACCGAGGGTTTCTAAAGAGCGAGACCGTTGCGGTTGAGCGACGTTCAATTCCCTTGTGCCCCGTCAGTTGAGAAATAAATTGAGTAAAAGGATAAATAACCGATTAAATTAAAAAATATGAAAACAAATAATATTGCTTTAATAATAATCACCGTCGTCACCATCGTTGCTATTGGTGCTTTTCTCTATATATATGCACAGAAAAGCGAGACGCAGAAACAAGCAATTAATTTAGCTATAGAAAACTCCTGCTCAGACTCGGCAGAAAACTTCTTTATGAATTGGAAATCATCCAGTGATATGCTAGCTCAAACTCTTTTAGCAAATAATGCCGTAATTACGCATAAAAATCATTTCAATAAAAAACTTAGTGAGTGCTTAATTGAAATAAATGGAGGATATTCTTATCCAGCTGTTATAAATAATGTGCAATATCAAGAAGAGCAAGATTATGTGACAATATACGATGTGAATAGTAAGGCATGGGTGGCTTTCATGGATTTAGTTTCTCATAGGGATAGGTCAAATGGCATTTATAAAATGGTGTCAGATAGCGTTAAGTGCTCTTTTGTTTCGGGCCAAGCTTGTAATAACGTAGATGATTTTTCTGCACAAGATGACATCCTAATGAGTCAGTAAATTTAAAATAAAATACTAATATAAATGAAAGTAAGAGAACTATTTCAATCTGTGGGCATCACCCAATCAGCGAGCGGTAAGGCGCCATGGTTGGATAATGACAATTGTCAAATTGAAAACAAGACCAAAAATGACGATTCAGTCATGTTGGTTGTAAAAAGAAAGTCCGACAGTGCAGAGGGGCACGCGTATTTGAGAGTGCAAGATAAGTTTAAAAATAAAACCCCCCAGCTACTTGATTGGGTTGTGAATAATAACGAAATTATTGGGTTGACTTTAAATCAGCTCGTGAATAAAGAAGTAATTTTGGAATAGCGACCGATTTTCCTCAAAACCGCAATTTCAAAAAACGTTGCGAAGCTCTACCAAGATGTTGTTCTAAACCACCCCACACTGTAAAAAACAAAAAAGCGACATGTTCGCTTTTTTGTTTTCGGCACAA
This sequence comes from Candidatus Jorgensenbacteria bacterium, assembly GCA_037444725.1. Classification (GTDB taxonomy): domain Bacteria; phylum Patescibacteriota; class Minisyncoccia; order UBA6257; family GWB1-50-10; genus CAIKKG01. Next base: position 32,341 of record JBBILW010000005.1, on the reverse strand, counting down.
GGATTTGAACGGGAAGTGTGATAGCATAACTACATAGCATGAAGAAAAAATACTTAATTATTTCTGCATTGATTATCGTTGCAGCAGGGAGCGTAATTTATTTCTCTCGCGAAGCCGGTGAGAAAGGTGAAAAGGGGGGATTTTGCACTACGGATGCACTTTTGTGTCCTGACAGTTCAGGCGTAGGAAGGCGGGGCGAAAAGTGCGCATTTGCCGCATGTCCGAATAAACCGTCATTCACGGGCGAACTTTGGAAGGACGGGAATGGTTATAAGCTGATAATGCCGTCGCCTGTCGGCGGAGGAGTTTCGTCAGCGACATACTCCATGCCGCTTCTTACTGAAAACACATCGCTCTATGACTCGTTCCTCAAGAAGCGCGTCACGGTGCGCGGAGTCTTTACCGAGGGAAACACATTGAATGTGGTAGATATGACTGAGGCAAGCGCATCGGAGGGCGGCAGTGACGCAAAAGAGGGTTCGATAGGAGTTGGCGAGACAAAACTTATTAGCGGCGTAAAAATTACTTTGAATAGCATTGTGGCGGACAGCAGGTGTCCCGCGGGTGTGCAATGCATCCAGGCGGGTTGGGTGACGGCGAACGTATCGTTGCTTAGCGATACCGACAAAGAAACCGTCAATATGAATTCAAATGCGTCACCGAAAGGATTTGATTCATTTTTAGTTTCAATCGTGGATGTAACTCCGAAAAAGACAGTATCTCGGGAGATAGCCCCATCGGATTACAGGATAATGTTCCGTGTAGACGACATGAAATAGGAAGGATAATTTTTGCTACACTAAACAGTATGAAAGCCGCGCACCGAAAAACGCATAAAAAAAGGAGGGTGAAGGTGCTGATGGGTGGCCCCTCGACCGAACACGAAGTATCACTGAAAAGTGGGCAAAAAGTAGTAGAACATTTAAATCCCGACCACTACGAAGCGGAGCCGATATTCATTTCAAAAAAAGGAGCATGGGAGCGTGAGCCCGAAACCCTGCGTGATGAGGCGGATATCGCGTTCATCGCGATGCACGGCAGTTACGGTGAAGACGGAACAATACAGGGGATTTTGGAGGACGCGGGCATTCCTTACACGGGGTCCAATGCGCTCACAAGCGCGCTCGCGATGAACAAGCACCTTGCGGGAGAATTATTCCGCCGCAAGGGCCTCGCGGTACCCCTCTCGTTTTACGTGCATAAAAAGGAATGGGCGCACGACCGCAGTGGCGTCATCGGCAGACTGAAACACTATTTGTCGTTTCCAATCGTCGTGAAGCCGAATAATCACGGCTCAAGCGTAGGCGTAAGTATCGTAAAAAATTGGGATAGTTTTTTGGAAGCGATGAGAAAAGCATTTACGCATTCCAACGAGGCGCTCATTCAAGCATGCATCCAAGGAACGGAAGTCACGTGCGGCGTGTTAGACCAAGGGTGGAGGGGCAGTGAGTATCCTCTGTTGCCCACGGAAATCGTTCCCAAATCGAGCCATTTCTTTGATTACGACGCGAAATATCAGTCCGGTGGTTCTGATGAAATTACGCCCGCACGCATTTCGGAACATTTGATAAAGGAGGTGCAAAAAGTAGCGATGAAGGCGCATACGAGCATAGGCGCAAAGGGTGCCACGAGAACGGACATGATTATTGATCCGCGAGGAACAATATATGTGCTCGAAATAAACACCATTCCCGGAATGACCGAGGCAAGCTTGCTTCCCAAGGCGGCCGCCGCAAGCGGAATCGCGTTCCAGGAACTTCTCCATCGCATTATTCAGGCAGCGCTTTGGCGGTAAAAGTAGTACCTGTTTCGTTTGACTTTACCATACCCGAGGTCAATACTGAGGGCAGTATTTTGTTAACTTCATAACGCAGTTAACAACTGCAGAAAGGGAGGTAGTTATGTCAGGTATTCCGAAGTGGGACTATTCAAGGCTGGAGAAGATTTACGCGACGTCGAAGTCGTTCTTCGAGCTCATCGACAATCTCACCCCCATGTTCGAAGAGATGCAGAAGGCGGGCAAGCTGGAGAAGGGTATCCCCATCTACCAGCTCTGGAGGCGTGTCGACCAGCGTGCACGGGGTCGCGGGTTCGTGAGGCCACATCACATCATGCAGTCGACGTACAGCATGTGGTCGAAGGAGCGCCGCGATCAGTTCATTGCGGATGTGTACATTCAGCAGCAGGAAAAGCGTCCGCTGTCCTGGCTTCTCGAGCGCTACTCCGAGCTGAGGAATGAGACGGTGCTCCACCACGCCATCACAAGGACTACGGGTGGTGCGAGCATCATCATGAACAATCTGCGTGCCAAGGAGCGAAAGGGGAAGCCCACCGTTCCGCACACGCACAACCTCACGCCCGCGATGAAGAAGTTCTACGAACGGGTGATGAGGCTTCTCGAAGAGAAGCGGTGCGTCCGCGTGAGCGATGTCCACGCCGCCATCCGTGGCGACAAGGACAAGATTCGTGGTAAGCTCATTCGCCTTACGGGCGCGAGTCTCATCGTGAACATTCCCGGAGAGCATCACTTGTTCTTCGCGAATGCTTCGGGCTTCTACAAGTCCGGCGAGCTCCAGAAGCTCGTACCCTCGAGGGAGCAGAATCGCATCGCGGCTCAGTTCGTACAGGGTCCGATGACGGTCACGCGCATCGCTCAGCAGCTCTACGGTAAGCGCGTGGGAGAGTTGTTCCTTACGGCGTATCTCACCGATTTCGTCGAGCGCGGCTTGCTGTCCTTCGAGGACGACAAGTACGCGAAGACGAAGCACGGACACGAGTTCGGCATCGATGCGCAGAGCGTGAAGACGCTCGACGCGATGGAGCTTGAAAATAAGCTTCACGTGAAGTCCGAAGAGAAGGCGCCCGATTTCAAGTCACTCGGAGAAGTTTCCGCGGCGCTCAAGAAGAATCGGGAGGACCTCACCGTCCATCCGGTCGATTTGAACGATGAAATCGGTTCGAAGAGCGCGGTAACGCTTCTCCTCGGTGCCGAATTCCTCTTCGGCAATCAGGACACGGCAATGGAGCTGCTCGAATGGGCGCTCACGCAAACGCGTCCCGACATCTCGCTCGTTACGGGCTTGGTGCAGGGGACGTTCTCTGCGGTGCAGACCAAGAAGGCGCGCGTTCTTGCCGAGGAGCAGAAACTCAACAAGATCGGCCCGCAAATCAGCAGCGCAGGACTCCTTCTGAAGGCGCTCGAGCGCATCACGAAGGGCACGGTGGGCGTGGTTCAAGGCGATGATGATTTCATGACCGCCGAGAACTACGCGAACATCGCGATGCTCGCTGAGGGCCATTCGTGGACATTCGGCATCAACAAGAAGAGTCTGTCTGCTGAGCTGAATCGCCAGCTGTTCATCCGTGAGCAGCGCTTGAAGCAGTACATCCAGTGGGAGAACATCATTCCTTACTGGTACCGCATCGGCAGATCGCTCAAGAACGCAGCCGAGATGTACGAAGCAATCGGCGTGCCGAAGTCGGAGTACCGGCTCATCATCGAGATTCTCTGCGCGCTGCGCAACCACTTCCCGTACCCGAAGGAGTACGAAGAGATGGTCAATGTGCCGGCGCTCCAGGGAAATGTGGGCAGGAGGATAGTGAGCCCCGACTCGCTTTCGCTGAAATTCTGGGACAAGGAAATTCGCCTCGTGCACAGCACGCAGTTCTCCGATGTTACCCAGTACGTCGATCCGCTCGCGACACTTGAAAAGATCACGCGCCACATGGGCGCGCGCGACATCAAGATGCCGTGGATGACGATTGACGGGCACCAGGAGTTCTTCTACGGAACGTACTTCCAGGGCCACTGGGTGATGACACTGCCGGGCATGCAAGACGCAACGCTTGCCGCACAGTATCGGAAGAAGGTGTTCCACACCCGTGTGCTGACTTCAAAGGCGCACCGGCAGAACACGTTCCGGAAGTCGCCCGCGACGCCCGGAATGCCTGAGTTCACCTTCCTGAAGGACGGACGCATCCGCCTCCGTCTTTTGAACGATACGACCAAGCGCGTGCTTGAGGCACAGCGCGGAAAGCCGGAAGAGAGCGCGTACATCTGCTACGTGAATGACACGCAGTTCGGGTCAATCACGATGCAGCCGGAGTTCCTCATGAAGTACATGGACTACTCGCTCTATGCGTGCAAGGCGACGCGTTTGCGCTTCAATGGAGACATCCTCCAGTCAGTCATGTACGCGAATGTCTTCGCGGAGAATCGTCCGATTCGTCTCGTCTCTGTCGATTCTCAGCAGAGGTTTGCGGTTGCTGTAATGGTGCCGCTTATTCATGACGCTCCCGCCCTGCGCTGTGTAAATGCGTGGATGGGGAATCATGAGTGGGCAACCTGGGGCAATTCGCTGACAGGCGAGAACGCGCTCTACTTCCTTGAGGCCGAACTCAAAGGCTTCATTGAGGGTCAGAAGCGCGCGGGTAAGAACCCCTTGCTGTCTGACGCGAGCACCATCTCCCGCATCATGTGGAAGAAGACGGTGAATCCCGGTCCCGACCGGATTCTCTACCCCATGTTCATGGAAAAAGTGGGAGGATTCACCATCGCCTACGCGCACCAGTGGCAGCCGTTTGGCGGCGGGCGCACGCCCGTCGATCAGCCGCGCAAGTGGCTCTCTAACATGGCGGATGCCGCAGGTCCACTCGACTTGCTGATGGGCGGACACTTGCATTCGCTCTGGTGGGCGCAGGAGTACGGTAAGTTCCTCTTGCAAAATGCGGCGGCCGCGAGCCAAAGCGGCTATGAGCTTGCCCGCGGACTCATGTCCACGGTCATGTTCACCCAGCTGCACGTGAGCAACCGTACGGGAATCACGATCGAGTTCATTCCCTGGCAGTTCCTTCAGAAGTACAGGTGCCGGAGTCCGTATCTCCGCGGGATGGATAAGGCTCTCGAGCTTCCTCCCGATGATTCCCGAGAGTACGCCATCGGCGAGTATTCGCCGTTCGTCACTCGTATCATTGATGAGCTGACGTACTACCGCAAGATGTAGCTGTTATAAGAGCCAGTGAGGGCGCCGTCCCTCTTCTGGCTCTTTTTATTTTTTGTGTTGCATAAAAATTAATCCTGCGTAGCCTTGGCGAAGCAGGGTAACGACCATCCGTAGTTCCGACGTTCGTCGAAGCGAAGGAGGGTGTTTTGTTTCGTACAAATTCTTTATAATGAACGAATGAAGAACGAGGGAGTGGTGAAGGAGCTTTTGCGCCAGGGAATGTTGCGCGTGCCAGCGGTCAAAGATGCGTTCACGCACATCGATCGTGCGGATTTTGTTCCCGAGGAAGCGCGGGGAGAAGCGCAAAAAAATATTCCGATTCGCGTGAATGGCGAACAGATTGCTTCGCAACCTTATACGGTCGCATTTATGCTGGAGCTTCTGGAGCCGAAGGCGGGCGAAAAGATTTTGGAAATCGGAACAGGCACTGGCTGGCAGGCGGCGCTCCTTGCGCATGCGGTCGGCAATGGCGCTACGGACGCATCTGCCCGCGGGAAAGTTATTGCGCTCGAACTTTTGGAACCGCTTGCAGAACGCGCGACTAAAAATCTTGAAACATATCATTTCATTTCCGATGGCACGGTTCAGGTCATAAAAAGCGATGCAAAAAACGGCGTTGAGAACGAGGCGCCATTCGATAAAATTATCGCATCGGTTGCGAGCGATAAAATTCCAACGGCCTGGAAGGAGCAGGTGCGTATCGGCGGGCGCATTGTGGCGCCGGTAGGCGAGAGCATCATCGTGCTCGACAAAACCGGACCGAACGCATTTAAACGGAGGCAATATTTCGGATTCGATTTCGCGCCTATCGCGTAAAAAAAGTCATATATTTCTGAAACAAAAAATCCCCTAGACTCAGGGGATTTTTTGAAGAGGTTCAAGGTTATCTATCAACTGCACATTGCTATACAACTGAGTAGCTTTTCCCTTACGGTACGGGCCTTCGAACTCCTTGAACCTCGGCTTTATTGTACCATATTCGAATGTTTGAAATAGGTAGGTATCCACAGGCGTGAGGCCCCATGAGGGGTGTTGACATTAAAAAGGGCTTCCTATACAATATCCAAACGAATGAATTTCCAGTCCACATATATAGGCGGGTAGCCACTGTGTGAATGTGGTGACCGCCGTAGAGGCGGATTTTTTTTCGCGAACGTTGACAAGTGAATAGTCAGAAAGAATCTACAAGTAACTAAAGTAAGTAGGGTTAAGTAGTAGCAAACGAAAGTTTGCGATTTTATTCGTGACGAAAAGCGATTCGTCCATGAGTAAACGAAATGAACAATAAGGGTGGATGGAGGATGCCTTGGCATCAAATAGCGATGAAGGACGCAGCGTAGCAGCGAAATGCTTCGGGGAGGCGCGTAGCAGCCTATGATCCGGAGATGTCCGAATGGGGAAACCTACTATCGTGAACCGATAGTGCCTGTCGACATTAACTATGTGATAGGAGCATACCTGGGGAAGTGAAACATCTCAGTACCCGGAGGAATATAAACTAATCAGCATTCCCTTAGTAGCGGCGAGCGAACCGGGAGAAGCCCAAACCCACAGGTTTTTCGCAAGAAAGAGTTGCGGGGGTTGTAAGGTAAGGATATTTTTAAGTTTGTAAGCTTGAAACTTAAAAGAAGAGTTACAAATTCTTAAGTTAGCTGAATCCACTGGAAAGTGGAGCCATAGCGAGTGATAGCCTCGTAAGCGAAAACGTAAGAACTCTTTTTCTTTATTCTTGAGTACTTCGAGGCAAACTAACCTTGGAGGAAACTACCAGTACTATCTGGTAAGGCTAAATATATTTGATGACCGATAGTGAACTAGTACCGTGAGGGAAAGGTGAAAAGCAGCCCGGCAAGGGCGTTGAAATAATACCTGAAACCATCCACTTACAAGGAATGGGGGCTCTAAGTACTATCCGCAAGGATAGTGCAGAGTGACCATGTGCCTATTGAAGAATGATCCAACGAGTTGATGTACATTGCAAAGTTTAACTCCGTTCTGCGGAGGAAGGCATAGCGAAAGCGAGTCTTAATAGGGCGTTACTTTCATAACTTACTTGGCGTGTCCCTTTGGGACATACCCAGTGAGTTACGTTAGTTAGCAGTGTGTGTCAAACCCGAAACCAGACGAGCTTGTCTTGGCCAGGCTGAAGTCGGTAGAAATACTGATGGAGGGCCGCACCGGTGAGTCGTTCAAAACTCTCGGATGAGCTGGGGCAAGGAGTGAAAAGCTAATCGAGTTTGGTAATAGCTGGTTCTCTCCGAAATAGTTTTAGGACTAGCCTTATGTGTTTCCTTTTGGAGGTAGAGCACTGGATGATAGTCAAAGGGCGAAAGCTCGGGCAATCAATCAAACTCCGAATACCAGAAGGTAAAAGCATAGGAGTCAGACTACGGGGGCTAAGCTCCGTGGTCGTGAGGGGAACAGCCCAGATCGCCGTCTAAGGTCCCTAAGTGTGCGCTAAGTGTGAAAGGTAGTCATCACCCATTAACAGATAGGAGGTTGGCTTAGAGGTAGCCATCCTTTAAAGAGTGTGTAACAACTCACTATTCGAGGGTGGTGGCGCCGAAAATTTACCGGGGCTAAGCGCGCCACCGAAGACGCGAATTTATATCTCTTCGGAGATATGAGTGGTAGGAGAGCATTTCAAGTGCGTTGAAGCCGGATCCGCGAGGACCTGTGGAGCGCTTGGAAGAGAGAATGTTGGAATGAGTAATCGCTAATCTCGTGAAAACCGAGATCTCCGCAAATCCAAGGTTTCCTCCGCAACGAAAATCGTCGGAGGGTGAGGCGGCCCTTAGGCAATGGCGAAAGCCGTAGCTGATGGACAGCTGGTTAATATTCCAGCCCACCTTTTGTGAGATACCGATGGGGTGACGAAGAAAATAAGTCTGATCGTCTTAATGGTTTGACGTTCCTAGCACAAGATTTGCTATCCAGGAAAATCCGGGTAGCTGCCTTTAATGGCGAACTTCGGTGTCGGGAAAAGGTTTGGTTTTACCGAACCGATTCAGGTGAAGAGTCTTCCGAGAAAACCCCCTAAGGTGCGCTCAAAAGGTACCGTACCGTAAACCGCCACCGGTGGATGAGGCGAGTAGCCTCAGGAGAACGGGTGATTCTTCGTTAAGGAACTCGGCAAAAAAGCTAGGCGTAACTTCGGGATAAGCCTTGCCCATCGCAAGATGGGCCGCAGCTAAAGTTTCTCTGGCGACTGTTTATCAAAAACACAGCTCCCTGCGAACTCGTAAGAGGATGTATAGGGGGTGACGCCTGACCGATGCGAGAAGGTTAACGGTGGGGGTGATATGCCGCAAGGTATATTGCTCACTGCCCGAAGCCCTCGTCAATGTCCGCGGTAACTATAACCGTGTTAAAGTAGCGCAATTCCTTTTCGGGTAAGTTCCGAAGCGCATGAAAGGCGTAACGATTGGAGAACTGTCTCAACGAAGAGCCCGATGAAAGTGCGATTCCCGTGAAGACGCGGGGATCCTGCAACTAGACGAAAAGACCCCGGAAGCTTTACTGTAGCTTGATATTGATATTAATGTGCGATTACGTAGCGTAGTGGGGAGGATTTGAAGTTCTGTTTTCGGATGGAATGGATCCAACAATGAAACACCCATTTTTTGTTCGTTAATGTCTAACCTGTGTGGCAAAAACACATGGGAACAGTGTCTGGCGGGCAGTTTTTCTGGGGCGGAACCCTCCCAAAATGTAACGGAGGGGTTTATCAAGGTCAGCTTGGCGCGGATGGAAATCGCGCTGGACGTGTAAAGGCATAAGCTGGCTTGACTGCAAGGCCGACAAGCCGCGCAGGTGCGAAAGCAGAACTTAGCGACCCGACGATCCTCTATAGGAAGGTCGGAGACAACGGCTAAAAGTTACTCCGGGGATAACAGGCTGGTGTTGTCCGAGAGTCCCTATCGACGACAACGCTCGGCACCTCGATGTCGGCTCACCACATCCCGGGGCTGGAGAAGGTCCCAAGGGTATGGCTGTTCGCCATTTAAAGTGGTACGTGAGCTGGGTTCAAACCGTCGTGAGACAGGTTGGTCTCTATCTGTTGCAGGCGTAGATATTTGAGGGAAGTCGTCTCTAGTACGAGAGGACCGAGATGAACGAACCTCTGGTGTACCGGCTTTGCCACCAGGTGAAGTGCCGGGTAGCTATGTTCGGACAGGATAACCGCTGAAAGCATCTAAGCGCGAAGCCTCTCCCAAGATTAGATATCATGAGTCCCTGGAAGACTACCAGGTTGATAGGCTCTAGGTGTAAGCACGGTAACGTGTTAAGCCGAGGAGTACTAATGCACTCACTTGTTCATTTCGTTTACTGATGGACGAATGAAATCTGTTTAACTTGCAATTACTTTAAAATCGTGTAGAATCCAATATACCAGTGATTTAATGTGACGTGCTCCACCTCTTCCCATTCCGAACAGAGAAGTGAAAGCGTTACATCCCGATGATACTAGCTGTTTCGATGGCTTGGAAAGTAGGGTTTGCTGGTATTTTTGTATACAAAGAATATCGGCCCCAAAGGGGCGATATTGTTTCTCTTGTTCTATACTGTAACCAGTATGATGCTTATAATCGCGGCAGTCGTAATTGTAGCAATAGTAGGATTCGTTATTTTTATTAGCAACGAAGACAAATACTAAAACGTAAGTGAGCTCTTAAACCACGCCGCAATCGCGGAGCCAAAAGGCATTATCGAGAGGAAATAATTGAGTTCTACTAAGTGCAGAAATATGTGTGCAATCCCGCCCTGAATAATAAACGGGCCTACTTTTGTTACCGCAAATTTTCCACCGACGGGAATAACATACGGGGAATCTACGTACGGTGAAGGAATGTGGCGTGCTTTCACGGGAAGATTCTCCTCTTTTTCGATTTCGCCAAGTAGGTGATTCGCCGCGATTTCGGACTCCACAATCGCGTGCCGTGCGCGCGCGGGTGCTGTGCGGTCATTTTCCTCATCGTGGAAGTAAGCAACGTCGCCGATTGCGTAGACATGGCGGTCGATGGGCGAGCCTTCCTTTACATACTGGCAGCGCGCAAACTCGTCCACAATAATGGCATCGCGCTCGCTTTTCCTGAAAGGCAGCGCATTCGTCACCTTGTTGGCGCGTACGCCGCCGGTCCAGAGAAGAAGGTCAAAATATATTTTTTCTCCGCTCTCAAGGATAAGTGCGGTATCGGTCGCGCGCGTGACGCGTTCTCGCGTGACCACATGCACGCCCATCTTTTCGAGTCTCTCTTTTACGATATTCGCAATGCGCACATCGAAATCGGAGAGGATGCGGTCATGCGGATCGAGAAGTGAAATCTGGAATTTGGGATTCCGCATTTGGATTTCCGCAGCTACCTCAACGCCTGTCGGGCCGCCTCCTACTATGGTGACGTGTGCATTTTCGCTGTCCTGCGCGTCTTTGAGCGACGCTATCGCTTTGCGGATTGAGAGTGCGTCTTCAATCGTTTTGAGCGGACGCGCATTGTGCTCGATTCCGGGTATGTCGAAATAATGCGTCTCGGAACCCGTCGCGAGAATAAGATATTCGTACTGAAGTTCCTGCGACGCGAGATAGACACTGCGGCGCTCCGGGTCTATACGCACAATCGAACCCTCCATGAACTCTATATGTTCGCGGGCTGCAAGCGTGCGAAGAGGAAAGCTTATCGCATTCCGGATGGCGTCCGCGCGCACCGATGTTTCCGGTACCGCCGCCACTTCGTAGATGCGCGGTGTGAACACGTGTGCCGAGTGGTGGTCGACAAGAATAACTTTGTAGCGGTCCTGTAATTTATTTGCTCGCAGTCCGCGTGCGATTGAGTGAGAAGCGTGAAGGCCGCCAAAACCGCCGCCGAGTACTACAATATTTTTATGCACGTCCATTACATGTTATTATAACGCACATGGCACATTTTCTGAATGATACGATTGCAAAACGATATAAGGGGCGTGTTGCCGTAGTTCGTATTGACCTGAATATCGACAAGGATTCGGTTGAAGGGTTATATCGTTTGCGTTCGGCGATTCCCACAATAAAACTGTTACGAAAGCATGATGTGCGCGTGGTACTCGTGAGCCACCGTGGGCGTCCGAATGGCGTAGAGCGCACATTAACGCTAAAGCCTTTTGCAGAGCTCATCGGGAAGGAGATTAAAGAAACGGTAAAATTTTTGCCCACGTTTGATTTTGAAGAATTGCGCGAGGAAATTGCATCGAGCAAGGACTCCGTATTTCTTCTCGAAAATATCCGATTTATTCAGGGCGAGGAGAAGGACGATGCGCGATTGGCAAAGCAGCTTTCTACGCTCGGAGAAGTGTTTATTAACGAAGCATTCGCGGTTTCGCACCGTGCGCACGCATCCGTGCATGCGATAGCGAAGCTTTTGCCGTCGTTTGGAGGTTTACAGCTTGAGAAGGAGATTTCGGCGCTTAGTGGCGTAATGAAGCATGCGGAACACCCGCTCGTGTTTATTCTGGGAGGCGCAAAAGTATCGGACAAACTTCCTCTTTTCAAACGATTTTGGAAGCAGGCGGATATATTTTTGGCAGGAGGAGGCGCAGGCAATACGCTTCTTGCAGCGCAGGGGATTCCTATGCACGACTCGCTGTATGATAAGGAGCTCGTTTCGGACGTGAAAAAATATGCGTTCTCCGCAAAAGTGTTCACGCCGTCGGATGCGCGCTGTGACGGTTCGAGACTCCTCGATATCGGTGACGGAACAGCGGAAGAATACGCGGAAATCATTCACGCGGCGAAGACGATTATTTGGAATGGTCCGATGGGATTGTATGAGAAAAAAGCGTATGCAAAAGGTACGGCAGCGCTCTGGAACGCGATTTTGAAGAACAAAAAAGCGCAGGTAATCATTGGCGGTGGTGAGACGATAGCCTCGCTGGGAACCGTGAAAAAGAGCCCTGCAGCTATGCCAAAAAATGTCTTTCTCTCGACGGGAGGCGGCGCCATGTTAGAATATCTTGCCGGCGAGAAACTCCCCGGAATTACGGTGTTAAAATAACATGAAAAAAATAGCGGTCGTCTATCACATAAATTGTCCGGACGGTTTTACTGCGGCGTGGGCAGCGTGGAAGAAGTTTGGAGCGAAAGCGGATTATTATCCGGTAGAGCCGCGAGCGTTACCGAATACGAATTTATCGGGAAGAGATATCTATATTCTCGACAACAGCATCTCAAAAGAAGATATGGAGATGCTAGAAAAAAAGAAGAGTAAGGTGACGGTTATTGATCATCACTTTAGTTCTGAAGAGGACGTGAAAGAGGCGCCCAATTATGTCTTTGATAATGACCATTCCGGCGCCGTACTTGCGTGGGAATATTTTCATCCTAAGAAGCCGATGCCGCTTTATTTGAAGAATGTTGAGGATATAGACCTCTGGCGCTTCAAGGTGCCGCACACGCTCGAGCTCAGCATGGTAGCAAATCTCACAAAATACGATTTTAAGGAGTGGGGTAAATTTATTGCATCAGTTGAGCATCCGGAAAAAAGAAAAAAGCTTATCGAGCAAGGGAAGCTTCTTATACGATATAACAATGAACTTATCCGCCGCTTGGTAGATAACGCCTATCCGGTGGAATTTTTGGGTCACAAAGCGTACGCGGTGAATTCGCCGATTCTCCAATCGGAAACGGGGAATGCGCTCTCGATGACCAAAGCGCCCATCGCGATTCTCTGGTATGAACGTAACGGCAGACGCAGGTTCAGCATTCGTTCAAATGGCACCGTTGATGTTGCGGCGCTCGCGGCAAAAATGGGCGGCGGCGGACATAAATCGGCCGCAGGTTTTGTGACCGCCATAACTGATCCTTTCCCTTGGAAAGTAATGAAGCAGAATGAAAAATAATATTGTGGTATATACGGACGGCGGCGCCCGCGGCAACCCCGGTCCCGCGGCAATCGGCGTGGTGATTGGCGAAGATTTCGAGCATGGCGAATATATCGGCGACACGACGAACAATATCGCCGAATACAAAGCGCTTCTTTATGCGTTGAAGCATGTGAAGCGAGCAACGGGCATTGAAGATACTGCGCACGTTAATATCGAAGTCCGTATGGACAGCGAGCTTATCGTGAAGCAGATGAGGGGGGAGTACAAAGTAAAAAATGAGGGACTTCGCGAGATATTTTTGGAGGTACAAAAACTGATTCCTCATTATCATTCGGTCTCTTTCGTGCATATTCCTCGTGAGAAGAACAAGCGCGCCGACGCGATGGTAAATAAGGCACTGGACGCAAGGAATTGACAGTGTGCATATAAGTGGTATTATATTTGCGTTCCTTTATAATCATAATTTAAGAGATAATTCGGCCGCATGAGACGAGCGCTTGGTATGCCACTCGTTGGTTTTTCAAGCGCTCGTCTCATGAGAGAGACAGTCCGCGGAGCGCGGTCCGCTTCTTTTCACGCGTACAGGAGGTGTGCGATGTCATCCATCGTGAGCCGTACCCTGTCGGTGCACAAGGAGCACGAGATGCTCCTGAAGCTTGAGGCAGCAGGCCTCACCGACGAACTCGCCCAGAGAATCATCAACTCGAAGGGCAACGAGCTCGCCACGAAAGTGGTGGAGCTAATTCAGGACGATAGCGGCCTCGAAGCCGCGACCAGCCAGAATCGCGCGCGCTATCTCCTGGAACGGAACTTCTTCGGTGTCGAAGAGGCAATCCGGCATTTTGGCGTGAACCCCACGAAGCACCAGCTCGTGGCTCTCGACAAGATTCCGTTCACCGAGGCAGTCTTAAGGGAATGCAGGAACACGCATCTGCTTCGCGCAGTCTTCCCGCTCTCGATTCTCGATATCCGCGACAAGGTAGAGCGCAGGTTCTTCTACAACCACGAGGGCGCCTGGTACAACGAGCAGGCGTTCGCAAATATTCGAGGTGACGCGCGCTGGCAGTTGGTCCGGAAGACTCCCATCGGGAACTCGACGGGTAAAAACTGGACAAGGCAACAGGCGCTTCTCGCGAAGGACGAGGAGACGCCGACTGCGCAGGCGATGGTCTATACGATTATCAGCCACTTCCTCGCGACCGGAGAGCGACTCTTCGAGAACGTCAACGTCCGGTGCTTGGATGTTGATTCGGATGGACATCGGGTCGGCATCGGCCGCTTCGATGCAGATGGTCTGCGCATCCACGAATACTACCGGGACGACATCTGCAGTGACTCCCTCGGTCTGTCCTCTGTCCGGAAGACTGGATAGAGCCCAGAATCCTTGAGGACTTGTTCCTCTTCATCGCTCTGAGCCTCCGCGCGACTTGTTCGCCGGAGGCTTTTTTATTTGGAGAACTTTTGTTGGCACTTGATTTTTTGCTCAATTTGTGATACAGTGTATCTCGAAGTAAGCCAAGTGGCAGCTGCTTAAAAACAGAGGAAAGTCCGGACACTCATCGCGTCGCAAGATGCGAACAGGTAGCGGGTAACGCCCGTCGTCCGCGAGGATAGAGGTGAGAACAGTGACGCCCAAGGCGAAAGCCAAGGGGAGCCCGATCCCAACGTAGCTGGCTTAACTCCGCGATAGGGACAACAAAGCGGAGATGAAACGGCAAAATCCTTACCCGAGTGCAAGACCGTGCCCGTGTTATGAAAATAATAAGGGAGAGTCGCTTGAGTCCGAAAGTAATTTCGGACCTAGATGAATTGCTACATAAACAGAACCCGGCTTATGACTTGCTTCCAAAATTCCGCCCGTAAAAAGGCGGATATTTTGTTTCTGGACAGCGACCGAGCGTGAGCGAGGAAGTACCAAAGACGGCAGGCGTGGTAAACCCGGCTTACGGCTTACTTCATGAAAATCCCGCCTTTACGGCGGGTTTTTCATATTGTATACTCGTATCGCAGTTAGTTTGCCACCTTAGCTCAGCTGGTAGAGCACATCTTTCGTAAAGATGGGGTCCCGAGTTCAAATCTCGGAGGTGGCTCCAAGATTTGAACGGGAAGGGGGTCGGGGAAACGGTAGTTTCCCCGTGCCGGAAGTATTGAAACCGAAGGGTTTCAAAGAGCGAGCGTGTTGCACGCAAGCGATGTTCAACTCTCTGAGGTGGCTCCAGTAAGAGACAACTCAAAAGAAAAGCCCCACCGATGTTCCGGTGGGGTTTGTGTTACGAGGTAGGAGGATTGCTCCTACCGCTTGTTCTTCTTCTGCTTCTTCCCGTTCTGCTGCTTCGGGGAGGGGAACATGGCGTTCACCTCGTCCTCGGTGCACCTGCCCGCGCGGGCGAGCGCGATGCCGAGCAGGCGGTTCGCCGCCTTCACGTCGCCCCCGCACTTCTCGCGGGCGGCCTGCTTCAGGCGGGACTCGGGGCTCGCCCCCGAGAACTTCCTCGCGATGCGCTCGGCGATCTGGATGCGCGCGTCGTCGGACATCTTCGCGAAGAGCTCCACCATCTTCATGCGGTCGATGATCTCGTTGACCATCTTCTTCCGCTCGGCGAGCCGCTGCTCCTCGGCCTGCTGCGCCTGCTGCTGGAGCTCCTGCTCGTGCTTCTCGCGCGCCTCGCGCTCGGCCTTCGTCTCGGGGAGCTTGCAGTGCTCCTTGAGGCGGATGTCGGTCTGGAGGAGCGCGAGCACCTCGCGGTACACGTGCTGTCCGGCGTGGTTCTTCTTGTCGTTCGGGTCGAGCTGGTAGCCGACCTTCACGATCTCCGTGAGGATGTCGATGAAGCGCTGGACCGAGTCGCACTTCTTCTGGTACGCGACGTGCGCCTCCTCGTCGTTCACCCTCTTCTGCTTGTCGCGCTCGAAGCCGATCTTCACGCCGATCATGGCGCCGCGCAGCCCCATCACGTACTCGTGGGTGCTGTAGCTGAAGATCTTCTCCGGAACCTTCGTCCCGTGCTTCTGCTTCTGCGCGTCGATGCGCTCCTCGAGGCTCGGCGGCTGCGCCGGCGCCATCTCGGCGATTTTCTTCCTCGTGAGCAGGACGACGGGCTCCTTCGGCTTCACGGGGTTCAGGACCGAGTTCAGCTTCTTCTCGAGAGCGTTCGCCTCTTCGTCGAGGGCGCGCTGCTCCTCCTCCTTCTTGCGCGCGGCCTCTTCGGCCTCGCGCACGGCGAGGATGTTGTTGAGCTTCGCGGCGAGCGTCTCCCGCTCCATGAGCATCTTGAACTTCTCGGGCGTCAACGCGGGGTTGAGCTCGAGCGCGATCTTGAAGAGCTTCTCGCTGCGGGACTCGTTCTGGCGAACGAGCGACAGCATGGGCGTCGTCGGACTGGGATTCGTGTTCACAGCGTTCTCCTTGAGGCATGAGCCTCGTTGGTGGGAAGTGTGCTACTAGAGTTACAAGGTTGCTGGCATTAATATATCAAAAAACATAAGAAAAGTCAATAGATGTGAATCGGTGTATTTTCCGCATAAAATAAGGCATAATTCAGGTAACACACGAAAAAATGGCAGTAAATCCTAACATAATTTCTTTATCCGTTCTCGCAGGAGCGGGAGGCGACGATGCAAAAGACTGGGCGCAGATGCTCCTTCGGATGTATTCTCGTTTTGCCGATCGGAAAGGCTGGAAAAAGATTCAGATTGACGATTACACATATGAATTCCGCGGCGAGGGCGTGTACGAACGCATGAAGGGTGAATCGGGCGTGCATCGCTTGGTCCGCATTTCACCGTTCGATGCAAAGAAACTGCGCCACACGTCGTTTGCGCTCGTGGAAGTCCTTCCCGAACTTCCGGAAATGGAAGCAAGAAATATCCAGATTCCCGAAAAAGATTTGAAGGTGGATTTTTCACGCGCAGGAGGTCCGGGCGGTCAGAACGTAAACAAAGTGGAGACTGCGGTGCGCATCGTGCATTTGCCGACAGGCATCGTTGTGTCTTCGCGCGTGGAACGCTCTCAGGCGGCAAACCGTGTGAAAGCGATGGCGCTATTGAAGTCAAAGCTTGTGAGTCTCATGCAGGAAAAGCATCTTGCGTCGCTCGACAACCTTCGCACGAAAGTAATGCCCGAATGGGGCCACGAAATCCGCTCGTATGTTTTGCACCCGTATAAGCAGGTTAAAAATCACTTAACAGGCGTTAAAATATCGAAGGTAGATGACGTTTTAGACGGGAATCTCGACTTATTGGCTTAGATTTATTGAGAGCCGTTGTTTTTTTTGCTATACTAACGAGGCACAGTGATTGAACAACTGATTTATTTGCATACATGATTATCTTTCAAAACGTAACGAAGACGTACAGCCGAGGCATGGTGGCGCTCGACAAAGTGAACTTTAAGATTCAGCCCGGTGAGTTTGTGAGTATTGTGGGCAGGTCAGGCGCGGGAAAGTCCACCATAATAAAAATGCTGACAGGCGAGGAGAAGCCGACAAAAGGCCAGGTATTTTTCGGTTCCTACGAGGTCAACAAATTGAAATCGAGCGAACTGCCGGAACTCCGCCGCCATATCGGCGTCATCTTCCAAGACTTCAGGCTTCTCATGAAGAAGAACGTGTTTGAAAACGTGGCATTTGCCCTTGAAGTCGCCGGCCGTCCGCAATCTGAAATCAACGAGTACGTTCCGCAGGTGCTCGACATGGTGGGCTTGAAGGATAAAGCGAAGAATTTCCCGACGGAACTTTCAGGCGGCGAGAAGCAGCGCGTGGCGATTGCCCGCGCGATGATTAACCGTCCTGACGTGTTGATTGCCGATGAGCCGACTGGGAACCTTGATCCGTATAACACGTGGGAAGTCGTAAAGTTGCTCACGAAGATTAACGAGCTCGGCAGCACGGTGATTCTCGCAACGCACGACAAAGAAGTGGTGAACTCGCTCGGTCAGCGCGTGATTACGCTCGAAAACGGTATGATTATAAAGGACGAGGCAAACGGAAGATTTATATTGGACTAACATGATTGTTACGCTCACACGCATTATTAAATACGGATTACAGGCCTTTGTACGCAACGGCTGGCTTTCGGTTTCGACCATCAGCATCATGATTCTTGCGGCAGTCGTGTTCGAGGGGCTCGTGCTCTTCAATGTGACAGGCAAGGCGGCGATCGGTTCATTGCAGGAGAAAATCGACATCAGCGTCTATTTCAAGAGCAATGCCGCGGAAGATTACATTTTGAATATCAAGAAATCGCTTGAGAATCTCGCGGAAGTAAAAAGCGTTGAATACATTTCATCGGAAGCGGCGCTTGCTGATTTCAAGAATCGCCATGCGGGCGATGCGGCCTTGAGCCAAGCAGTGGAAGAACTCGACAAAAACCCGCTTCTTGCCTCGTTAAATATCAAGGCAAAAGATCCGAGCCAGTATAAGACGATTGCGAGCTATCTCGAAAATCAGACGTTGAAGGATCAGATTGAAAAGGTGACCTACGCGCAGAATCAGGTGGTTATTGATCGCCTCGTGGGCTTTATTGATACGTTGCGCAAAGGAGGAATCACGCTTACCATTTTCCTCTCTTTCCTCGCGGCAGTCGTAACATTTAATACCATCCGTCTTGCAATCTTTTCGGCGAGCGAGCAGCTTGGCATCATGCGTCTCGTAGGTGCTTCAAATGCGTTCATTCGCGGCCCGTTCGTGGTGGAAGGCATCATCTACGGCGTTATCGCAGCGATTATTAGCTTTATTGCGCTTATTCCCGTCATCAACTTCCTTTCGCCGTCCATCAATAGCTTCATTGGCGAAATAAATCTTTCGCAGTATTTTTCCGATAACGTTTTTGCGCTCTTCGGCTATCAGATGCTTTTCTGCGTAGGTATGGGAGTCGCATCAAGTTATTTCGCGGTCCGCCGTTATCTGCATCTCTAATATTCGCGTGAGGCTAAACAAAAATCCCCGTACGGGGATTTTTTTGAACTTATGCCGCGTGCTTTTCTTTTGCGATTTGGTTAAGAATCTTTCTTACTTCATCAAGACTTTCGTCGTCGAGAATTGAAATCGCGAGCACGTTCGGATTCTTTTTCTTCATGACTTTGAATAACTTCTCAAGCGTCTCGTCATCTACCGCATCGCTCTTGCTGATGAAAAGAAATTCTTTCTTGTCGAGAAGCTCCGGATTATACGCTTTGAGCTCTTTGCGGATAGTCGCGTAGTCTTCCGCCGGATGCTCCGATTCGGCTGAAACGAAATGGAAAAGGGTATTCGTGCGTTCCACATGGCGAAGGAATTTTATACCAAGTCCTTTGCCGCTTGAGGCACCTTCGATAAGCCCGGGAATATCCGCAAGAATAAGCTCGTAATACGCTCCCAGGTTCGGTTCAAGCGTCGTAAAGGGGTAATTGGCCACCTTAGCGGTTGCCGCAGTAATAGCGTTCAATAGGCTCGATTTACCCACATTAGGAAGCCCCACGAAGCCAACGTCGGCAATAAGCTTGAGCTCCAGGCGAACTTTCGTGTGTTCGCCGGGGATTCCGGGCTGAAACTGTTTCGGCGTGGTGTTTTTCGATGAGCGGAAATGGAAATTGCCCCTGCCGCCGCGTCCGCCTTTAGCGATAAGGACGCGTTCGCCGATTTTCACAATCTCATGGGTCCGTGAACGTTCGAGGTCGTGAATGACCGTGCCGACAGGTATCTGAAGTATGAGGTCGGGGGCAGTATGGCCGTCATTGAACTGTGCCTTTCCGTCTTCACCGTTTTCTGCGACGGCTTCTTTTTTGAAGCGGAACTTATTGAGCGCGCCAAGATCCGAAGTGCCTTCAAAATAAACACTGCCTCCGTTGCCTCCCGTGCCGCCGGTCGGTCCGAGTTCCATGAGGTTCTTGTTGAATGCTACTTTTCCCTTGCCGCCGTTGCCGGCAGCGACGGATATGACGACATCATCGATAAGCATGATCGAAGTCATAATAGCAGGCTTTTTGCGATATGCACAGTAAAAAATTTACAGCATGTCAGACCTGGGGCATAATCATAACCTACAGATTTCTTATGCGCCCGACACTCAAAAAACATTTTGGTTTTGACGAATTCAGACCGCTGCAGCAGAAGATTATAGAGAATGTGTTAGCAGGAAAAGATACGCTGGCACTCCTGCCCACAGGAGGCGGCAAATCGCTCTGCTATCAATTGCCCGCACTGATGTTGCCGGGGCTTACGCTTGTCGTCTCTCCGCTTATTTCGCTCATGAAGGACCAGGTTTCGGGCTTAGAAAAAAGCGATATTGCAGCGGCGTATTTAAACAGCAGTCTTGGCATCCGCGAAGAGCGCAGAATCAAACAGGATTTGCAGGACGGAAAAATTAAAATTCTCTACGTGGCTCCCGAGCGTCTTATGAAGGAGGGTTTTATGGAGTTTCTAAAATCGCTTACCGTATCGCTCATAGCCGTTGATGAGGCTCATTGTATTTCCGAGTGGGGACACGATTTTCGCCCCGAATATCGCAATATATCGCAGGTAAGAGGCCAGTTTCCGGGCGTCCCCGTCATTGCGCTTACCGCAACGGCTACTGCGAAGGTAAAGAGTGATATTGTGCGCCAGCTCGCGTTTAACGATTACGGTTCATTCTGCGGCAGTTTTGACCGCCCTAATATCCATTATTCAATCCGTCCAAAATCAGATGCGTACGCGGAAATCGTGAGCTATATAGAAGACCGCCCCGGAAAATCAGGCATTGTGTACTGCCACAGCCGCGCGTCGGTTGAACGCGTGGCGGAAGATCTGACTGCGGACGGCATTCAGGCGCTGCCGTATCACGCAGGGCTTTCGCCTAAAGAACGCGCGAAGAATCAGGAACTGTTTATGAAAGGCGAGGTGCAAATAATCACGGCGACTATCGCATTCGGCATGGGTATCGATAAACCCGATATCCGTTTTGTAATCCATCACGACTTGCCGAAAAATTTGGAAGGATATTATCAGGAAACGGGCCGCGCGGGGCGTGACGGGAAACCCGCCGAGTGCGTATTATTTTTCAGTTACCACGACAAAGAGAAGCACGAATACTTCATCGGCAAAATGACTGATGCTGCGCGTATCCGCGTCGCAGAGGAGCAATTAGAAACGATGGTCACGTATTGCACGGCGCGTTTTTGCAGGAGAAAAATGCTCCTCAAGTATTTCGGAGAGAATTATGCGAACGCAAAATGCGACAATTGCGACATGTGCGACTATCAACCGACAAAGGTGGTGCGCAAGGATATCGTCTGGTAACGCGCTAAATTGAAT
Source organism: Candidatus Jorgensenbacteria bacterium (assembly GCA_037444725.1). GTDB lineage: Bacteria > Patescibacteriota > Minisyncoccia > UBA6257 > GWB1-50-10 > CAIKKG01. The sequence goes on along the minus strand of JBBILW010000005.1, from coordinate 11,217 downwards.
TGTAGAGAAGCCAAGCCGCAACTGCTACCGCAAGTGCGGCGATTTTTTCAGGAACGTTATTCGTAATAAGCGTGTGGAGCGGGCTCTTCTGTTGCACGGGCATGCTGTCTTCAAGGAAGTGCTGCAAAATCTCTTTGAGCTCGATGGGCTCTTTTATGGTTACAAGTGTGCCGCCGAATGCGTAGGAAATAGTGCCGCGTTCTTCGGATACGGCGATAACAAGCGCATCGGAGCGTTCCGCGAGGCCGAGCGCCGCGCAGTGTCTCGTGCCGAGATTTTCGTATTCGAATTTTTCTGCCAAAGGCAGGCGCGCGCCGAATTTTTCGATGCGATTATTGTCGACAATGACCGCGCCGTCATGGCCGGGAGAAGACTCATCGAAGATGCTGAGAAGCAGCGGCACGGATATTTTTCCTTGCAGTGAGAATCCGCCGCTCAAGAAACGGTCAATCGATTGTCTGCCGGTTAACGCAATAAGCGCGCCTGTCTTAGTCTCTGCAAGACGAATGGCTGCCGCCACGATGTCGTTTAACGTATCTTCGGTAGCGGTGCTTTTCGGTTTCAAGAATGAGAGCAGCGGCCATGTCGCCATCCACTCGAAAAAATAGCGTATTTCGCGCTGGAAAATGACTACGAGCACGAAGACGAGGAACGGGAAAATGGTCTGGAAGATTACTATTGTAAGAGAGAGGTTAAAGACGCGTGCTGCAAGGTAGATGCTGCCGAGTATCGCTACGCCGAAAAAAATGAACGTTGAGTGCGTTCTTTTTATGATGAGTATCGAGATGTAAATAAGAAACGCGACTATCAGGATATCAAGAATGTCTTTGATGCCGAGCGAAATCGCGAGTGTTTGTAAAAAAGGAATGGTGTTAATGATAAGAGATGAGAACATATATACGCAGTATACAACGATGAAGAGTAAAGTGCGAGTTGGTATAATAATATCAGCGAAATGGGAAAACTTTTGGATATCTATAACAAGACACCGACAGCAACACGGCTCGCGATTATCGTCGCATGCATCATCAGCGTGGTCGGTGTTTTTGTTTCCGTTGCCGTGTACAAAGTTGCGTTAAACGATCTCCTTTCCGTGGAGAGAAAAAATCTACTCTCAGTAGAAGGTCAGGCGACGCACGAGCTCGCACGTATTATTACGGATTCCGAAGAGACGGCGGATATTCTCGCTTCGCAGGAATCCGTCGTGAAGTATCTGAGTTCCGGTTTTCCGAAGCGCGACATTCCCGCAATTATGCGGATGTTCGATACGTTTAACGTAAATAATAATTATTCGGCTATATATCTTTTAGATAAGGCGGGCACGGCGCTTATTTCGACCGATCCCACCTTTATCAATCAGAATTATTCATTTCGTAGGTATTATAAGCAGGCGATTGAGGGGCGCCCGGGTCTTCAAATGGCAATCGGCATAACCTCGAAGCAGCCGGGTTATTATTTTTCCGCCCCCGTGTTCGATGCCGATAAATCGATTATCGGTGTTTTGGTGATGAAGCGAAGTCCGTCGTTTGTGGACGCATTGATTGCGGATTATATGAGCGGGAAGTCGTCGGTAAAACTTATGTTGACGGACGAGCTTGGCGTAGTTATTGCTTCAAATATTCAGGACAGAGTCTATCACAGCATCGGGCATGTAGCACCGGCCGTTGCAGAGAGAATAATCAACGAGTCGCGGTTCCCCGGCATCGAAATAAAGCCGCTGCAATATGACGCCGTACAAAAGGGCGTAGAAACATATATTGCGCCGACAACGCTCGACGTGAGCGATACCGTGGGTGATGGCACGGAAGTTCATGGTATCGCGAAGGTAGATGGCTATCCGTTCTTTTTTGTGCACGAAGTTGACCTCCGCGATATTGAGCAGGTTGCCATAAACGAAGCGATGCTCCTCGGTTTGCTCACGATTATTTCCGCGCTTTTTGTAGCGCTCATGATTGCACTCATGGTGCGCTCCACATTCCGCGCCATTTCTAAAGTTATTGATTCGGTGGTGCGCATCAGCGAGGGTAATTTCAAGGAGCGTCTCACGGTAGATGGCAGCGCTGAAATTACGGCGCTCAGTACCGCGTTTAATTCAATGGTAGAGCGTTTGGACAATCTGTATGCGAGTTTGGAAGAGAAAATAAAGATTGCAACCGCAAACATTACGGCACGCGCGCAAGAATCCGAATATCAGCGCCAGGCGGTTACCGAGGCAAAACGCGCAATCGAGCTTGAAAACATAAAGCATACCGCGATTCTTGAGAGCATCGACAATGCGGTCGCGGTAATCGACTTGAAGACCAATCTCCTTTTTGCGAACACAAGTGCCGGCAAGCTGTTCGATGTAAACGTTGACGAATACATAGGCTCCTCGATTTATAAGATTATTAAGACTATCGATACGGTGGAAGGCCAAGAGGTGCCCAAATACAGCATTCTGGAGCGCGCCATGAAGGAGCGTACGACGCTTGCGGAACGATTGGTGCTTACGTTGCGAACCGAGAAAAAATTATCGGTGCTTATGATTGCGTCTCCGTACGCATTGGACGGGGAAATGCAGGGAATAGTCGTGGTGCTGCGCGATATTACCGATGAAGAAAAATTCGAAGAAGCGAGGAGCGGATTTATCTCGATTGCGGCCCATCAGCTGCGCGGCCCTCTTACCGCCATCAAATGGTTCGGCGAGATGCTCGCAGAGGGTATCGGCGGCAAACTCAATCCGCGTCAGGCGGATCTCGCGTCGGAAATCAACAGCGCGGTGCGCCGCATGAGCGAGCTCGTCAATACGCTTTTGCAGACCGCACGCGTCGAAGCGGGTAGGGTCAAGGTGGCGCCGATTTCAATTGATCCGGTTAAATTTACGAAAGACGTTGTTAAGTCTCTGGATATCTTCCGAAAGAAGATGAAACAGAAAATAGAAATTAAATCTTCTTTGCCCAAGACCATGAGAATTCTCATGGACAAGGATTATCTTTTCCTCGTGTTGCAGAATATTATTTCAAATGCGCTTCACTACTCGCCTAAAGGGGCAACGATAACCGTAACCATTTTCGAGCACAGTAACGTAATCGAGTTTCAGATAAAGGACAATGGCATTGGTATCCCAAGAGAATCACGAGCGGAAATTTTCACGAAATTTTATCGCGCGCGCAACGCAATCCGTTTGATTCCGGAGGGTTCGGGTATCGGTCTCTCGCTTTCTAAGATGCTTGTTGAAAGCTGGGGCGGAAGAATCTGGTTTGAATCTGAAGAAAATAAGGGAGCAATATTCAAATTTACTATCCCGAAGCACGGCATGGAGCCGAAAGAGGGTGATGTGGGTCTGGTAGCGGAATAAGAGCGGTATAATAAATATGATGGCGGTAAAAACGAAAACAACTAAAAAAAGGCGGGTGCTCATCGTGGAAGACGATCCCTTTTTGGTAAAAGCCTACGAGATTCGATTTGAAAAAGAATCGGTTGTCGTGGACACGGCTACCAATGCCGAGGAAACGCTCGTGCGCTTCAAAAAAGCACCGCCTGACGCGGTACTCCTCGATATCATGCTGCCCGGAATGAGCGGATTCGAACTCCTTGAGGAAATGAAAAAAGTGGAGAGCTGGAAGGATGTTCCTGTGATTATCGTGAGCAATTTGAGCCAGGACAAGGATATTGATTTGGCGAAAAAGCTCGGAGCCGTCGACTATATCGTTAAAGCCGACGTAAACGTCGGCTCGGTAGTTGCTGAAGTAATCGGCAGGATGAAATAAATCGAAGTCTAGCGGTAAAAGTGGTGGCCGAACACGAGAAGGCCGATAACGATAGCTCCCACGACGCTCAATATCACCGCTCCGGCGGCGATATCTTTTATCCGTCCCACGAGCGGGTCATGGTTCGGCTCAATCATATTCATCGCATCTTCGAACGCGGTGTTGATGGTTTCGGCGGTAAGCACGAGAACGATAGCGATAGTAATCACCGACATTTCAAGATAATCGAATCCGAGCCAATACATGCCGGCAACTACCAGTACGGCGGCGATGGTTTGTATGCGAAAATTCCGTTCTTCACGCCACACGGTAAAGAGACCGAAGAGCGCATCGCGGAAACTGTGAAGAATATGGCGGGTAGCCGGCTCCTTGCTTTGTTCCATAGTATTTCCAGTGTAGCGCACTGCGTGACTTTTAACAAAAAGGAGGATTAGTGCGATAATGGGCGCGTGAGTTCAAAAAGCGACGAAGAATTAATCAAAGAGTACAGAGCGGGCGACGCACGCGCATTCCAAGCGCTTGTTTCCCGCTACCTTACGCCTCTCTATAACTTCATATTCCTCTATGTGAGAAACGAAGGCGATGCAGAGGATGTCGCGCAGGACGCATTCGTTTCCGCGTGGAAGAACCTCCGCTCGTTCGACACGGATAAAAAATTCAAAACATGGCTGTTTGCTATTGCAAAAAATGCTTCGCTCAATTGGCTGAAGAGAAAAAAGCCTGTGGTATTTGCGGATCTTGCCCGTGACGAGCAGGGCAGTGAGATTATTGAGTCGACAGTGAGTGATGAGCTATCGCCCGAAGTTATATTCGAACTGAAGAGTACCGCGGATGAATTAAACGGCGCGATACGCGCACTCAGCCCCCATTATCAAACCGTCGTCGTCCTGCACCACGTGGAAGAGCTCACCTTCAGAGAAATTGCCGAATTAAGCGGCGAATCCGTTGATACGGTGAAAAGCAGATATAGGCGGGCCCTTATTTTACTGAGGAAAAACCTGGCGAAATAGTCCATGCACCAAAATGCAGGGCCAGGTTGTAATAAGGGCAAGAGCCATGCAGAACGATTCGAAAAATGTGTTTGCACATATTGCGAGAAAGGAGCCTTCATCGGCGCTTTATAACCGCATAATTGCTCGGATTGAGCGTGAGGAACGGAAGACGGGCGCATACGCGCGCATCGTCTTTTTTGGCGTTGCAGCGCTCGTTTCAGTCGCAGCCTTCGTGCCGGCGGCGCAGGAGTTATACGCCGAGTTCTCACAATCCGGATTCATTCAGTTCTTATCGTTGCTGTTCTCCGATACGGGAGTCATTGCGCTCTATTGGCAGGATTTCCTGATGTCGCTCGCGGAAACATTGCCGGTATTCGGCATTATGGGCGTTGCGGCAAGTATGTTCGTTATGCTTCTTTCTACAAGATATTTAGTGAACGACGTGCGGTCGATGTGGGGCAGGTCTGGGTTTGCGCATTCATAAACAACATTAATCAATACACAAAAAATATATGTCAATTAAACAGTGGGTCGCGTCGATGACGCTGAAGCGTGCGCTGTGGATTTTGGGAGGAATAGCGATAGTGCTCGGAGTATTCAAGGCGGGAGAATTCGTGGGATTCGGCAAAGCGGAATATTCGTACCGCTGGGGTGCGAGTTATTACCGCGGCTTTATGGGTCCTCGCGGCGGCTTTGACGGCCCGGGCGGAATGATGGGAGGCAGATTTGGCGGTAATTATCTTTTGGGACACGGATTGAGCGGCACGGTGCTCAGTGTTGCAAGCTCAACATTCGTAATGCAGGATCGGGACGGCGCGGAAAAAGTGGTTGCGGTATCATCCTCGACCGCAGTGCGCATGTATCATGGAGTGTTTCCGTATGAAGAATTAAGCCCTGGAATGTTTGTGATGGTGATTGGCGCTCCCAATGATGCGGGCGTTGTAGATGCGCGATTGGTAAGGGTGATGCCAATGCAGCTTCCTGCGGTCTCAACTTCAAGCACCTGGTACTAATTTCTCATGCGCATAAACATCAAGTCTGTATTCAGCTGGATTGCGGCGCACAAAATGATTGCGGGTATTATCGCGCTCGTCATTGTGGGAGGCGGATACTACGGCTATTCGAAGTACAAGGGTACGGCCTCTGCGACGCAGTACGTCACACAGCAGGCGGAAAAAGGAACGCTTGTCGTATCCGTTTCTGGAACGGGCCAGATTTCAGCGCTAAATCAGATTGATGTGAAGCCTGAAGGTACGGGCCGCATTGTTTCCATACCCGTAAGCAATGGGCAGTATGTCTATGCGGGACAGATACTCGGGCGCCTCGATACTCAGGATGCAAGCAAAGCGGTTCGCGACGCAGCAGTGAATCTCGATTCGGCAAAATTACAGTTGACGATTCTTAAGGAGTCGGGGGCAAACATCGATAAACTCGTTTCGGACGGATACAACGATATCTCGAATACATTTCTCGATCTCCCCACCGTTATTGCCGGTTTGAGCGACGCATTGCACGACAAAACAATCGTCTCATATTTGAATCTCGTGGATCCGCAAGACAAGGACAGCATGACTCCGCTTGTCACTGCGGCAGAGAACAGCTATCAGTCGGCACGCGCGGCGTACGATGACACGTTTGCGAGTTACCAATTGCTGAGCCGCACGGATTCTCAGGACAAAATTGTCGCATTTATGGAGAAGACGTCGGATACGTCCACAAAGATTGCCGATGCGGTTAAGAACGCAACGAACGTGCTTGATTACGTAAATAATTATTACGCGCAGCACGGCAAGACGCTCTTTCCTGCGTACGCGACGCTCATAACAAAGTACAAATCAAATCTTTCGAATTTCACCTCGATAATTAATCCTCACATCACTGCGCTTTCAGCGGACATTTCATCTATTTCGAATGCGCCGTTAAACATCGCTTCTCAGGAGCTTTCGCTTCAACAGCGTGAAAATGCGCTTGCGGATGCGAATGACGCGCTCGCAAATTACATTATTCGCGCGCCGTTTTCAGGCGTTGTCGCAAATATCGTGCCGAAGGTGGGCGATACTGCATCGCCGGGCGCCACATTTGCAACGATTATTTCTTCGGGACGCTACGCGACGATTTCTCTCAACGAAGTCGACATTTCAAAAGTAAAAGTAGGACAGAAGGCGACGCTCACGTTCGATGCAATCGACGGATTGAGTCTCACGGGAAAAGTCATCGAAATGGATTCTATCGGCACAGTGAGCCAGGGCGTCGTTACTTATAACGTAAAAATCGGCCTCGATGCATCAGACAAGCGCGTGCTCCCGGGAATGAGCGTGTCCGCGGCTATTATCACCAATGTCCGTCAGGACGTGATACTGGTGCCAAACAGCGCCGTTAAGTCGCAGAACAATGAATCGTATGTCGAAGTGGTGGACATGACAAAGAGCTCGCTCGCGGCAAACGGCACGTCTTCGCAGACCGAAACGGGAACGCTCGTGACGAAACGGCAGACCGTTCAGGTAGGAGCGGTGAATGATACGATGACGGAAATTGTGAGCGGTTTGAATGAAGGAGATACGGTGGTGGTGCGAAGCGTAACGGCGTCCACGCAAACAACGCAGTCGTCACAGGGCGGAGGCATTAGGCTCCCCGGTCTTGGCGGCGGCAGATAATAAGCGCACATGATTGAGTGCAAAAACATAACAAAAACGTACCGCTCAGGCACGATGGAAACGGAAGTGCTGAAGGGCGTCTCGTTCACCATTGAAGACGGCGAGTACGTCGCCATCATGGGCCCTTCGGGGTCTGGAAAATCGACGCTTATGCATATTCTTGGCGCGCTCGATTCGCCTACGTCAGGTACGTACAAGCTGGATAATAAAGACGTTTCAAAACTTTCCGACGATGAACTTGCCGATGTGCGCAAAAATAAAATCGGCTTCGTGTTTCAGGCGTTCAATCTTCTCTCACGCGCAAGCGTGCTGAGGAACGTATCGCTTCCGTTGCTTTACGCAGGCGTGCCGCATGCGGAACGGGAGGCGAAGGCGGCTAAGGCACTCGTGGCGGCAGGGCTCGAGGAAGATCGCTGGTATCATCTTTCGAATCAGCTCTCGGGCGGGCAGATGCAGCGCGTTGCAATCGCACGCGCGCTCGTAAACAATCCGAGTATTATTTTTGCCGACGAGCCGACGGGAAACCTCGACACAAAGACGGGCGAAATCGTGCTCAGCACATTCGAAGAGCTCAATAAAAATCATACGCACACCATCGTGCTTATCACACACGAAAAATATGTTGCGGAGCACGCCGACCGCATCATTCATATTCAGGACGGCGTAATTCTTGAAGATAAAAAGAATGCCAACAAACGCATCGCCGACCACCATAAACACGCATAATGACCATCCCTGATTTAATTGCAGAAACATATTCATCGCTCACCGTAAATAAAGTGCGCACGGGGCTCACCATGCTCGGTATCGTCATTGGTATCGGCTCGGTTATTGCCATGGTGTCGATTGGCCAGGGAGTGCAAAGTTCTGTCGAGGCAAATATCCAGGCAATCGGTTCCAATCTTCTCATCGTGAGTCCGGGCGCGCAGCGAGGTCCCGGCATTCAGGTGAGCCAGGGTCGCGGTACGGCGCAGTCACTGAAGCAGGAAGATGCGGACGCCATCATAAAAGAAGTGAGCCTAGCGAAGGGCGTGGCGCCGGAAATCTCGCGCCGTTATCAGGTAACGGCTAAGGGCACGAACACGAATACGCAAGTCGTTGGCACCGTTGCGGCGTACCCCATCGTCAGAAATATAGAAGTCGACCAGGGTGCGTTCATTTCTGATCAGAACATCCGTGCGCTCTCGCGTGTTGCGGTGCTTGGCCCCACCGTGCGCGACGATCTCTTTGGCGTGGATAGCGATGCAATCGGGCAGACCATACGCATCAATAAAGTGGATTTTAAGATTATCGGCATCACGAAAGCGAAGGGCTCAAGCGGATTCGGCAGCCAGGACGATATGGTATTCGTCCCGCTCTCAACGGCTCAGCGTTACTTAGCAGGCGATACGTACGTGACCTCGATAAGTATTGCCGCGCAGGACGCGCAATCGATGTATCTCATCCAGCAGCAGGTGAAAGATTTATTGCTCATGAGGCATAAGATTTCTGACCCCTCGCAGGCGGATTTCAATATTCTCAATCAGTCGGACATTGTGGCTACCGCCTCGTCGGTCACGGGAGTGTTTACCGTACTTCTTGGTGCTATCGCAGGCATCTCGCTCCTTGTGGGCGGCATCGGCATTATGAATATGATGCTCACGACGGTTACCGAGCGCACGCGCGAAATCGGCCTTCGAAAGGCGATAGGTGCGAAGAAATCGGACATAAGCACGCAGTTTCTGTGGGAGTCGGTGGCGCTTACGGTTTCAGGCGGAGTTATCGGTGTATTGTTCGGCGCGCTGCTTGCCTGGGGCGTGACCGCATTCGCTTCGATTGCAACGAGCATATCACTGGCGTCAGTACTGCTCGCATTCGGTGTGTCAGCGACAATCGGTATCGTATTTGGATATTACCCTGCGCGCCGAGCGGCGAGCCTTAATCCGATAGAGGCTTTGCGATACGAATAAATAAATATGACAATAAAAGCAAAAAATCTGTGGGCGTATATTGGTGGTGCGGTTGTGATAGCGGCAATAGCATTTTGGAGCGGTACGCAGTATGCGCAAACAAACGTGCAGACGGGCGGACGCGGAACATTTAGCGGTGCGCGTACGGGACGACAGGGGGGGTTTATGAACGGCGGCTTTGTGGGCGGTGAGGTCGTGAGCGTCGACGATAAGAGTATTACGCTCAAAATGCAGGACGGAGGTACGCGATTTGTTTTCTTTTCACCTTCAACGAAAATATCGAAGTCGGTTGATGGAACGATTGCGGATGTTGTCGCGGGGAAGCAGGTCACGGTATCAGGCACCCCAAACAGCGATGGGAGCGTGACGGCGCAGACTATCCAGCTGCGTACGGATATGCCTCGCCCTACGGTGAGATAAAACAAAAAACCCGCGCATGAGGCGCGGGTTTTTTGTTAAATGCTATACGAGTTTACCGAATCCGCGTTTCTTGAGTTCGCTATCAAGTCCGAAGTATTCTCCTGCATGCGTCGCAAAGAGAATCATAAACACGAGGAAATAGATAACATGTTCATCAACGAGGAAGCTTGTTTTGCTCACAAAGGGGAAGGTGAGCACGGGGAAGTAGTAAAGCGCCATAAGCGTCATGCCGCCAAGCGATGCCCAACGGACATAGAGTCCGGTGAGAAGTGCGAGGCCGATAAGTAAAAGGCCCCATTCGTTCAACGTTGATACCCAGCCTACGTTTGAAGCGTTTCCGAACCACTGATAAAGCGGGGCAAACGTCTTTGCGCTGTTCAAGTAGCCCCCCGCCGACCAGTTTGGCGTGAGAACCTTTACTACCCCCGTGTAAAAGAAAACGACCCCTAACGAGAGTCTTAGCAAGAGCACCGGTACCCTTATGTTCTTATTCATATTACTTTTTAGCATACCATATCGGAATTCCGAATTTGCGATACAATTGATGTATGTCATGGATGTTTTTCGCGCTCTTGGCGCCCGTACTCTACGCGTCATCGAGCTTTATTGATAAGTACATGGTTGAAAAGCATGTGAAGCATTACGCAACCTATGTCATTTTGGGTGGTTTCATTTCGCTTCCATTCTCGCTCTACATGTTTTACCGGCAGGGCGCGCCGCTGCTTCCGTTGCATGATGCCGCACTTATGACGGTTGCGGGACTTTTCGTATCGCTTGCACTTTTGCCATACGTAAGGGCTATCATGCTCGATGATGTTTCGCGGGTCACTCCTGCCTTTCAGATAATTCCGGTCATTGTGTATGCAATGTCGTACGTATTTCTCGGTGAACGGCTTTCGGTAAATGAGCTCGCAGGTTCGGCGCTCGTACTGCTCGGCGCATATCTCGTGTCCGCAAAGAAAGGGCATTTTTTGGATGTTCAATTGCGGAAATCATCAGGATGGGTGCTCATGGCGAGTATTATGTGGGCGACGCCTTCGGTAATTCTCCGCTATGTTTCCGGCGTCTACGGATTTGAAACATCGGTCGCGTACCAGTATTTCGGGGCAGGCATCGGCGCATTTGCACTGCTTCTTATTCCTGCATTCAAAAAAGGATTTTCGCTGGATATTCCCACAATCAAGCCATACGCATGGGCAATAATTATCGGCAATGAGCTGCTCTACCTTGGCGCCACGCTCGTGGGGTATTACGCAATTACGATAGCGCCGGCGCTTGCGGTCGCTTCATCTCTTGTAAGCACAATGCCGTTCTTCGCGCTCATTCTTGGTGTGGTGCTTTCCACGTGGTTCCCGCGTTTTATAAAGGAGGATATCGAGAAGGGGACGCTTCTTATAAAAGCAGCAGCGGTGGCGCTTATTCTCGTGGGCGTGTGGTATATAAACGCCTAAAC
>JBBILW010000004.1:0-38033 GCA_037444725.1 Candidatus Jorgensenbacteria bacterium | reverse complement strand
GAACCGGTAAATGTCGGCGGGGTTACTATCCAGCATGCGACGCTTCATAACTACGACGAAATCGAGCGGTTGGGTCTCCGCATCGGTGATACGGTGGTAGTGAGCCGTGCTGGCGATGTGATTCCGCAGATTACGGAAACGCTCATAAATCTCCGGACCGGAAAAGAAAATAAATTCGCAATGCCGATCGTGTGCCCCGTAGACGGTTCAAAGGTAATAAAAGACGGCGTGGCCTATCGATGTTCGAATCCGAAGTGCGGCGCACGCCACCGTGAATCGTTGTATCATTTCGTGTCGCGTCCCGCATTCGATATCCGCGGTCTCGGCCCGAAAATCATCGATCGTTTCTTGGATGAGGGGCTTATCGCTGATGCGCCGGATATTTTTATGCTTCGCGAAGGTGATGTTGCCGCACTCCCGCGCTTTGGTGCAAAATCTGCAGAAAAAATAATTAAGGAAGTAAACGAGCGGAAAATTACGACCCTTCCGCGCTTCCTCTATAGTCTCGGTATTTTCCACGTGGGGGAGGAGACTGCGCGGACGCTTGCGAGTGCTATGTGGGCGGGAGGCAAGGAGGCAAGGACGCCGAAAGCGGTCGCGGAATATTTTGCAAAACAGACCACAGAAACCCTTATGGCGCTTCCCGACATCGGTCCTAAGGTTGCGGAGAGTGTCGAGCAGTGGTTCAGGGAGCCGCGCAATCGTGCGTTTTTGCGCGACTTTGAAAAAGCGGGAGTTGTATTCGCGCAGCCCAAAACAGCGGGAGCAAGGAGTGGCGTGTTTGCGGGGAAAACATTCGTACTCACGGGTACGCTCGCGGGGATGACGAGAGACGAGGCGAAAGAGGCGGTGCGCGAAAGGGGAGGCGAAATCGCAGAGAGCGTTTCAAAGAAAACGAGTTACGTCGTGGTGGGCGAAAATCCGGGCTCCAAGTTAACTGCTGCGGAGAAGTTTGGTATAACTATCCTAAAGGAAGACGAGTTTAAGAGGTTATTGAGCACGCAGTAGACTCTTATTGTCCGTTTTCTCGGCTTGGTTTACTATTCATAAATACATATATGATTTCTAGAGAAGAGGTAAGGCACCTGGCATCGCTTTCACGCATAGAGCTTACTGCAGCCGAGGAAGAGAAGCTCCGGCATGATTTGGGCGCCATGCTCGACCATTTTGAAGAATTGAAGGAGGTAAATACGGACAATGTCGAACCGCTCGCGGGAGGCTCGATTCTCGCAAATCAGTTCAGAAACGACGAGGATTCCACAAACCGTATCGGCAACGATGCGGCAGTCGGTGCGTTTCCGGAGGGCGCATCAGGCCTTTTGAAAGTGCCGCCAGTATTTGAATAATATGGATTTGAAGAAACTCACCATAAGCTCACTGCACGAAGGCCTTGTAGCAAAGGATTTTTCGGCACGCGAAGTAGCGCAGGAATATGTGAAGGCGATAGATGCGAGGGATGGCGAAGTCGGCGCCTATCTCACGCGCATGAGCGACGCAGCTCTCGCGGCCGCGGCCGAGGTGGACGCAGTAGTTGCGGCAGGGGGCGAGCTTGCTCCGCTTGCGGGTGTGCCCTTAGCGGTGAAGGACAACATGCTCATTAAAGGCGTCACAGCAACATCAGCGTCAAAGATGCTTGAGCATTACGTGGCGGCGTATGATGCAACCGTTATTGAAAAGCTGAAATTCGAACACGCAGTTTTTTTGGGGAAGACGAACCTCGACGAATTTGCGATGGGCTCGTCAACCGAGAACTCGGCGTATCATGTTACCAAGAATCCGCATGATACATCACGCGTTGCGGGAGGCTCATCGGGCGGTTCAGCCGCCGCAGTCGCGGCAGGCATGGCACTTGCAGGACTCGGCTCAGACACGGGCGGCTCGATACGACAGCCGGCGGCGTTTTGCGGCGTCGTGGGCATGAAGCCGACCTATGGCACCGTGTCGCGCTTCGGGCTTACCGCGATGGCATCGAGTCTCGACCAAATCGGACCGTTTACGAAAACGGTTGAGGACGCGAAGATTTTATTCCACGCAATTAAGGGTAAGGACGTGCATGACGCGACAAGCATTGATGTCGTAATGAAACCGTTTCACTACGCGCCGAAAACCGAAGATATTAAAAAGCTAAAAATCGGGATTCCGAAGGAGTATTTCATCGAGGGCATTGATCCTGCGGTAACGAAGGGAGTAGAGGAGGCGATAACGAAGCTCAAAAAACTCGGATTCACGTTTAAGGAAGTGAGCTTGCCGCATACGAAGTACGCGCTCTCGGTTTACTACATTATTATGCCAGCCGAAGTGTCCACGAACCTCGCTCGTCTCGACGGCATCCGTTACGCACGCGATGTAAAGGACGTAAAGAAGCTTAACGAATTGTACGTGAAGAATCGCGCACATGGTTTCGGTCCGGAAACTCGCCGCCGCGTGCTCCTTGGCACATTCGTGCTCTCCTCCGGTTATTACGACGCATATTACACAAAGGCGCAAAAAGTACGCAGGCTTATCAAGCAAGATTTCGATGAGGCATTTAAAGAGGTTGATGTGATTCTCTCTCCCGTAACACCGACGCCCGCATTCAAGATTGGCGAGAAGACGAGCGATCCGCTCTCGATGTATCTCTCGGATATCTTCACGATTCCCGCGCCGCTCGCGGGCATCCCCGCAATCTCCATACCGGTAAAGAAGTACACGGTAGGAAGCGGCGAGTTGCCGGTTGCGTTCCAACTCATGGGTAAACACTTCCATGAGGCTGACATTTTAGGTATCGGTGAGATGTACGAGAAAGAATAAAAACACCCCCTCTGGGGTGTTTTTTTATTTGCGCGGTGGAAGGGAATTTCACTGCTCGACCGCTCAAGCGGTCTGTGCTCACAAACCCCTCGGTTTGTGTGTTCCGCCACAGGAAAACAAATGTTTTCCCGACCCCTTTCTTTGTTCAAGTCCCTCCACCGAAAAACAAAAAGTCCCACCATGAAGTGGGACTTTTTTGTTTTGTAGCGCGGTGGAAGGGACTTGAACCCTCGATCTTCGCCGTGACAGGGCGACGCTTTAACCAGCTAAGCTACCACCGCAAGTGACGCTGACCATTCTAACATGTGTTACTGTTTTTGCAATTCGTTTGGCGTGACAGTAATAATGCGCCGCTTCCAGCCTGTCAGGAACGTTTGGAGGTCCGTCGTGCGCGAAATGGTATCCCGTTTGGGAGATGCGGGTTCAAGATAGTGCACAATTTTGCCCTGAATCTTCGTGACGACAATGAGGTGCCCGCCATGGGTTATATCGAAATTCTTATGCACCGAGGCGAGAAAAGGACCCTCGGCATTCGTGCGCAGAAGCGCATACGCCTCCTGCGTGGTGTATTCCGCCCAGTCGTAATTTACGGAGCGCAGTCCAAATGTCCGTATAATCTCGGCGAGTCCTTTGTGGCGCCATCCAACTCCTTGCGTGTAGGCACCCGCAGCTTCGCCCTTCACGCACAATTCATCAAGAGAAATCTCGCGTCCTTTTTCAGGCGCGTAAAAATCAATGAGCATTTTTGCTGCCACAATGCCGCATGCGCGCGAACGCCATGAGGGTGTCTTTACATCGAGGTACTGGGAATAACGGGGGATAGAAGGTTCCATTAGTATCGCTTCGCCATCACAATCGCGTAGTGCGGGTCGCGGACGATATCGGTAATGTGTTGCACAACAACGCCGAAGGGTTCGTCATGCTGCTGCGCGTGGGCTACTTCACCTGCGCCGAGATAGACTCCGACGTGGCCGATAGATATTTCACGTCCTCCGAAAAGACTATCGCGATAAAATCCGCGCACGCCTCTCATGAAAACGAGGTCGCCTGCCTCAAGATTTGAAAAGTCGGCATTCGGTGCGATTTCCTTGCCATGCTCGTCAGCTGCCTGAAGGATGCTACTGCGAGGTATCTCAATACCTATCTCATGAAAAAGATATTGCGTGAACGAGGAGCAATCAAAGGTCTTGGGGGCCTCATCACCGCCCGCGCCGTAGGAATAGGGAACGCCCACAAGAGAGCGGGCAAGTGCGGTAAGTTTCGTTTTTTGCGCGTCAGTCATGTGTATGTTCGTGAGCTCTATTGTGGCGGAGGTGGGAATCGAACCCACGACCTAACGCTTATGAAGCGCTCGCTCTAACCCCTGAGCTACTCCGCCAAAAAACTGACGCAAACCATGTTGCGGGGATGGGATTTGAACCCATGGCCTTCAGGTTATGAGCCTGACGAGCAACCGGACCGCTCTCCCCCGCAGGAAAACCATACCAGTAACTCGGGAAAATTTCAAGGTATTTTGCATGTCTTAGCGTAGAAGGTATAATAAAAAAACGTTATGGACATTACGAATTTGCGTGCGCGGGCAATAAAAGAGATTGAGAGCGCGACGGACGCGAAGGCTTGCGAGGCGGCGCGTGTGCGTTATTTGGGAAGAAAAGAAGGGGAGCTCACCGAGGTGCTTCGCGGACTGAGCAACATGTCGATTGAGGAGAAGCGGCGCATCGGTACGGAAGCGAATGAACTGAAACAGGAGCTTGAGGCACTCATCGAAAAGAAACTCGGCGAACTTTCCGCAGGAGGAGCGAAGCGTGCGCATATAGATGTGACGCGCCCGGGTAAAAAAGTGGCGCTCGGCCACGAGCATCCGCTCACGAAGATTGATGCGCAGGTACGTGAAATATTTTCTTCGATGAACTTCACGGTTGTAGAAGGTCCCGAGCTCGAAGAGGAACACTACAATTTCGATGCGTTGAACATTCCCGCCGATCATCCCGCGCGCGATATGTGGGATACGTTTTGGGTCAAAAATGAGGTTTCAAAAAAGAAGATGCTCATGCGTACGCACACCTCACCCATGCAGGCGAGATACATGGAAGCGCACGAAGCTCCATTTCAGATAATCGTTCCAGGCAGAACGTTCCGCTATGAGGCGACTGACGCGTCCCACGAAATCAACTTTTATCAGGTGGAGGGGTTGGTCGTGGGGCCGGATATTACGCTTGCGAATTTCAAGTACATCATTGAAACGTTTTTCAAGAAATTTTTCGGCAAAGATTTGGAATTCCGTTATCGTCCGAGTTATTTCCCATTCGTGGAGCCTGGCGTCGAATTGGATATCCGTTTGCCGGGGGGGAAGTGGCTTGAAGTTATGGGTGCGGGCATGGTGCACCGAAATGTGTTTGATGCGGTGAAATATGACTACCGAAAAGTGCAGGGCTTTGCATTCGGTATGGGGCTCGACCGCCTCGCGATGATTAAGTACGGCATTCCTGATATCCGTCTCTTCTATTCGGGGGATGTAAGATTCACAAAACAGTTTTAAGCACTATGAAATTTTCGTATACATTACTGAAACAGTTTGTGCCGAAGCTCGTGGGTAAGGCGCAGACGATGGATTTGCTCTCGACGTATTCCTTCGAGGCAGAGGAGGCGCAGGGCAATACGATAGAAATAAAGATTCCCGCAAACCGTTATTCGGATGCCTCGTCGCACGTAGGCATTGCGCGCGAACTCTCTGCGGCGCTCGACGTTCCGCTTGTATTGAGAAACTTTAAGAATCTTCCCTTCATAGAACAGAAAGCGAAGGTCGCGAAGTCCCCGAAGAAGTACTCCGTTTCCGTGCAGGACGAAAAGCTCTGCCCTCGTTACAGTGCGCAGTATTTTGAGCATGTGAAAATTGGACCCTCGCCCAAGTGGCTGCAATCGGCGCTTACGGAGTGCGGTCTCCGCCCCATCAACAATGTTGTGGACATTATGAACTACGTGATGATTGAGACCGGCCAGCCCTTGCACGCCTTTGATTACGATAAACTTGCAGGAAAGGGAAAGCCCGAAATCATCGTGCGCCGCGCAAAGAAAGGTGAGCGCATTACTTCAATAGATGGCGTGAAATATCCGCTTGGCGCTGAAATGCTCGTGATTGCAGACCCGGAAAAACCGCTTGCCATCGCGGGTATTAAAGGGGGAACAGGGTGTGAAGTAACCGAGATGACAACGCGCATACTCGTTGAGGCAGCGAATTTTGACGGCGTTTCTATCATGAAGACTTCAAGAAAGCTCGGACTTACGACTGATGCGTCACAGAGATTTTCTCATGACATCAGTTCGTCTCTTGCGGAGGCGGGCCTAAACCGCGCAGCACAAGCACTTCAATCGCTTGCGGGCGCGCTTCCTGGAGAGCGCTATGATTCGCTTGCAAAGCCTAATCCGAAGAAAGTTCTCGCGTTTGATATCGCGGCGTGCAATAAACTTCTCGGTGCGTCGTTTAGTAACGCAGAAGCCGCAGGGTATTTGCGCCGTTTAGGATTCAAGAATGTAAAAAAGAATTTGTGGGAAATTCCTTCAGAGCGGACCGACATTGAAACGAATGAAGACCTTTCCGAAGAGGTTATTAGAATATATGGTATCGGGAAGTTGAAAGCGTCCGCACCGCACGTGCCTCTTATGGCGCCAGTCGCAAACGACCTCGTTACTACGAAGACGCTCGCACGCAATATGCTCCGTGGATTTGGCATCGACGAGGTGTATAACCATACCTTTATTTCTAAGGACGACATTGCGCGCGGCGAGCTTTGGAAGGGGAAGGCGATTGCACTTGAAAATCCCGTAAGCTCAGAATACGAATATCTGCGGCAGGCGCTTGCGTACAGTGTGGCAAAAAATATCGATGAGAATTTCAAATATTACGACACCGTCCGCATATTCGAGATCGGCAACACATTCCTGAACGATGGCAAGCACACACACGAGCGTACGCACCTTTGCGTGGCGCTTGGCGCGAAAAACAGCGAAACGTTCTTTGAATTGAAGGGAATCGTTATCCGAATGCTTGAGGGTCTTGGCGTCATGGACGTGACAATGAAAGAATTGCCGCAAAACGAGTCGTCGTTCTTTATGGAAAGCAGTCTTGAGGTGAAATCAGGCAATACGCTTCTCGGATATCTTGGCTTCTCGCGCGGCAGCGTGAGCATCGCGGAGCTTGATCTTGAGGCAATCATAAAAAATGCGGAGGGCGAACGGGAATATGAACCGTTGCAGAAGTATCCGGAAGTCATGCGTGATATCTCGATGTTTATTTCACTTGATACGCGCATTGGTGATGTAATGGAGGCGGTTCAAGGGGAAAATGTGAAGCTTATTACTGACGTGGACTTGGTTGATGAGTATGTTGATGAGGCCTTTTCCGATAAGCAAAGCATTACGCTCCGCGTGGTGTTTCAGGCAAAAGACAGGACGCTCACGAGCGATGAGATTGATCGCGAGATGAAGCGGATTCGGGAGATGCTCGCATCGCAATTTAACGCTCAAACACGATAAATACGTAAGTGTTTTAATCTAAATTGCCTATGATGGAAAAACCACCCCAACCAGAGTTTGAGAAGGAAAAGAAGGAAGAGATAAGCAAGGAGCGGGTTATCGAGGCGCTCCGTGCGGAACCGACGAATCTCGAGACTCTCAAAAACTTTTTGGACGAGCAAGAGAAACTTGTGAAAGACAGCCGCGGTACGCTTATGCTCAATATCACTGTTGCCGAAATATATCGGGATGCAGGTCTGCTTGATGCGGCGCGAGACGCCTTCAAGGACGCTGCAGAGCAGGCTTGGCAAGAGGGGGACGATGCGTTGTGTAGTCGGCTCACAGCTGAAATGGAAAACATGGACGAAGGCAGTTCCTAAACTCAAAAATCCCCGCATCGCGGGGATTTTTGATTATTCCCAGTGTATGGATTTCGCGAACTCTTTAAGGCGCTCGCGCATGGCCTCGTGTTTCCGAAGTGTAGAGTCGTGTTTCAAAAGCGCGTGGACTGCCTCGCGTGCGTGTTTCACAAGGTCGGGATTCTGGATAGCCTTCATGGCGAGATCGGGCATGCCGGTCTGTGCGTCGCCTAGGAATTCACCGGGGCCCCGAAGTTTCAAATCCTGTTCGGCAAGCTCGAATCCGTTCTTTGCCTGCACGAGCGCTTTAAGGCGAGTGCGGGTTGTCGCGGCAGAAGAGTCCGTAAACAACATGCAGTAGGATTGGTGTTCGCCGCGGCCCACGCGTCCTTTGAATTGATAGAGCTGCGCGAGTCCGAACCGCTCGGAACCTTCAATCATCATGATGGTGGCATTAGGCACATCAATGCCGACTTCGATTACGGATGTGGCGACGAGGATCTGTATTTCGTTCTTTTGAAATGCATGCATGATTGATGTCTTTTCTTTTGCCGGCATCTTTCCGTGGAGCATACCGACCGTAAGGTTTGGAAAGACCGTGCGCGAGAGCTTCTCATGTTCTTCTTTTACCGATTTCACCTCGCGCGCGATGAGCGATGCGGCGCCGTCGCTTTCTTCAGGTTTCTCGATGCGCGGACAGATTACGAATGCCTGGCGCCCCGCCGCGATTTCATCACGTATGAATTCGTATGCGTTATTCCGTTCTTCGGGAATTACCACGCGGGAGATTATCGGTTTTCTGTTCTTGGGAAGTTCAGTAATGAGCGAGAGATCAAGATCGCCAAAAAGCGTAAGCGAAAGCGTGCGGGGGATTGGAGTCGCTGACATTGAAAGGAAATGAGGAATGATTTCCTTGCCATGTTCAAGTGCCGCGCGCTGGCGGACGCCGAAGCGATGCTGCTCGTCTACGATAACGAGAGCAAGCGAATGGAACGAAACCGTTTTTTGGATAAGCGCATGAGTGCCGATGACGATGTGCACTTTTCCCGAAGCAATCTCACGCAAGAGCGATTGTTTCGTTGTTGCGGATTCGAGACCGTGGCCGTACGAAATGCGCGTTTCACCGGCGGTCAAGAGTGCTACGCCGCGCTCGTAATTCGTGAAGAGTTTGTTGAATGTATGATAGTGCTGGCGCGCAAGGAGTTCGGTGGGCGCCATAAAGGCCGTTTGCGCTCCGCGCTCCGCAGCCGCATAGGCTACGAGTCCGGCAATAACCGTTTTGCCCGACCCCACATCTCCCTGAAGAATGCGATTCATCGGGTGCGGCTTCTCCATGTCTTGCAGGATTTCCCAAAGCGATTGCTTCTGCGTGTGGGTGAGCTCAAATGGAAGTTGCGCGATGAGCGATTTAATAAGGGGCACGCTATCCGCAATCGCGAGCGCGGGGCGCTCAGCAAGTTTCATCCGTTCAAGCGCGGACGCAAGCTGGAGAAAGAAAAGGTCTTCAAACGCAAACCGTCTGCGCGCAGACATTGCTTCCTCGATAGTGTCCGGAAAATGAATGCTGCGGAGCGCGCTGTTAATTTCCGGGATATCCTGGCTCGCGAGCATTTCAGCGGGGAATATCTCGGGAATTTCGGGAAGGCGATTCAATATCGGCTGAATGAGGTAGCGCAGACCTTTTGAAGTAAGGCCGCGCGTTTCGGAATACACGGGCACAATGCGCGCGGTATGTTTTGTTTCGTGATGTTCGTGCTCGGAGACAAGTTCGTATGTGGGGTTCGAGAGATAGAGCTCACCGCTTTTTTTCGAAACGACCACCTTGCCCGCAAAGTTTGCGACGCGTCCGGGTTGGAGCACGTTCTTAATATACGGCTGGTTAAACCATGTGGCACGAATGGAGCCCGTAGCGTCCGAGAGTTCCGCTTCTACGAGATTCAAGCTGCGGCGCCAGGTATTCCGGCTTTTTATGGACTCCACTGCAGCGGTGATGGTAATCTCCTGGCCCGGTTCCAGTTCTTCAATTGTGTAGACGCGCGAAAAGTCCTCGTAGCGGACGGGGAAGTGCCACAAAAGTCCGCGCACGGTTTCGATGCCCATTTTCTTTAATTTTGAAACGAAACGCGCCTGAAATCCGTCGATATGCAGAAGAGGCGTTGAGAGGTCCACCATTGCCGCACATTATAATATTTTTGAGGCACTTTTTCTATCAGGTAAAAAGGATTGCCAAAAGCAAGAAAATTGGTATACTAGTTTCGTGTTCGATGCCCCTATAGCTCAACGGTAGAGCAGTTGCCTCTTAAGCAATTGGTTCTAGGTTCAAATCCTAGTGGGGGCACAAGAGAGGAAGTGAAAACACGCGTCTGAGCGTATTTTCATTTCCGAACGCCGTGCACCCACGGAGGTACTCCTCCTGAGGGAGCACAAGATCGAACGCAGTGCCCGCACGGACGTACTCGTCCTGCGGGGGCACAAGTTAGTATTTTCATTTCCGAACGCAGTGCCCGCACGGACGTACTCGTCCTGCGGGGGCACAAGTGAGTGCCGCTCTTTCTGCGGAAGGAGCGAAAGTAAGTCGAGTGAACTTTTCTCCTGAATCGAATACAATGAGGAATATGCCCCTGTAGTGAAACGGATATCACGACAGGCTTCGAACCTGTTATTGGGGGTTCAAATCCCTCCGGGGGCACATATAAAAGCGTCGAAATGCTTCGAGTATCAAATGATACATTTCCAATTTTCAAATATCACGAAGGGATTTGAACGGGAAGGGGGTCGGGGAAACGGGAGTTTCCCCGTGGCGGAGCACACGAACCGCTGGGTTCGTGAACGCAGCCCCGTTAGGGGCGAGTAGTTCAATTGCCCTCCGGGGGCACACTAAAACATGAAGACGAAGATTCCTTCAGAAATAGAAAATATCGCACGCGTCCTCGCCGATGCGGGCTTTGAGGCGTACCTCGTGGGTGGCTGCTTGCGCGATATGTTGCTTGGAGTGTCGCCGAAAGACTGGGATATCGCAACGAATGCAACACCCCAAGAGACGCAGAAGCTTTTTACTACATATGGCGGTCGCACAAAGGAGGACCCGGCAACCGTATATGAAAATAATTTTGGCACGGTAGGCATAAAAACTCCTTCGGAAGATGCAGCGCTAAAAATTGTTGAAGTCACCACGTTCCGCATAGAGAGCGCGTATTCGGATAAGCGCCACCCTGACGAAGTGCGGTTCGCAAAAACAATCGAAGAAGACCTCTCGCGCCGCGATTTTACCGTGAATGCGATGGCGTTCAATCTTTCCAATAAAACGCTTACGAAGTCGCATCTTGTAGACCCCTTTAAGGGAATGGAAGATTTGCAGGCAAAAACGCTTCGCACAGTGGGCGACCCTCATGCGCGGTTTACCGAAGATGCATTGCGCCTCATGCGTGCGGTGCGTTTTGCGGCGCAGCTCGGATTTACGCTCGAACATAAGACACGCGAGAGCATAATAGCGAATGCGGGATTATTGGAATCAATCGCGAAGGAGCGTATTCGCGATGAATTCACGAAGTTAGTGATGACGCCTCGCGCAGCGGGGGGCATTATCGAGATGGAGGATGTGGGTCTCTTGAAATACGTAATCCCTGAATTACGCGAAGGACTCGGATGTGGTCAGAACAAGCATCACATTTATACCGTATTCGATCACAACGTGCGCGCATTGAACTATTCGGTTGAAAAAGAATATTCGCTTATCGTCCGACTCGCGTCTCTTTTGCACGACGTAGGAAAACCTAGAACGAAAGGGGGAGATGGGCCCGATTCGACGTTCCACAATCATGAGGTGGTGGGCGCAAAGATGACATTGAAAATAATGGACCGTCTGAAGTTCCCGAAAGAAATCGCGGAACGCGTCACGCATCTCGTGCGGTGTCACTTGTTCTATTACAACGTGGGCGAGGTGACAGAGGCGGGCGTGCGCCGTTTCTTGAGTCGCGTGGGGCCGGAGAATGTAGATGATCTTTTGAAAGTCCGTGAGGCGGACCGCATCGGTTCAGGTGTTCCTAAAGCGTTCCCCTACAAGCTGCGCCATCTTCTTTTCATGATTGAGAAGGTGAAGAACGACCCTATCAGTCCCAAAATGCTGAAGTTGAATGGCAATGAGCTTATGGAATTGCTTTCCATGAAGCCGAGCAGGAAGGTCGGCTACATTTTGGCGATACTCTTGGATGACGTAATCGCGGATCCCGCAAAAAACGAGAAGGAATATCTCTCGCGTCGCGCAACGGAATTGAATCTCTTGGACGATGCGGAGCTTATCGCTATGGCGGACAAAGCGCGCGAGCAAAAGGAAGAATTCGAGTCGGGGGTTGAAGAAGAAATGAAGAAGAAGTACTATGTGAAGTAGTTCGGGCTGTAAGCGCAGACGCTTGTATCCCGGGCGTTCGGAGAAAATGAGTACGAAACGCATTCATTTTCCTCCTCACTACGGGCTGTCGTATACCGGTAGTACGCACGCTTCGGGTGCGTGTAGACTGGGTTCGATTCCCAGCAGCCCGACAAATAATCAAAACTCCCCGCGTATGGGGAGTTTTGGTTATATTATTGAGTAGTAAGACAAATACGTCTCACGCGTCTATAATGAGACCTATGAAAGCGATATTGTTTGGCGCACATAGCCATGAGGCAACTGAGTTAGTTAAAAAGGCAGGATTTTCGCTCGTGGAAAAGAATCCCGATATTATTATTTGCTATGGCGGTGATGGCACCATCCTGCGCGCTGAGCATGAATATCCCGGCGTGCCCAAAGTTGCACTTCGCGATAGCCGCGTATGCAAATTATGCTCGCCGCTCACAAACGCCGAGGTGTTAAAGCGGGTGAAGGCGGGAAAATATAAAAAGGAAAAGGTTTGGAAACTTGAGTGTCGCGCAAAAGGAAAAACGTTGTACGGAGTGAATGATATTGTCATTCACAACAAAGACCCGCGCCATGCGATGCGATATGCTTTGCATATCGATGATGTAAGAGTCGGGGGAGAAGAGATAATAGGGGATGGCGTGGTGTTTGCAACGCCGCTCGGTTCCACCGGCTACTACCGCTCGATTGCGGACAGCTTTTTTGAGGTGGGCATCGGCCTCGCGTTCAACAATTCAACAGAGCAAGCAGACCACATGGTGCTCGGTGAAGACAGAGAGATACGCATACGAGTGATTCGCGGCCCTGCCACAGTCTATGCCGACAACCAGGTTGATGCCGTGGAGCTCGAGGAAGGGGAGGAGGCAAGGATTGTAAAATCAAAAAAAATAGCTACAATAGTGAGAGTTTCCTGATGAGAACAAGAAGGGAGGGCCTGTACTAACGTACATACCCATCGCTCGAAGGAAATGAATGCAAGCATTCATTTCCGTTCTCGCTCTGGGCCTGTAGTAAAGTGGTATTACGCGGCATTCGCATTGCCGAGTCGCGAGTTCGATTCTCGCCAGGTCCACAAATATTTAACCCGCCATTAGGCGGGTTAAATATTTCCCTGAATCACGCGAGAATCGAACGGGAAAGGGGTCGGGAAAACGGGAGTTTTCCCGTGGCGGAGTACACGAACCGCTGGGTTCGTGAGAGGCGAGCGGTAAGGCGAGCCGATGTTCGCTTCTCCCGAGGTCCACAAGCGCATAAAAATGCGAATCAACAAGGATTCGCAGTTTTCTGTATGCTAAGATTAAATTGAGCAAATGCCGAAAGTTTTCACAAAAATTGCGGTCGTTTTTTCCGTATTCGTCCTCGTGGTGGTGGGGCCGTCTACAAAAAAGCATGCGGCAGAATATGCAAAGGCGGCTTCGTTGCGCGCAGTGCCGAAATATTGCTTGGGGGGCTGGGAAAATCCACAACTTGCCGCCGGGGAAGGAACGGTAAATCAGGGAGACGCGGGCGCGTTTAATGGGGAGAATTCAGCAGTGCTTTCGCAAAAATCCGCGCAATTATATTGCGGTTTTTTTGAGTCAGACGACAAATCATTTCCGCCGACAAAAGCGATTCTCCATTTTTCATGGAATATAGAGGCTGCCCCGCACACGGATGCGGACGCTGCCGCATGCAGAATACAATTTCAGGCACGGCCTCGAATCCCGCCATAATAGATCTCTCAAGTTCTTCATCTGCGCCTACAGGTTCTTCGACGGCAGCGACGTCATCGGAGACAAGCGGAATAGCAACGTCTTCGGCGCAGGTGCAGGCTGCGACCTCTAGCGACTCCGCAACATCAACTCCGCCCACGGAGCCGCCTCCGCCTGCGGCCGCACCCGCTGCGAGTAGTTCTCCTGTCGTACGGGATGTGCTCACGCCGTCTCCCGTGCCTGCAACGCCTCCGCCTCCTCCAGCTGATCCTTCGCCCGTCGCCACTACAACATCGGCGCGTTCGCTGTATGACAAATTCGTCTCGTTCTTTGCGCCGCGCGCGTTAGCGCAGAGCATTTCCGGCGGTGCGATATTTAATATCACGTACACCCTCGACGGAAAAGAATGGAAAAATATCGGCAAGGTTACCGAAGATAATTGGCGGACGGTGACTGTCGATATCCCCGTAACATCGTGGGACGAAATGAGTCAATTACAGGTTGCGTTGAATCCTGAGCTCTCCTTTGATTTGCCGACGGTATATCTGGACAGCATGTGGCTTGAAGTGCAGTACGACCACACGATTCTTGATACCGTAAAAGAGGGCATGGCGACTGCGGCCGACACGGCGCAAACTGCAACAGAGGCGGTAGGAAACATGATAAACACTGCGATTGTAGCAGTTGCGGATAAGGTGACGAATGCGATAAGCCCCGAAGCTGTCTCGCAACAGGCATCTATCATCAAAGCCGTCGAGCCAGAAAAGCCCGAATTCAATTTCGGCGTACACGGAGATATTTCCGTTCCCATGAAAGTAATGCCCTGGGTTAAGACTACCGAACAGAAAGAGGGCAAGGGGGACGAGGTGATTCGCTTCCCGTCGCTTTCCCTGAATCCCACAGGCAACTCATTCCATATATCAGGTTCGTGCGCGAAGCCATACTTCGTGGTGCTCGTGTTCGCGAATCAGAACGATTACATAGACGACCCGTCGCGTGCTATTATTAATCGCGCAAATCCGTGTGTGAACGGTGCGTATGCGTACGAATTGAGAAGCGAGGATTTTCCCAAGAATCTTCCTGACGGCACCTACTATGTGATTGCAGGGGAGGAAGGCGCACGCGAATCATGGAGACCGCATGCGAGCATGTATGCCATTTCAATAAACCGCACCGCAACGACCACAACGCCGTAGTATGAAATCGAAATCACTCCACCAGGCAAATATCATTTTTCTTTTCGCGGACTCGTACGGCTTTATTCCCGACAATCGTGAATTCAATTCGCTCTTCGGCGGCAAGGAAGCGGCGGGAGTTAATTTTATGGACGATCCGGCAATTCGCACGAAGATGCTCGATATTCCCGGTGCGGGACTGCAAGTCATTTGGGAGGGCACGCGCTTGAGAATTGAAGATAAGAATGCGCATGAGCCCGCGGATTCGAAACTCGTTGCGGAGGCGCTACGCATTTATCGCGCGCTCGTTCCCGCGAATGCGCCGCTGCGCGGTTTTGGATTTAACTTTGATGTATTTTTCCAGTTTGATAGTGTGATACGTCTGCAAGACATGTTGGGAAGGCTCGCGTCTCCCGTTGTCGACTTTGGCAACAATCTTATGGATTTCGGCTGGCAGTGGACCGTGTCTTCGAACGATGCGAAGCGGCTTACGCGCTATTTCGTAAAAATAACCGCACCGCTTGAGCTTGCGATGCACGTGAATTACCACTATGCGGCGGATGCTCTGCCGCCTGAAAAAGAAATAGCGGCGAGGCACGGAGCGGGGTACGCCGGAATCGATCCCGTCGTAAACGGTTTTAATCTATAATTAATTGATACAGTGCCATGTCGATACGAATGAATGGAGTAAAATTCGACCGCCCGAAAGTGAAACGCGGGACCGCGTTTTTGCTGTTGTTAGGTCTACTCGAGCTTACCTTTTCGTTCTTCCTTTATCTTTCGCTCGCAGGACATATTTTTGCCCCACAAACATCTGAAGCGGCCCCGGGTATTCCGAACCTCCTCTCATTTCAGGGAAGGCTTACTGATACTTCAGGCAACCCACTGGGAGGCACGGGCACACCGTACTGTTTCCGCTATTCAATATATGATGCCGTAAGTGGCGGCAATCAGCTCTGGCCCGCAGGAACGCCGGGCACGTCAACGACAACAGTGGTGGATGGAGTGTACAGTGATCAAATCGGGCGCGTCGATGCGCTTACCTACGATTTCGTCGCAACCTCGACTATATTCTTGCAGGTTGATGTAAACACGGTGACTTCGACGTGCAGCGGCACATGGGAGCCGCTCACGCCGCGTCAGCAGCTTACCTCCGCGCCTTACGCGCAAACATCAGAAAATATTTATGGCAATGCCATTCGAACTCCCACGAGTACCAAGGTGCAAATCGGTACCGGAGCGGGCGTGGCGTCCGGACAAACACTTCTTTCGCTTGATGTGGTAAACGCGTCCGAGTCGATTGGCGGCACCTGCAACAACAATAACGGCACTATCTGGTACAACTCGACCTTGAGCCGCGCGCTCGTATGCGAGAACAATACGATAAACGTGCTCTCGAATTCATCGACGACGATCGCGGGCATCGCCACGAATGCCTCGGCGCCTATAACTGCTGGCAACATTGTCTTCTCGAACTCTCCTACGGTAACGTTCGGCCAGAACGGTTCGACAATCACCGCAAGTGCGGCGGGCGGGGGAGGAGGCGGTCAGACTATCACCTTGAGTAATTTTTCATGGCCTTCGGGAGTTGCGTTGACTAGTGCCGCGCATGCGCAGGGTTCGGTCACCTTTGGACACTTGTCTCTCGCTCCCGGATATTTGCTTACGGCTACGAGAGCTGCGATTTTGGCGTCAGGTTCAATCTCGTCAAACGTTGCGGGCGGATTAAGTATCAGCATAGGTCTTTATTCGTTGAACGGAAGCACGCTTTCATTAATAACGGGCTCCTCCGGCGGACAAACGTATTCATACACAAGTAACGCGTCATCGGCCGTTTCCGGCATCCGAAGAATTTCCGTGCCAATCAATATCAGCATGACACCGGGTCAGTATTATTACGGAATATGGATGTCGACATCGGGCGGCGGCTCATTTTCCATTGCAAGAGGAGCTGGTGTTACGGCTGCGTTTTCGGGTAATCTTGGAGTTGCGTCAAACGTTAGCCGTCAGATGGTCATCGGCGTTGGTGTGTATTCAAGCAGCAACGCGCTTCCCGCATCAGTCGCAGTTTCGGCGGTTCGCGGCGGCGGCACGGCAGGATTTTCAGGAACTCCATGGATTTTGTTTACCAACTTAGACTTGAACTGATGTATGCCGCATTCGGATAAAAAAATTAATGTACATAATCTAGAGGACGAGCGCGCGGGCATCCATGCCGGTCTCGCTTCTACTTCGCGAATAATCGAGGGAAAAACGTATAAAGACGTATCCACAGTTATCATCATTCCCACGCGCGGTCTCATTCATTACAAAGTAGTATCTTCATGGTGGTCGCTCATCATGCCGATGAATCAGAAAACCACGCGAGTATTTGCGGGCAATATGGAAGTGGGGGATGCGTACAGCCAAATGATCGGGCAAATATTGGAGAATCCTGAACTTTCTAAATGGAAATACATTTTGACTATGGAAGAAGATAATCTTCCTCCGCCGGATGGTCTTTTAAAATTGTATGAAAATATGGACAAGTACGATGTTATCGGCGGCCTTTATTGGACTAAGGGTGAGGAAGGACAGCCGATGATTTATGGCGACCCAAACGATCCAGAAATGAATTTTAGGCCTCAACCGCCGAAAATGGACATCCAGCCTTGTAATGGCCTTGGTATGGGTTTTACATTATTCAAAATGGACATATTTAAGGACCCCAATGTTCCTAGGCCATGGTTCAAGACGTGCAATGAGTGGAGTCATGAAAATGGAGTGAAGCTTTACACGCAGGACCTCTATTTTTTTGAAAATATCAGAAAACTGGGCTATAAAGTTGCATGTGATACGAGAATAAAGGTGGGGCACCTAGAGACGCAAAGCGAAGTGGTGTGGTAAATAATTTGAAATCATGACAAAAAGAAAAAATATCGCATTTGCTTTGGCGCTGCTAAGCATGGGAATAATCATCGGATACGTGTCGGAGGATTTGGTGTATGACAATGACAGACCTGTGGTGGTGGCGGCCCCTTCGGCGCACGCCCCCGCCCCTCTTGTGAATCCGACGGTAACCGCGGGCCTCGGTAAGCGTTTTATTGTTAACTTTCAACCACTTAAGGAAAGTTTTTTAAATATTCAGAGTCAATATAAACAAAAGACTTTTATCTACTTCAGCTATTTGAACAATGCGTCGTGGGTTGGTTTGAACGAGCGGGATAATTTTGTTGCTGCAAGTTTGGTTAAGGTGCCGCTCGCGATGTCGGTGTACAAAGCCATTGAAGACGGGAAATTGACGATTGATCAAAAATATACCATTACGAATGAAGATCTGGACTCGGGCTTCGGTGATTTGTATAAAACCGGTCTCGATAAAACATTCACCGTGGACGGCCTTTTGAAGATAATGTTGGAGAATTCGGATAATACGGCAAAAAACGCGCTGTTAAATGTATTAAGGGGAGTGGGTATTACGAATCCGTTGGAGCCGGTGTATGAAGCGTTCGGCTGGACGTTTGATTTTGGCGAGGCGCCGGACTTTAGAAAAATAAATGTAAAGACGTTGTCCAACATGTTTCTTGCGCTTTATAACGCTCAGTTCCTCAACATTGATCATTCTCAAGCAATTTTGTCCTATCTCGACGACTCTCCTTTTGATGACAAAATAGTCGCGGGAGTGCCAAAAGATATCCCCGTCGCCCACAAAATCGGCGTCTCTATTAATGATGAAACGTTTTCCGATTGCGGAGTCGTATACGTTCCGAATCGAAACTATATTTTGTGTCTCGGTTCTAACGGAGGAGACGAAAAAATTACGGCTAGCTTTATGGCAAAAATTTCGAAGGCCGCATATGCATATGTAATCGCAAATTAATTACGGATATGAAACTCGATATCGCATGCGGTCAAAATAAGCAAAAGGGGTTTCTCGGTGTCGATATTGCGGCGGGTCCCGGCGTTGATTTTGTATGGGACCTTGAGCAGTACCCTTGGGTGCCATTTAAGGACGATACGTTCGACGAATTGAATGTAAGCCACTACGCGGAACATACAAAAGACCTCATGAAGTTCATGAACGAAGTGTGGCGCATCGCAAAAGACGGCGCCAAGATAACTATTGTGGGTCCGTACTACACTTCGATACGCGCGTGGCAGGACCCGACACATGTGCGCACGCTCTCCGAAGCGACGTGGATGTACTATGACGCCGATTGGCGGAAGGCGAACAAGCTCGATCATTATCCGATTACCTGTAATTTTAAGGCGGACAAAATGGTAGTGTTCTTCAACCCTCCGTGGGATAAAAAATCGGAGGAGGCAAGACAATTTGCGCAACAGCACTATTTCAATGTGGTCTCGGATATCTGTGTAGAGTTGAAGGCGGTTAAATAACGCATGGAGACAATCAAAAAAGAGTACAGGATTCTCGCGCTCGCCATCCTCTTTTTTTTGGCCGGGTTATTCTTTTTCTATAACGAAAAACGGGTCGCGGTTGGCGACGTGTCTCGGCAGGGGAATGTGGCAGCATCTCAGGCGAACCAGCCGCTCACGCTGCCGAAGTTCCCCGATCCTAAAACTTTTACGCGATTCACGTACAAGCCTTCAGCTCCGATAGCGAATCCCTTGCCTACGATTGTCGAACAATGCCGCGACTCGTATATTGCATTGCTTATATTCAAAAGCAATCTTGATTATCGCAAAGATCCGGCGCGCGCGTCGTTCAATCGCGCGTTCCCGTGCACGCGCGGTGAACAGTTCAGATATGAATTGTCGGACAGTGACGTAAAAGACCTTGTGGAGGGCGAGTATTACATCATTGCGGCGGACGAGGGGGAGGGTGGTACGTGGTATAATCCTAGGCAGTGAAGGCGAACGTTCTCAAATCGTGCGCGATAATCATTGCAATCTGCGTATGGACATCGGGAGTTTACTCTGTAGGAGCGGCGGAATCCTCCTCGACGAGTTTTTATTCGCGCAATAATGTTCGCAATGTTTCTGCGGGGACGAGCAGTTCGACTTCGTTCAAGCTCTTATTCGGTGCGGACGCTGATGCGAATGGCGTCTCGTCATCAACCTCATTCAAAGTGATGTTTGGATTGTTGCGGGGCCTCTTTCAGCCAATGCTCGATTATCACTGGCGCAATGACGACGGCTCGGAATCCACCGCGACCTCGGCGACCGGTGGTGCGCAGGACACGCCTCTTGCGACGCTTGCGAAAAATTCACAAGCGCGTCTAAGGATTGGCGTGGCAAATACGGGCGGCACCATCAAGGGGTACGCTACGCAACAGTTTCGTTTGGAATATGGATTGCGGGGAACGACATGTGCGGCGATAAGTAGTTGGACAAACATTGCCGGCAGTACGGAGTGGGCGACTTCAACAACGGCGAATTTAACCGATAGCGCGAATACCACGAATATCGCCATTGCGATCGGTGGTGTGACGGACGGTAATCACGCATTTCTTGCGACAAACGGGGGAGTGAGGACGCTGAGCAACCAGACGGGAGCCTTATCGGTGCCGAGCGATACGTTTGCAGAGTTTGAATACGGCATAAAAGCGCTTGCGGGCGCAACCGATGGCGCGACCTACTGTTTCCGCGTGACGAATGCCGGTTCGGCAACGAATTTTTCATACACGAACTACCCGCAGGTTACGCTCGCAAGCGGTTCGCAGACTATTTCAATGTCCTTTTCGCCGGCTACCGTAACATTGCCTGGGCTGACGCCTGGAGTGGCGGTTCTCGGCACGACTACGGTGTCGGTATCTATCACGGGCGGAACTGCAGGGTATAGTTTGAAAATAAATCGTAACGGAGCTTCCGCGACACTTTCCTCAAGCTCGATTACATTCCCCGATTACACGGCATGGAATCCGGGTACGGGGTGTTCTGCGGGGCAGGGGAACGGCACTACAACGCCGGGCGCCACCTTTTCTTTCCGTGTACAGCAGGCGAACATAACCTCAAGTTACTGTTCCTCGTGGTGGGGAGCGAACGATACCGCCGGTACCGCGCTCTACGCGGGAACACCGACCGCGAGCCAGACCATCATGAATTGCGCCACATGCAACTCAGGCAGCACTAATACGGAAATAAAATACCGCGTGGATGCCCCCAACTCGCAAAAATCAACCAATTACAGCGGCGTTATCACCTTTACTGCTCTCGCAAATCCCTAATGTGGATAACAAACGAATATACGAAAATGTGGTGTGATATACTAAACACATGAAACGCTTGTTAGGAAATTCAAATGAGGCGGTCGTCGTATCCGTCTTTGGTTTGTTTCTCGCGCTCGCGCTTTTTGCGGGCCACGTAAGCATTATTTCAGTTGCCGCTGCTCAAACGAGCACGTCTACGAATCAGACAATTAATCTGACCGTAAATCAGACGATTACGCTTACGCTTTCGTCTTCGAGTTTAACCCTCGCATCGCTTACGCCTGGAGTGCCGGTGTCGGCAACCTCGAGCGTTTCGGTGAGTACGAACTCGGCATCGGGATGGGTATTAAAATTGAATCGCGTGTCCGCTCCTTCGACACTTTCTTCAAGCTCGATTACATTCCCCGATTACACGGCATGGAATGGTTCTAACTCAACGACTACCGATAATATTGGCGCAAACTTCCATTTTAGAGTAATGCAGACGGGAACCGCGGCCGGTCTTTACAGTTCAACCTTTTGGGGTACGAGCGACACTGACGGCGCGGCGGGTGCAAAGTATGCCGGTACGCCGACGACGGCGCAAACAGTAGCGAGCACAAGCACCTATGGTGGTACGGCACAGGTGGTGGTGCTGAAAGTCCGCGCAGACGCTCCGGCGACGCAGCAGGCAACTAATTACACGGGTCAGATAACGATTACTGCAATCACGAATCCATAATGGATTTCTGTTCCGCGTTGCCAATCCCGTTTTTATGCGCACACGTTCGAAATTATTTTCCATTGCATTAGTTTCTGTTGTGTTTTTTGCCCTCGTCACGCATGCCGCCTTTGCGCAAGTCGGCATTTCTTTGTATCCGATTAAATTCCGGGTGACAATTGAGCCGGGGAATACATATTCGGATACGGTCACGGTAATAAATCCGAATGACTATCCTATCGGCGTTCAGCCCGAGGTGGAAAATATTAGCGGAGGCGATGAGGGTTCGGTTGATCTTATTGAAACGGATATTCCGCATGGAATTTCTGCATGGATTCAGATCGATAAAACAAAATTCGATCTCGCGCCTCAGGAGCGCAAGCAGGTTCATTTCACCATCGCGGTTCCCGCTAACGGTGAGCCGGGCGGCCATTACGGTGCAATTCTTTTCCGCGACGTTCCTCCGGAAGGCGGTCCCGCAAGCGGCGTAGGCATTTCGGGACGCATCGGGAGCGTCGTGCTTGTTGAAGTTCCGGGAAAGACCTCAAAGACCGGTGAATTGGTGAGCTTTACAGGGCCGAGCTATGTTGACCATGGACCGGTCAATATGGAATTCGTAGTAAAAAATACCGGCAATACGCATTTTGACCCGCAGGGAACAATAACGGCATCAGGTTTGCTTGTCGGCAAAACGAATATTTCCTATGAGCCACGCGTTGTTTTCCCCGGCAGAGAGCGCACGTTTAAAGCAATCTGGGACACGAAATATCTTTTTGGTCCTATCACGGTAACGGCTGCGATTAATATGCCGGACGGCGGGGCGCAGGTAAAAACATTTTCATTCTTTGCATTCCCATGGCAGGAAGCATCGGTCGTCTTCGGCGTACTTATTGTGCTCTGGCTCTTTGTGCGCTCATTCAAGAAGAAATTCAAAATTGTCCGCGTAAAAGGCGAATAAGACGCGCGTGCATGGCTATGCATATGCGCAGCGGCAATGTGATGAAGCAGGCGATTGTCGGCATTATATGTGTTGCCGCGTTTTTTGTTCCCGCGCTTCTTCTTGCGCAGACGGTAACGAGCGGCATGAATGTATCATTGCGCGTGATTATCGTGCCCACGGCGCCGATTAATCTTACGGCAACAAGCACTTCATTTTCGCGCATCGATCTGCAGTGGGAAGATACTTCAAGCAATGAAACTGGTTTTAAAATTGAAAGGAAAACCGGAATCGGCGGCACTTATTCGGAGATAGATTCGGTGGGCATCGGGCAAACCGCGTATGCGAGTACGGAGCTCATGGGTGGAACAACGTATTACTATCGCGTGCGGGCATTTAACAACGATGGTCCTTCCGGATATTCGAACGAAGCAAGCAGCACGACACCGGGAGAGCCTCCCGTACCTCCGCCTCCGTCAAATGGTTCGGTAGGCGGGGTGGGGAGTCCTAGTATTACTGACTACAATGAGGAGTCGCATGAAGACCAGAAGGACAACGAGGACGGCGAGGATATCACCGTAAGAATTTCCGGACATGCATATCCGAAAACAACGATACGGATTTTAGTTGATGGCGAAGACGGCGCCTCAACGGAGTCGAAGGATGACGCTTCATTTACCGCGTTTGTACGCGCGAAGCCGGGCGTGCATACCTTTTTTGTGTACGCCGTTGATAGCAATGGCCGGCGCTCTCCGGTGTCCACCTTCTCGCTTTCCCTGCAATCGGGCACCGTCGCATCTGCATCGGACATTTTCATCGCTCCGATATTAAGCGCCGATAAGTCGGAAGTAAAACAAGGTGATGTGCTTACGGTTACGGGTCAGTCGGCGCCTTCGAGTACGATTACACTTGTCGTGAGTGAGGGCGCGACGGGGATTACGCCATATCTTGTGCCGGTATGTGTAGCTCTCGCGGTAGTGCTCGTAGGGTATACTATAAAGAAGCGATGGCGAAGAAAGCACAAATAGTTTTTTGTGCGATTGCGCTTATCATTGCTGCGTGGTCGCCGTTCCCCGTACGCGCCGAGACTCGTGCATGTTTTTTGTTTACGCCGGCAGGAGGGACATATGAAATTGGTCAAAAATTCACCGTCGAGATAGCGGTGAACACGCACGGGAGTGCGATAAACGCGGCAGAGGGAACAGTGCTTTTCCCGACAGACCGCATAAAAGTACTTTCGATTTCGACTGCAGGTTCGATATTGAAGTTTTGGGTACAGGACCCTGCGTTTTCCAATACTGATGGCACGATAACATGGAGCGGCGGATTGCCCACACCGGGATATGCGGGGGACAGCGGGAAACTTTTTACCGTGATATTTCAGGCAGTGAACGCGGGCAGCGCGAAAGTGGCGAATGGCAACGGTTCGATACTTGCAAACGACGGCAAAGGCACGAATATCTATTTCATGGGCAGCGAGCCCACGTTTACCATCATGCCTGCCACTAAAACGATAGCACCCTCCGCGCAGAAATCGACGAGCGCTTCTTCGAAACCCATCACACACGTTTCTTCGTCCGCTGCCGCTACGTCGGCGCTCGTAATAACGCGCGCGAATACCGACGACGAAGCAAGCCCCACGCCCATTATTTCATTGGGAACATCAAGTGACGCATTCGTCCGTTTTGAAATTGCGGTTGACGGCGCGCCGGTCAATGCTGCAGCGAATATGCATGGAGGAAATTACGTGCTGCCGCCGTTGCTTCCCGGGAGTCATCACGTCACCGTTCGCGCATACGATGCGGACGAAAAATATGTCGAGGGAGAACTCGTGGTAACCGTAAAGCCCCTGGCGGTGCCTGTTATCGCCACCTACAACGTGCACGTCGATCCTCCCCGAAGGCCATTCGTCATTACGGGGACGGTCCCGCATTCCACGCTTTATTCGATGCAAAAGGTGATTATTACACTTCGTAACGCGGAAGATATGGGGATTATGACGGCGCCCGTTGATGCCGATGGATATTGGTCCGCCGTGTACGATGGCACGCTCAAGAAGGGTGATTATATGCTCACGGCATATCTTGCAGATGAACGCGGCGCGCGAAGTGTGGAGACAGAGGCAAGAAAGGTATTTATAAATGACTGGTCATACGACACGCTTGCGAATATCGGACAGATAAGCGCGGTCGGCATCACTGCGGTTATGGGGCTCAGTGTTATTATCGCAGCGGCCATGTTCTTCTATTCGTGGCTGCTCGCGCTGCGCAAGAAATTATTCGCATCTGTCTTGCGCAACGAAACCGAGCCGATGAAAAATAATTCTGGATTTGAAAAGGGCGACCAATAATAACCAAAATATATAAACACGCATGAAAGGATTTATAGAAAACATTGAGAAGGACACGCTGGAGAATGAATATTTCCGCAAAGTGCTCTACACCGCGAAGAACAGCCAGCTTGTGGTAATGAGTCTGAAGCCGAACGAGGAGATAGGGGAGGAGGTGCACCACCTCGACCAGTTTCTCCGCATCGAGGAGGGAGAGGGGCTTGCGATATTAAACGATGTGTCGACGCCGATAAAAAAGGACTTCGTGATTGTCGTCCCCGCGGGCACGAAACATAATATTGTGAACACGTCGAGCACGAGCTCTATGAAGCTCTACACGCTTTACGCGCCTCCCGAGCATCGCGACGGCACCATCCATAAAACGAAAGCGGATGCGCTTGCGGACAAGGGGGATGAGTTCACAGGCAAGACGACTGAGACGGAAAATAAGTAAATAAAAACCGCCAATCTTTGCAGATTGGCGGGAAACGTTTATCCACACTTTGAGAGGCGTCCGTACGCATTCCCGTGTAGAATTGAATATATGACAGCGGCGATATTCGATCTTGCGATGGTGGTGTTGATTGCTGCGGCGTTCGGCGTTATCGCAAAGATTTTGCGCCAGCCGACGATTCTCGCGTATCTCGCGACGGGAATGGTGATAGGCGCGCTCGGATTTATCGCGGTGGGAAACAGCGAGACGTTCATTACGTTTTCGGAGCTCGGTGTCATGCTCCTTCTGTTCCTTGTTGGATTGGAAATTGATTACGCATCGTTCCGGCTTGTGGGTACCGCTTCGATTATTACCGGGTTAGCGCAGATGGCGGTAACGTTCGGCGCGGGATATTTTCTTGCTCAGTCGTTCGGTTTTGCGCCGCTTGCCGCCGCATACATTGCGCTTGCACTCACATTTTCAAGCACCATCATTGTAGTAAAACTGCTCTCCGATAAGCGCGACTTAAACAGCCTTTACGGGAAAATAAGCATCGGCATGCTCCTCGTGCAGGACCTTGTGGCGATTATCGTGCTCGTCATACTCTCGGGCATCCAGCGCGGGCAGGCGGTTTCTCCCACCGTCATTGCGCTCACGGTGGCGCAGGCGGCTGCGCTCTTTATTGTCATGCTCTATCTCGGCAGGAAAGCGCTTCCTGCGATATTCGAACGCGTGGCGCAATCGCACGAGCTGCTTTTCCTTGTGAGCCTCGCATGGGTGTTTGCGGTCGCTGCCGCGGTTTCGCGGATAGGCTTTTCGGTGGAAATTGCGGGCTTCCTCGCGGGCATCGCGCTTGCAAATTCGTCCGAACATCATCAGATAGCCCAGCGCATCAAGCCGCTTCGCGACTTTTTCCTCATCGCGTTTTTCGTGACGCTTGGCGCCAAGGCGGCATTTTCAAATCTCTCAGGGCTCTTTATTCCCGTAATCGCGCTCTCGCTTTTCGTGCTCATAATAAAGCCGCTCATTGTCGCGGGAATCATGGGGCTGCTCGGATACCGCAAACGAACCTCGTTTATGACGAGTATGACCATTGCGCAGGTGTCCGAGTTCAGCTTCGTGCTCCTTGGGCTTGGCGTTGCGGCGGGGCATGTTGAGGAAAGCGCACTCTCGCTCGTCACCGCAGTCGGCGTAATCACTATTATTGCCTCATCGTATCTCATTCAATTCAGTGACGGCATCTTCCGTAAGATAAGGGGTGTGCTGAGTGTATTGGAGCGTGCAAAAAGCGCAGAGCACTCAAACCTAGAACCTGGGAAAAAATTCCCCATCGTGCTTATCGGTTTCCATCGCTTGGGCGAAAGTATCGCGCTCGGTCTTCCGCGTGAGAAGTTGCTCGTCGTGGAATTCGATCCGGAAAAAATAAGGAAATTGAAGCGGGGAGGGTATCACCACATGTTCGGTGATATGTCGGATCCGGACATCTATGCCTCGCCCCAGCTCACCGAAGCCGATATCGTTATCTCAACGAGTCCGCATTTTGAAGACAATCGCGCGCTTATTGCCTCATTCAGGCATCGCTCGCCGCGCCCGAAAATCGTAGTGCGTTCGGAAGCGGAAGGAGAGGCGGAAGTGCTCTACCACGAAGGGGCGGACTACGTCATCTTCCCGCACCTCACCTCGGGACAGTATTTCGGGAAAACGATTGCAATAGACCCCGAGATGAAGATACTGGAGCAGCTGCGAGCGAAAGATATGTCGCTTTTGAAGCACATCAATACGTACTCCGAAATTTTGTAATCATTTCTCCGAGTTTGGAGAAATAATAGATTACGATATGGCGTATCGCGTACGGCGTCATTTCGAAGAAGAAGCTGCGCGGACGGGAAACGTTTTTGAATCTTTTATTGCGGATTGCCTCGAATACTGCCGTAATGGTTTTTTCTTTTGTTTCAATCTCCGCAAAACTCGTGCTCAGCCACTTTAGTTCGTGGACATCGGACGTGGCGATAAGGGGGAGCGAATGTGTGGTGGCTACCGCCGTTGCCTTTCGATTCGGGTTATAGAGAAACGAATAAAACCATGTTTGCTCAATGGCATCAAAAAGAGAAATGTATTCAAGAAGTTTTTGGTGCAGCGAATAGGAGTGCGAGCTGCCTAAAAAGGGATGTGGCGCGATGATGAAGATTCCGGGATGCGTCTTCTTGTATGCGATGAGACCCTCGAACGATTGGACACTCGTGATTGATTCGTCGCAATTGAACACAAGAACATGTTTCTTTTCTATTGTGCGCTCTATGCCTGGAATGAGAAGAATGCCGCGGGAAGCAGCTTCTTTTGCACGTTCGGGCGTGTAGGTGTACGTGTTGTGACAGGTAATCGCAAGACACTGAAAACCGAGGCGGGAAGCCTCGTCGAGCGCCTCTGTAAACGAGTAGGGGATAGAATCTTCCTTGTCGTCGTCGATATGGAAATGCAGATTGGTCTTAAGTTTCATAGGAATCGTAGGAGAAAGCGTATGCTATAATGATAAGCGAAATACACAAAGGTCGATAGGCGGATTTGGCATTTATATTGGCAAGAAATCAATAAATCATTCAATAAACTATGGTACTTCAAGATTGGACATCGGTAGTGGTAACGTCTTTGCAGAATTTGTGGAACGGTTCGATTTCGGTGTTGGCGAACGTGTTGGGTGCACTCATTGTGCTGCTCATCGGTCTTATTGTGGCAGGAGGGTTGGGCGCGCTTGTGGAGCGCATCATAAACATGGTGAAGCTCGACAAGGCATTGTTGAGCCTCGGCCTCAAGGAATACTTTGAGCGCGCAGGCTTGCAGATAAACAGCGGAAAGTTCTTCGGGAAAATCGTATATTGGTTCCTCGTGGTGGTCTTCCTCCTCGCATCGACCGATATTCTCGGTTTTTACTCGTTGTCGAACTTCCTCCGCGAGATTCTCCTCTACATCCCGAACGTCATCGTGGCGGTGCTCGTCATGTTGGCAACGGTAGTCATCGCGAACCTTCTTCGCAAGGTGGTAGGCGCATCGGTACGCGGCGCACGCCTCCATGCGGCGAATTTCCTCTCCCAGCTCACCTGGTGGGCGGTAATCGTGTTCGGTTTCCTTACAGCGTTGACCCAGCTTGGTATCGCCGTGGCAATCATCCAGTCGCTCATTACGGGCTTCGTGGCGATGCTTGCTATCGCGGGTGGCCTCGCATTCGGCCTTGGCGGCAAGGACTATGCGCAGCACCTTATCGGCCGCTTGAAAGAGCGCGTTGAATAAGAGTTCATGCCTCGGAAAACACCGCCCGGAAGGGCGGTGTTTTTATACCTTGCAATTTATCCGCAGTTACGGTATTCTTGTTTCTGCTATGGCATTCGCAATCATTGAAACGGGAGGAAAACAATATAAAGTCCGCCAGGGCGACAAGCTCAAAGTGGAAAAGCTCGAGGGCGAAAAGGGTAACCCCGTTTCGTTTGATAAGGTGCTTTTGACCGCGGATAAGAGCTCGGTCCAAATCGGCACTCCGCTTGTGAAGGGTGTGTTGATTGGCGCGAAGATCGTTTCCCAGGGCCGCGGTGAGAAGAAGATTATCTTCAAGTACAGCTCAAAGGCGCGCACCCGCAGGAAGAGGGGTCACCGCCAGCACTTCACCGAAGTTGAAATAACCAAAGTATAGTAATAGAAAATCCGCCTTTCGGCGGGTTTTTTATTAACTAACAACTGATAACAAATAACGATAAACCGTCGAAGTGAATTTCCGTTTCTCGTTAGCGGTTGTTAGTTATTAGTTGTCAGTTCAGTAACTAGTTTCTCCGTTCCAACGCGCTTCCTAGGGTGTCTTCGTCGGCGAATTCAATTTCTCCGCCCGTCGGAATACCGCGGCCGAGACGGGTAATGTGCTCGGAAAGATTTTTGAAGTCCTGACGGATGATGCTCGTCACGAAATCACCGAAAGTCGTAGGGGAGAGTGCGGCGACGATTTCTTTTGCCTTTCCTCCAAGTTCATGCGTGATGCGGTTCTTCAAATGTTCGAGGCGAAGCTTGTGTACGGACTCAAGCGTGCCTTTTTCGGGGAGCTCACCGAGCACGAGGTACTGTCCTTTGAACTTGCCCGTCTTTTCAAGTGAAATGATATCCATTTCTTTCTCAACGACTGCGATGATGCGGGGGTCGCGCGAACGATCGGCGCAGATATCGCAGAGCGGCTTCGCTTCATTTTTTAAAAAGAAACAGCGTGGACAGCGGTCAAGCGTATTGAGCCCCGCAAGGGCATTCGCAAGACTTGCGCGCGTACCCTTGTCGAGTGATACGAGATAAAACGCAAGGCGTGTCGCCATGCGCGGACCGAAGGAGGGAAGGCGTGAAAAGCCTTCGATAAATTTTCTGATAGGTTCGGGAAACATGGGTTGGGAACTGATAACAAATAACTGATAACTTATGACTAATGACTTACAACTGATAACAAATAACTGATAACTACTGAAACATTCTCCTTCCGGTTATTAGTCATAGGTTATAAGTTGTCCGTGTCTGTTTTAGTTATTAGTTTTCTTCTGACATGTGATGCACGGTATCCATATTGCGGAAGCTCACCTTTTCCTTATCAAAGCCGAGCTCGAATGCGCCCGTGGGGCCGTTGCGGTGCTTTGCCACGAGGACGTTCACGGAATCCTGGCCTCCATCGGGCAAATCGGTGCGCTCGCGGTCCTCGCGGTAGAGGAACATAACGACGTCGGCGTCTTGTTCCAAGCTGCCTGATTCGCGAAGGTCGGAAAGACGGGGCAGTTTTGAGTCGCGTTTTTCAATATCACGTGAGAGCTGTGAAAGCGCAATAACGGGGATGTTCAATTCACGTGCCAATCCCTTTAAGTTACGCGAAATCTCACTGACCTGCTGTACCACGTTGTCGCTTGAGGTATTCGGTTTGATGAGCTGGATATAGTCGACGACAAGAAGGTCGAGTTTTTGCTCAAGCTGCAGGCGGCGCGCAATGGAGCGCATCTGGAGTACGGTAGGCGAGGAACTGTCGTCGATGTAGATGGGAGCCTTCGAGAGCTCGTCGAGTGCTTGCTGAACAAGTGCGAACTCGAGTTCGCTGTTCAAGCGGCC
The DNA here is from genome assembly GCA_037444725.1 of Candidatus Jorgensenbacteria bacterium. Taxonomy (GTDB): domain Bacteria; phylum Patescibacteriota; class Minisyncoccia; order UBA6257; family GWB1-50-10; genus CAIKKG01. Next base: position 7,447 of record JBBILW010000004.1, on the reverse strand, counting down.
GCTGCGGAGGCGCCATAGGGGAATCTGCGCCTGGCTCGCAATGATACGGTCGATAATCTGGTCGCGCGACATTTCAATCGAGAATATGCCGACTGCGTGTCCGCCGAGTGCGACTTGGCGCGCGATATCGAGCGCGAACGCCGTTTTACCGGTTGAAGGACGTGCGCCGAGCAGGATGAGGTCCGAGCGCTGGAAGCCGGAGAGAAGATTGTCGAGTTTCGTAAAGTGCGAAGGGATGCCGCGAAGCGCGCTCGCGTCGCCTTGGTGAAGTTTCTCTAGCCGTTCGTAGGCGAGCGGGAGATCGTCTTTGATGTGTGAAAACTTTTGCGGGCGTGAGCGCTGGGAAATGCCGAATATTTTTTGTTCGACATCGTCGATGAGCGACTCGAAATCGGCATGCTCGAACGCCTGTTCGTTGATGTCCGAGGATGCGTTGATAATCTGCCGGCGCACGTGCTTTTCCTTTACGATGTTCGCGTACTGTGTGATGTGCGCGGAGGTAGGCACGCGAGAAACAAGGTCGGTGAGATAGTCCGTACCGCCGATATCTTTAAAAATTTTCTTGCCTTTCAGTTTGTGCGAAACGGTAAGGATGTCGATGGGCTCACTTCGCTCAAAAAGTTCGAGAATGGTTTCGTAAATTTTCTGGTGCGAGGGGTGATAGAAATCATTGGGGACGAGAAGGTCAGCGACCTGGATGATGGCGTTCTTGTCGAGCATGAGGGCGCCAAGCACCGACACTTCTGCGTCGAGGTCTTGCGGCGGCAATTTCACTCCGGTCTTCCTGGTGTGCGGCATGAGTTAGTGCGATACCCGTCTTACGAATGCCCCGAGCGGCGTATCGTCTACTGTGTATCCTAAACTAAGCAATTTTTCCCGCAAGGCGTCCGCCTGCGCAAACTGTTTACTTCCTCTGTATAACTCCCGTTCCTCGGCGAGCGTCTGCGCCTCGCTTGAGGGTTTAAGCGGCACAAGCTCGATTCCTACCGTTTCAAATGCTTGCGTGATATGCGTTATCGCGTGTTTTGCCTCCGTACGGGAGAGCGACCAGAGATCGTTATTGAGCTCATGGATAAACGAAAAGACGGTGCCGAAGGCCTCGGGCGTATTGAAGTCGTCGTGGAGTGCGTTATTCCAGAGTGTTTTCATGGCGCGCTCATCAAGCGTGAACATGCGGGTCGGTTTACGCGAGCGCGTGCCGTGGCGTGAAATGAAATAAAGTCTGTCCAGTGTTTCCTGCAGTGAGGCGAGCGCGCGTTCAGCTTGCGCGACTGCTGCATCGTCGAAATTAATGGGGGAGCGATAGTGGTGCGAGAGAATAAGCCATCGGAGCGTAGTGGACGAATGTTTCTCGAGGAACTCGTCGATGGTTACGAAGTTCTTGAGACTCTTTGACATTTTTTCGCCCTTCACGCGCATGAACCCGGTGTGCAACCACATGCGCACGAAGGGTTTCATGCCAGACGCCGCTTCCTGCTGTGCAATCTCCGCTTCGTGGTGGGGAAATTTCAAATCTTCCGCACCGCCGTGAAGGTCGTATTGCGGACCGAAGAAGCTTTCTGAAATCGCGGTGTCTTCAATGTGCCAGCCTGGACGGCCCCAGCCGATTGAAGCATTCCATGCGGGCTCGCCATTTACATGGACAAATTTCTTTCCGGAATCTTTCGCGCGGACATGAACGAATTTCCAAAGCGCAAAATCGCCGCGGTTCTTTTTTTGTATTCCGGTATCGATGCGCGTCACCGCGTCCTCAGCCTGCTCGATTGTCCTTCCGGAAAGTTTTCCGTAATCGGGGAACGTGGTGATGTCAAAATAATATCCGCTGCCTTCGATGCGATAGGCGAATCCTTTCGCGATAAGCGCTTCGACTTGCGAAACAATTTGGGGAATGTACTCGCTCGCATTTGCATACGTGTCGACGGATGTCACGCCGATTTTTTTCATCGTTTTTTTATAGCCCTTCTCGTATTCCGCGGCGAGTTTCGCAGGTTTTATATCACGCTCACGCGCGCGTTCGATTATCTTGTCGTCGATATCGGTGATGTTCTGGAGGTAAAATACGCTCCATTCTTGCGAGCGCAGGAAGCGCACGAGCGCATCGAAGGCGATGTAGGTGCGCGCGTGGCCCAAGTGCGCCGCATCATATACCGTCGGTCCGCACACAAACATGTTGAGCGCGCGCCCTACGGGCTTTTCGAAGTCTTCTTTTTGATTAGTGAGCGTGTTGAAGAGTTTCATTATTTTGACCAGTTCAAGATGATGTCATCAATGCGAGGCGTGTCGGTTTGTAACAGGTTGCTGCGCATGCGGACACGGTATTTAAGATACCTCATATTGTTCACTTGCACAGGGTCTATGCAAATTGGGGTAGCGACGGGAGCGTTGCCGCCCGTATTGATGCCGCCGCGGTAGCCTGCCGCGCACGGAGCGCTGTAGTAGTCGATTGAGGTGCCGCTCGGCCCCATGAAGTTCCACGGTCCTGACGGGCTGCTCGATCCGGCAATCTGGAAATCGACATACGTTTGTTGTGTGGTGCCGTTAGCATTCTGCACGCCGAGCCATGTGATGCTGTTTAGTGTTGCGCCGCCGACGGATTGCGTATCAATCGGAGCGGAGTCGAGGTAGGCGACCGAGGAGGTGGCGTGCCATGCGCTCACTACTTTGAAATCCGAGGTTCCGCAACTTGAATTATTGGCGCAGTTGAAGCTTATCCAGCCGTCGACGTCGCTCCACGCGTATCCGCTGAAGGTCCCCGAAAGAGAATCGACGGTGACGCCCCAGTACCCGGGGCTTCCGGGCGTGCCGCAACTCGGATTCGTGTTCTGGCAGCTGAAGCTCACCCAGCCGGCATAATCATTCCACGCGTACCCGGAGAGCCAGCCGCTTGCATCAGCATTGGTGCATGTGCCGTCGGACTGATGGATACCCGCAAGGCCGTTGCAGACACCATAATTTGAGGAAGCACAGATATTGCCGGCGGGGGAGGTGGAGCAATCGTACGAAAACGCTCCAAGAGTTGAACTTGCGAATCCGAATATGGCGGAGCCTGCAACGGTCATATTGTTCGTTGAGTAGTGGTCAATCCAACCCGCAACGTCATCCCATGCGAAGTGTTCTGTGGCGAGCGAACTTATGTTCGTTGCCGCATTTGTCGAGAGCAAAAAAATAGCTGAGATGCCAAAAATAAAAACGCAGGCAATAAATACTTTGAGCACGCGTCCCCGTTGCTTCATGCATCAATTATATCCTACACGCGAAAAAAACACCCCGTCTGTTGAAAATGCAGGCGGGGCTAAACGTGTGTTACGGGCGGTGGTACCATCGCGAGACGACCGCAGCGACCCAGTGGCAGAAACCGAGAATCGGTCCCATGAACACGATGCCGAGCGCGACGACGATTTCCGAATAGCCGAAGAACTCAGCGATGCGCAGGAAGTGGCCGGTTGCTCGCATCGTGAAGATGAAGATGAAGCTTAAGGGGAGCGCGGCAATGAGGATTGCTTTGAGGTGCGAATCGATTTCCCACGGCATCCAGCGCTTGTGAATGTCGCCGTAGAACCAACCCGCGATGGAAGCAAAGATGCATAGGTACGTTGCAACGAGAAAAACCATTCTGAGGTCTTCACTCATATAACGTCCTCCGGGAAAGATTCAAAAAGCTGTTCAAAGTATGAAACTATTCACAAAAAAGAGCAATTCCAATCTGATACAATTAACATATGTCGAGAAAGCAGATATTTATTATCGCTGGCTTAGTTCTTTTGGCTGCGACGCTATTTATCCTCGGACGTTTCGCGACAAAACCCTTGCCTCCATCGCCGATAACCGGCATGGATATTTTGGAAAAAAAGAGCACGGCGACAAGTGCGCCTGTGGTATTTTCTCCGGAAGTTCCTAAAGACGCGGTTATCACGGCACCTGTCAGTTCGGCGCCGACGCCTGCGGGCAACGGAAACGTTTTCGGCGTGTATGCGATTTCGGCGACGAAAGACGGCTATAATCCCAATTCAATCACCATAAAAAAAGGAGACGTATTTAAACCGGAGTTTACGGCAGTCGACGGCAAGTATGACTTTTTCATCCAGGGGTACGGAACGTATCTCGTAGCGGAAAAGGGAGCGACGAGCAAAGTTTCTCTGATGCCCGATACGGTAGGGACCTTTCTCTTTACGTGCCGCGATTTTTGTCCGGCGGGAAAGAAGATTCAGGGAACATTTATTGTTTTGCCAAAATAGGAACTTAATTATTTTTCTTTGAAACCGAGAGTAATCACATTTTCAATAGCCGCACTCCTTGCTGTCCTTGTGGGCGCGGGAACGGCATTTGCATTTATTGGTCCGGGGAATCTCGGCGCCGGCTCCGGCGGGGGACAGTTGCAACTCGACGCGAACGGCAATATCGGTTTTGGCACCGCATCGCCGACGCCGACCGGAAACACGAACGAGGCGCTCTTCGGAAGAATCTTTACGATTGCCTCAACATCCGACCCTGGCATCTCGCTTAAGAACCTTTCTGGCGGTGGCCACTCATACACCATGTATTCCCGCGGCAACGGGAGATTTGCGTTGTGGGACGATACGGCAGGTGCGGTGCGATTGTTTATCGACCCGACCGGCAAGGTTGCTATTGGCGCGACGACCACGCTTGGCGCCGCGTTAAACTCTACACTTCAAGTGTATGGGAATATCTCGGCGACAAACGGCATTGCAGGAGATATTTACCCCTCAAGCATTATCGGTGGCGCATTTCAGGCAACGAACTATGCCTTCCCGAGCCAGCTTGCGGTAGGCACCTCAACAACGGGCGTGTTGCCTGCGCCGCTCACGACATACGGCGCCGCAAACTCTGTGATTGCGCAATTCTACGGCGGGGCTGCTGCGGGCGCGATTGGAATCCAGGGGACGGATGCATATTTCAGGACGTTAACGGGCGGCTATACCCGTCTTGGAAGCGCGAATGGCGTCGCGATTGACGGGCCGCTCACGAACGGGCTTGTTGTACGTTATGATTCTACGCCCAATGCGAGGATTCTTCAGGTGAGGGGAACTCCGGGTCAGTTTGGAGATTTACAGCAGTGGCAGGATAGCACTACGACCGCTCTTGCCGGTATAACTTCCGCCGGAGGTTCGTATTTCAATAGTACGACAACTATTACGACGGGTAATTTAAAAATTGCGACGAACGGCTACGGCGTTGTCTTTCCTGACGGCACCGTGCAGACCTCTGCTTCATCAGGTGGATACTGGACGGCGACGAGCTCGAATAATATTTATAACAATAATACTGGCGGAGTCGCTATCGGAGACTCGCGTCTCGGAATAGGCGCGGTAGTGATGCCGAAACTCGATATATGGTCAACAGGAAATTCATTCATCCGCATGTTTTCATCGGACAACGCAGGAAATGCGGGCATTGAATTCCAGGGAGCGGGAGATCGCGGCTCTGTGTACGGAGATGCGGGATATAACATTTACATTGAACCGAATGCGCAGCTCGGCGCCGGTACCGGCAATATAATCCTCAAGGGCAAAAATGGAACAAGCAACGTAGGTATCGGTACTTCAACGCCGTCTTCACTTTTGACCGTCTATGGTACGACGCCAACCGTTACTATACAGGGCACGGGAGCGCCATCGGCAAAAATAGACTTAAAGGGAGTGTATGCAACATGGTCGCTTGAAAATCAGTATGTTAATGGAGCGACAAACGACATGTTTAGAATTTATAATTCTCAACTTGCTTCAAATGCACTAACTATTAATAAAAATACAAATGCGGTTGGCATCAACACCTCGACGCCCGCAACCGCACAGCTTGTGATTACTCCGGGAGGTCTGCCCTCAATCGATGTGGGAAGTCAAAAAATAATTAATCTTGCAACGCCGACAGGTAACAACGATGCCGCAAACAAATCGTATGTGGACTCGGTGGTAACAGGCGCGGGATATTGGACTACCGCTGGCGCAGATATTTATAACAACAATGCTGGGTTCGTGGGTGTTGGTACTTCAGCGCCATCATCAACACTACATGTCGTCGGCACTTCGACCGTCTCGGGCAATCTTGTGGTGACGGGGAGTATTAATGGCACCTTCACGGGCACCAACTCTGGTGCCACGCTCGCATCATCTGTCCGTGGAAACGGCTCTGTCTTCGGTTCCTCCTACGATGCTGCAGGTACGAACTATCGCTTCAATGATGCCACGAACACTGCACTCCTTTATGTGGATGCGACGAATGGAAGAGTAGGTGTGGGAACAGCGAGTCCTGCTTCAAAGTTTGATGTGCGTTCGACAGGGGAAGACGCGGTACGAATTGGAGGAACGGGAGCGAATGATACCTACGGTTTCGGTGTGGGTGCGGGTTCACGGGCAACTGCGGGATACTTTGGACTTTGGCATAATAATGCAACTACAGGAAATTGGGACGCGAATGTTTTTGTGGCGATGCCGACTGGTGACATACAGTTTGCACACAACGTACAAGTTGCACCACCGTATGGATATATAGACGGAAATAATCTTGGACTTTATCCGCAAACCAGTGCGACATTAACGGCATCTAAAACACTTCTTTTCGGTGCGAATGCGTTGCAGTTTGATGTGCAACCGTATACGGGTTCTTGGGGAACTCGGGTTACCGCTATGCAAATCGATGGCACGGGCAACGTCGGCATTGGCACCTCAACGCCGCAAGCTAAGTTGGATGTTGCGGGCGGTAATATCATCATAGATTCCACTAAGAATTATCAGAGTAGAAACACGGTGGGCACATTGGTAAATCTATTAGCACTCGGCAATGGAGCATATCTTACGAGTGGGAACATAAGCCTCTTCGCTCACGGCAACGGTTCAGGTGCAAATGGATTCGAGATTGGGAGCTTGCCACAGGCGTTTATTTACGGAGGCAACACGGCCGCCGGAAGCAATAGACTCGGGATATTTACCGGCGGCGTGGAAAGAATGACAGTAACGGGCGCCGGCAACATCGGTATTGGCACGACAACTCCCTCAACAAATCTTACGGTGGTGGGCTCCTCATCAATCTCCGGCAATCTCGCAGTCGGCGGTTCTATCACTGGCACTTTCACTGGCACGAACTCCGGCGCCACGCTCGCATCTTCCGTTCGCGGTAACGGCGCAGTTTTCGGCTCTTCATACGATGCCGCAGGCACGAACTATCGCTTCAATGATGCCACGAACACTGCACTCCTTTATGTGGATGCGACGAATGGAAGAGTAGGTGTGGGAACAGCAAGTCCGACGTACAAACTCGATGTGAACGGTTCACTTTCTGGGTCCAGCCTGAATTCATTCGGCACAGTCGACATCCGTGGTAATGGGAATTATGTTTGGTGGCGTTTAGCTCCGAGCACGGGCGCGAATGCGGGTACGCTTACTCTCACGAGTAATAACAGCGGATACACACCGGTTGTGTTCAACGCAGA
>JBBILW010000003.1:0-38804 GCA_037444725.1 Candidatus Jorgensenbacteria bacterium | reverse complement strand
CCCCTCGCAGGATCCACTCGTGAGAATGCCCCGCTCATTGAGTGCAGTAACAATTCCCTGAATATTCTTATCTATTCCACCGTATTCGTCGGTCATTTTGTGCATTGAAGATTGATGCACCCCCCCCTCGGGCGTTTTATTTCTTTCCCCACTCACAGCCGTACTGGCGGCACGGGATGCCCGCAGCCTCGAACAATCTGCGTGATGCGACGCATTCTTTTTCGTCGTGATACTTATCGTTCTCGTATATCACCTCTTTCACGCCATTCTGAATGATGGTTTTTGCGCATTCATTGCACGGAAACAATGTACAGTATATTTTGCATCCGTGCGTTGATTTATTGGAATTATAGATTGCATTCTCTTCGGCGTGGCACACATACGCGTATTTCGTTTCGAGAAACCCCCCTTCTCTTTCCCAGGGCAAATCGTTCGCCTCAATGCCCCTCGGCCAACCGTTATATCCAAGCCCCACCACCACGTTGTTTCCATCCACGACAAGCGCTCCCGCTTGCGTTGAAGGGTCCTTCGAACGGTCTGCAATGACGCGCGCAATGCGCATAAAGCACTCGTCCCAGGAAATGTGATTGTCGCGTGCTTTTTGCATATGCGTCATTTTACCCTCTCAGGCTTAACAACCACGGTCACAAGGCGCTCCGAACTCAATAATTCCTTTCTCATTTTTTCGGCATCGCTTAACGACAATGACCTCACTATCTTCCGGTGTCTCGGGAAAAATTTCTTTATGCTCGCGAGTGACTCGCCTTTCATTATTGTTTCAATGATTATGTCATTCCACTTATCCAAATTATCTCCAAATCCTGCGTCAATCGCATCAAGTATCGTCTCTCTCGCGTCCTCAAATATTGCTTTATCTTTGCCTGTTAATGGACTTAATAATGCTTTTCTCATCAGTGACTCAACGAGCTTTTCTTTCCCCGGTTTTGTCTCGGCATATGCATAAAGATACGCTCCTAAACCGCGGATTCTGGTAATACCCCCGGTAACCGAATATGCCAATCCTCTCTTTTCCCGCACTTCGTGCCAAAGACGTGAACTCCAACCCTTCACGAGAAGAAGAATTAAAAAATCCTCAATATCACTTTCACGCTCGCTGACTATGTCGGCGATTTTGCATCCCATTACAATCGTCGATTTTTTTATTTCCTTTCGTTCAATGATGCGGCGGTTTATTTCAGGAACCGCATCGATTTCGTTGTTCCATGCGGGCTGCATCACCGTCGCCGCATTTTCCGGAATGTGCTCGGACATCTCGCGGACGAATGCGGAATGTGAAACTTTTCCAATCGCAATTGCTAGAGTATTCGACGGCACATACCATCGTTCTTTTTCCTTTAAAAGGTGTTTTCTCGTTATGCGCGCGATGCCATCCTCGGTACCAGTGCTGAATTGACGAAGAGGATTTTTTGCATACAACAGCTCTCGAAGTGCCTGATATGCCGTAAATGCATCATTATCCCTGTTCCGCGCCGATTCAAGCAGCACGGTCCCCTTTTCCTTCTTCAGTTCCGCTGCGGGAAACGTAGAATGCGAGTACATATCAGTGACTATGTCGCAGAGCAAATGCAATTTTCTTGCAATCGCCGTGCCCCAATACTCCGTTTGCGTTCTAAAGGTTGTCGCGTTGGAATTCAACAGATTCCTGTTCATGAAATCCCTAATTTGTCTTGCATTTCTCTTTTTCGTTCCCTTAAATGCCATATGCTCAAAAAAGTGAAATAACCCCTGTTGGCTTTCTGGGTCATGCGCCGAACCCACAAGCGCCGAAAGCCCCACGAGCACCTTCGTCTGCGATGGGAAGTTACACGAAATTATCCGCAAACCGTCATGCCGTACTGTTTCTTGGATTTTCATGATGTTGATTGGATTATAGTACTCGTTGGCAGGCATAGCAAAACAAAAGGCGGAGGTCATCACGACCTCCGCTGAACTACTTCTTCTCGTCATCCTCCTTGTCGTCGTCCCTTTTCGGGGGGATCTCCCCGATTTCCCGCGCATCTTCGCGCGCCTGATGCCACGCACGGGCCGTTTCCTTGCCACCGGCGCCCGTCTCATTCGCGGCATCCTTCTCGGTATACTTGGTTCTCGACACGGTAGTCACCTCCCTCCCCCGATTTGAGTTGCTATCACCAACTTAATATGACAGTCAAAATGTGTAAAGCGGAGCAAATCGTTGAAGAGCGCGTTTGTCCCGTGGTACTATGAACCCATATGAACTGGGGCAAAGCACCGACCGTAAGTACCAATAAGGCGGCAATTGAGGAACTTTTAACGCGCAGCGTAGATATGGTCTATCCGACCAAAGAGGCGCTCGAAAAAGTGCTCCTCTCCGGGAAACGCATCCGTCTCTATCTCGGCATCGACCCCACAAGTCCGCACCTTCACCTCGGCCACGCGGAAAATATCCTCATGCTCCGCCGTTTTCAGGATCTCGGCCACGAAGTCATTCTCCTCATGGGCGACTTCACGGGGCGCATCGGCGACCCCACCGACAAGATGGCCGCACGCACGCAGCTTACCGAAGCGCAGGTTAAAGAAAATTTAAAGACATTTAAGGCGCAAGCATCAAAAGTGTTGCGCTTCACGGGCACCAATGCCGCAAAAATAAAGTTTAATGCGGATTGGAACGCCAAACTTACGTTTGAAGACGTCATCCGCCTTGCCGCGAACTTCACCGTACAGCAGATGATTGAGCGGAGCATGTTCCAGGAACGCATCAAGGCGGGAAAGCCAATCGGCCTCCACGAATTCTTTTATCCGCTCATGCAGGGATACGATTCGGTAGCAATGGACGTCGACCTTGAAATCGGCGGCACCGACCAGACCTTTAATATGCTCGCAGGGCGCACGCTTATGAAATCAATGCGCAACAAAGAAAAGTTCGTGATTGCGAACCGCCTCATCGAGGACCCCGTAACGGGCAAGAAGATGAGCAAGACGGAAGGCACCGTAGTGAACCTCGACGACGCTCCGAACGACATGTTCGGCAAAATGATGGCGCTCCCCGACGGACTCGCATTCACCGTTGCGGAACTTTCGACAACGATGCCGACGGACAAGGTGCGCGAACTTTACAATGAAGTGAAGAAAGGCGTGAACCCGCGCGATGCGAAACTCGTTATTGCGGAAGAGACGGTCGCCCTCTACCACTCGAGAGAAGAAGCGAAAACAGCAAAAGAAGAATGGGTGCGGGTCTTCTCGAAGAAGGAACGCCCCGAGGACGCACCGAAGCTCGCACTCTCGAATAACAAACTTACCGTCATTGAGCTTCTTCTTGCGGCGGGCGTGGAAAGCAAGAGCGAGGCGCGCAGACTTATCGAGCAGAAAGCGGTGAAAATCAATGATGCGGTGCATTCAGAAGGTTCCGCCACGGTCACGCTCCACGCGGGCGACATTGTCCGCATCGGTAAGCACAGATTCTTTGAAATCGCATAACTAAAAACCGCCCTATCATGACGATGAGGCGGTTTTTTGATTCGCTTATTTTACAATCATTCTCCCCACTTCACCGCGGTCTGCGTGGCCGGGAATGCCGCAGCGGAACACGTATGTTCCGGGCTGCGCGGGAGCCTTAAATGCAATAATGCGCGCGCCACTCCCCTGCGGTGAGGCACCGATAACCACTTGGCTTAACGATGCATCGTCGAACATCATGACGTGCGAGAACGCATCGCTTGCTTCGAGCGCCACCGCAACATCGGCGCCCGCATTCACTGTGAATGAATTCGGCGAAAAACCCGCAGAAGAAACCACGAGTGTGATTACTCCCCTTGGAATCTGAGACGGGGCGACTGGACTCGATTGCTTCGGCGCCTCTACGGGTCCGGGAGCCGTGACCGGCTCTGTCGATTTTACCGTAATCTCCTCGGGCACAGGCTGTTGCGTCGTCTCCTTCGGCGTAAACACGGCCTGCAACGGAGTCAGGAAATATTTATCAAAGAAGCCTTGCGGGACTTCGGTCGTCACTTGTACGGTTGAAGTCGCCGCCTTTAAGTCACCCGACTTAATGCGGGCGAGCTTTTCTTTCGGTACTACCGCAACGATGCTGAAAAAGACAATACCGAGAATGATGAGTCCCAGGAAAAAGAGCGTAACAATGACTCGAATAACGGTTTGCATGAATCTGGTGCGGGCAGGGAGAATCGAACTCCCGTCTCAACCTTGGCAAGGTCGTGTTCTACCACTAAACCATGCCCGCGAAAATATTATTGTGGACCCGGTGGAAGCCCCGTCGGACCCTTTACGTACGGCGTTCCTGTCGGACCTTTAAAAGTGCTCGCCTCCGGTGCCATTCCGGTGTTTTTCAACCTTGGAACCGCAAGGGCTATAATAGCAAAAATCGTAATAATTACAATAACCGCGATAGCGAGCCACTCTTTCATATACTTATTGTACTAAATCGGACTATTTGAGCCCCCGCACCGTCCTGCACGTCTTCTCGTAAAGGCCCCTGAAAATATTCTTCGGGTCCGTGATGCGTTTCACTGCCTCATAATTTTCTTTATTCCAGCTCTTCCAAAATTCTTCTTCCGAATAAAAGTTGTTTGAAATAAGCGTTTTGATGCCGCCTAATTCCATGAGTTTCTCCTCGAGCATGCGATAGTAATTTTTGTCGCTCCGCTTCTTCATGCCGTAAATCGCGATATCGATGAAGAACTCGTCGTTTGTTTTTTCGATGAGCGCGGGGTTAATCCACTCGTATCTCCGCACAATTTTGTACGGCACCCACCAAAGCGGATAGTGATTCATTTCTTTGTTGTACCACGCAAAGAAATCGCTCACTTTTGAAAACGGCAAAAAGAGGTCAATGGTTATGGGAATGTAGTCGGAGGGAATGAATGAGTGAAAAAGCTCCACGAGCTTCAATACATTCGTCGAGCCGAGCAATTTTCCAAACAAGAGCCGACCAAGAAACGTTTTCGGTGTTACATTCGTCACGCCATTTTCATATCTGAAAAAATAATCGGCGGTCTTCAAGTAATCCTCTTTCCGCTCTTTTGTGCTTTGATAATAAACCCTCAACCAATCGTAGCGATGCGCATAGGGTGCCGCATCCACGAAGTTGCCGATTGAGAGTACGTATTCTTCCGGCGAATGAATGATGCCGTCCATAAAGTCTGCATCTTTCGCTGTGTAGTGGCGCAGTGTTGCTGCTTTATATTCCTCAAGCGCGCCGTACTTTTCGTACGTCATGTGCACGTAGGCTTTTGCGGGAAGAAGTTTGAACGTGAGTTTCGCAATAATGCCAAGGGTGCCGAATGTCCCGTGCACCATCTGGAATAGAAGTTTGTTTTCGTTGTTCGGCGTACACGTGAGCACGTCACCTGCCGCCGTGATAATTTCATATTCCACGCAGCTGTCGTGAAATCCGCCGTACTTGTAAGACATTGATTCCAACGAACACCCTGCCACCGCACCACCAATCGTGATGGTCTTGAGCTCCGGCACGGTAACCGGTACAAGTCCCACCTTCAAGGTTTCACGGACCAGATCGACAAACGTGACACCGGGCTCTGCGGTGCACACACGTGCCTCCGCATCGATTTTCAAAATCTCGTTGAGGTCAGTGAGGTCTATTTTCTCGTCATCGTAGCGCATGTCTTCCGGCTTCGGTACCTGATGCGACACCGCCTTCTTTTTAAATGAAACGGGCGTCGTGCCCGTACGTGCTTTCAAAATCTTCGCAATACGCACTACTTTTTCTTCATGGGTCGGCATATGAGTGTAATCGTATGCTAAGTATACCAATAAAAAGGCCCCCATAGGGGGCCTCATGCTACTGCAGTTCCGGCTTCAATGCCGCAACGGTGGTACTCCAGAGCATGCGGTCGTGTGCAGGGTCCACCTGCTTCCAATCAACGCGCTCAAGGTGGCCGAGACGTTTCGCGAAGAGTTCGCGGAAGTAACGCGGCGATGCGGGAGGATTCCAGCACACCATCTCCTGGCCGTTGGGCATCATCCAATAAAGGTACGGCTTGCGGCGCGCGAGGTAGAGCTCCTGCAGAGAGCCTCCCACCGGAATGCTCTCGATTTCCGCTGCGGGGAAATCCCTCCGAATTTTGTCGGTGATGTAGAGCCTCGCCGGCAGGAAATGGAGATGCGCGTGAAACACGGTCTGTCCTACGATGCCGTGTTCGAATGCCATCACCGAATCGTACCGCGACATGAGTCCGTTCGCGTACACCCTGATGAGCGCACGATGCACGGCCGCAGAAATGCACCTCAAGGACTTCAGCTCCCGCACCTCGCCCATGCAGAGCAGGTGTCGCTTCGGGACCACGAGCACGTGCCCGCCATCCGTAATCTGGCCGAGTGAGGCAACCACGTACCAATGCTCGGTCTCTTTGATGATGCGCTCCTCGAAATTCTTCTTGTCGCAAAACGCGCAACCGTTTTCCATACAGCCTCCGAGTTTCCAGGTGAAAGTTCTATTGGCAGATTATGCGGAAACACTCCCGAAGTCAAACAAGAACGATAGCGCAGTTTTTTAAAAACGTACGAAAATAAAAAGCCCCCGAAGGGGCTGCGTACTATACGAAATACGCCTTGAGGCGTGCCGTGGTTCTCCGCCACAAGACTTCGTCGTCGGCGGGATTGACCGTACGCCAATCGCCGCGTTCGGGGCATCCATGGAGCGTTGCCACGACCTTCCGAAGACTCTGCACGGTGGGCGGCGGGTCCCAGAGAATCATCCTCTGCCCGTAGTCATACGCCCAGTAGAGGTAGGGATAGGGACGGCCCTGGAAAATGCTCTGCAGAGTCTCGCGCGGCCGCATCTTCTTTGGCGTCATGCAGGGGTAACGATCGAAAAACGCGTCTTCGATTTTCAAGCTTGTCGGCACAATGTGGAAACAAGCATGATTCGTACTTCCCCGCTGACTCGCGTCCTCGAACATCATGGTCGAGAAGAACGGCTGGTCCCTTCCATTATTTTTGCCGTATCCCCACGTCACCGCATGGCGAACGCGTGTGACGAAATGATTTAACGAAGACGTCTCACGTATCTCACCCATGCAGAGCAGGTGTCGCTTCGGAATCACGAGCACGTGCCCGCCATCCGTAATCTGGCCAAGAGCTGCGACCACGTACCACTCCTTTGTTTCATGAATGATACGGTTCGCGAAGCTTCGCCGGTTGCACCACACACACTTTTTTTGCACATGTCCTCCGCTTAGAGTTAAATGTTCTGCTTGACAGAATAACGTAAAATACGTATTTAGTCAATTGATGTGCCCTACGTTCGCGCTGCTGCGCTCAGTACTTCCTCGCTCTTGCTCGGTCGTCGCGAGGAAGCGAACAAAGCTCGCTCGTCGCTCGCTTTTACGAACCCAGCGGTTCGTATGCTCCGCCACGGGGAAACTACCGTTTCCCCGACCCCCTTCCCGTTCGATTCCTCGCGAGCACAAATACAAGAAAACACCCGTCATGGGTGTTTTCTTTTTTGTGCCCTCGCGAGGAATCGAACCTCGATTACAAGATCCGCAATCTTGCGTCCTATCCGTTGAACGACAAGGGCATATTTACGTACGAGCAGGATTATGACACGTCTTCACCAAAAAATCAAAACCCGAGAATGTCAGCAACGATGTCCGCAAACGATTCTTCGAACTCGGTTTCTTTGAGTTTCGAGTGCAAAATCGCGTGGACGTCGGAGATGCCCCTTGATTCCATAGGCAGATGAAGAAAGGGATTCACTTTTTTCTTCATGTGAAGCACAATTTCGCGCGGCTCATGATTGTGTCCATGCCTGCGGAGCGAAAAACTCTCGAATTCGTTGTAGAGGTACCGCTTCTTGTCGACAGTCACGCCATGCTCGCCTACGTGGAATTCGTATACTCTCGGCTCCAGGCTGCCGAATATCATAATAAGAGCCGTTGCAAGCAAAATGAGTACGGCGAAAAAGAAATTTCTTGAAAATAATGCAATAACGAACAGCAATAATGCCGCACCGCCGATGATTGCGTACCATCCCGTATTTTTTTCAGCGTGATGATGTTCGGCTGCGTGCCATGTAACCGATTCCCTTTTTTTCTTTATCTCCATAACGAACGTTAGTACTATTATACACTACGTGCGCTGTGGCTGGAAAAAAAGTCAGGGATGTTTTATGCTATGTCCGATAGCAATGGCGCGCGCAGCGCCGTACCGGTTGGCCCTATCGTCTAGTGGTTAGGACAATGCCCTTTCACGGCATAAACGGGGGTTCGATTCTCCCTGGGGCTACTAAAGAAAAATATCCCACCCGCAAGGAGGGATATTTTTATAGCCCCAAGCGAGCCAACTACTTGGCTCGCGCGGGTGAATCGAACGCCGGAGCATGTGCCAAGCAGCAGCGAGGCACGTGAGGCGGTGCCTAGTCCGAGCCCCGCTGACGAGCGGGGCGAGAGGCGAAGGAGATTCTCCCCGGGACTACAAAGAGAAATAAAAAAACCCGCCGAATCCTATAGATACTGCGGGGATTACAGTCTGAACGCAGACGCGGAACCGGCGTGGGGACTTACGATGTCCGTATTGCCGACACCGAACTCGAGCGCGTTATAGAGGAACCGGAAATGAGGCACGCACGGCAGACCTGGGTCCGCGTCGTTGAACTCGCCAAGCGTCGGCGTACCGGGAGGATTCACTCCCACCTCATCGCCCGCGCATTCGATGCCGAGGTCGCGGTAATCCGCAAGACGCGCGGGGTGCGTGAGAAGCATCACCCCTACCGCGAATGCACCAAGCCCGAACTCGCGCTCCGGCATTATTGCCCGCGCACGGCGCACCGAACGGTATCGATGCCGCATGCCGAACTGTGCGGGCACAATGAGAATCCCGCATCCGGCCTGCGCATGCTCAATATCAACAAAGGCATGCCGCGTTTTTTCCGACTCGCGAAGATTGAGGGACGTAAGCGCCCTCTCGCCGCTATTCCTGAAATTGCCGGCGCGTTCCCTCAGAAGCATGCGAAATACCTTCTCGACCGCTCCACAGTATGTCGGCGCAATGCGCTCCCAGCGAGGAATGGCGAACCAGCCCTCCGCGCCCTCCGGCAACGGCACGTTTTCGACAAGCGAGAAGTTCGCATAACCCGCGCGCGGAAAGTATTTGCGGAGCACATCGGTCTGCTCGCAGAGCGGACGCGGCGTGTGACCCGAAAAGTATCCGCGAACGTCGGTCGAGATTCCTCCCTCTTCATCGGCGTACGTCTTGTCTCTCACACGTCTCGTGAGCCATACATCGCTTAGCAATATGAGCTCTCCCATCTGCCACTCACCTCCTTTCGTTCGATTCGTTGTGAAAGAACTCTGTCAGTACACTCCAATTTACTGCGCTCGTCAAATAAAAAAGGGTCGCACGTGTTGTGCGACCCTCTATGTTGCTCACTTCTTGAGAAGCGCGCGAAGGTGCTCGTTCTCCCACCTTCGTCCGCAGCGGAAGCACTCACGCTTCCACTCCTCGCGAGGGTCCCACCCCGTACTGAGGCTCTTGCACTTGGGGCAGCAACCGGCATTCGCCCGCGCGTTGATGAGCGCAAGCTCCTCCTGTGTGACTTTCTCCATACGCTCTCCGAGACTACGGACGCGAGATAACTGTCTCACCACTCGTGAAGGCGTGCGCCATTACCGTTGTCGTGCCCTCGGGGAACTGCTTCGGGTCGACCTCGTGAAGCCTCACGAGCCTGCCCTCTCCCCAGTACCCACAGAAGTACCCGCCGTCCTCGCAACACCCGTGCGTAAGATGAACGAACTTCTTCCCGATGGTGAGGATTGACCCGCTCGGGTCGCCCACGGCGTCACCGGGGAAAATCGGCATCTTGCAGACGGCGCACTTTGTCGCATTCGCGTTCAAATACTTCTCACTGCACTCCTTGCACATCGGAGGTGAGTCGATCTCGAATGGCTTGCCGTGGATGACCAAGGCAACCACGCCCTTTGTGGGCCCATGCGGACAGCCACGTCCGTTCGGGAAGCAGAGCCTCGGAATGGGGTCTTCACCCTCCTCAATCTCCACCCTCGTATCGGGCGCTTCAACTGATGCGGGATTGTTGCTCTTCCGCCCTCGGAACAAGTCTGCGATGCGCTTCAAGAGTCCCATATGCCCCTCCCTTTCCTGTTTCGGGTTGTTTGAGTTACTGATTGCAGACTAGCGCAGACCCGCGCAGTTGTCTAATAATGAGAGAATATTCTCTTCCTCCCCCTCCCCGCACTCAAATTCGTGTATTTCCTGAATTCGCACGCCACTCCCTCCCAATTTTCCGCCGAGAGCCGTAACGGCTTCCCGTTGAATGTGATGTACATATCTATATTTATCTTCGCGAGCTCCACCACAAGCTCCGACGGCTCTTTCTCTTCATTAATGCGTCTCAATGTCGGCAATGCCCCAGGGCCGACAGGAAACCGCTCAAAAAGATTTGTGTACTGTGGAAACTGATATGCTACATCGATAAGCGCCTCGGTCCAGAGGAAGTTCAAGTTGTAGTCAAAAATAGGAATAACCTTCTTCACTCCTTCGTATACGGACACACGCTCCCACGTCTCAATCTCCTTCGCTACCGACTCCATCACGCGTGGTAAGAAGTCTGTTATAAATAATTCTCTCGTCGGCGTTTTACTTTTTTGAATCACGCTTATCGGAAACACATACGGTGTGCCGTAGCGCGGACGCGGCAAAGCTATGAGTCGTTTATACAGCTCCTCGTTTTCTTTTGCGTTGAACGAGAGTAAGCCCACCGCGTGAATTGTTTCTGGCCTCGCAATCATCCGGCAGTAGAACATGTTTAACAACCACAGAGGAAAATTATCCCTCAGCGGATTAAGAAGTGTATGAAGCTCAATCGTCTGCCTATCAAACTCTCTGAAGATGTTGCAGAAACGATAGTGCGAGAGAATCGCATCCTGCGTGTATGGCGGTTTCTCTCCCGCCGTTTTCTTTTTCCAAATCTCTAGACGCTCATTGATGAACCACGTGATGCGCTCAAATAGCTCTTTGTCGCTGGTAACGCTATCCGTTCCCACGCCCGAGCTTGCGCCCGCATGCCCCTCCCAATGCCGATAAAGTTCTTTCAGATTTTCGGGGAGTTCCATTACCGAAATTATGTCGAACTTCTTACGATAATTCCAACCCCTACTAACACAAAACGCCAGGAGGGGCGCTTTGAGTAATCGTTAGTATTTCTTATTTAGTGATTCTGGCACAAAGCTATTTTTTTCTAGAATATATGCGATACCACGTAATAAATAGTTATTCGCGAATCCTATTGTGTACACGCGACCATTTTCTTCAAGAGGAATGAGCATTTTTTTATCTTTTAATTTTTTTAGTATTCTTGAGCGCTGCACCGATGATTCGTTGCCAATAATTTCCACTAAATCTGCGGATTTTATGGTCATATCCTCAGCCCTCACAAGAGTTGAAAGTATTTTGTGCTCACGTGGTGTGATGTGCTTCTGCTCCAGAGCGTAAGAAAGCATTGGTAGTAAAATGGTATTGGTAATATACCCGAGATCGAGCAATTTATCGATCTTTTCTATTTCGAGACGTAAACCATCTAACACGTATAAACACCACTCTAAAACCTTATCCTCTTCCCCTGAGTCGGCAAGTGAAAGCATGTCATAATATTTATCTCTGTCCATGCAAAATATCGCGGTCGGATTCAAAATGCGACCACTTTTCACTTGAAATCCCTGCTTTATAAGAAGCGCGTACGTGAACATACGCACCATACGCCCGTTGCCGTTATCAAAGGGGTGGATCCACGCCATTCGATGGTGAGATAATGCTATGGCCAACAAATGATATTGCTCATCAATGGATTGATTAACAAACTTAAGCAATTCATCAAAATACTCCTGAACCTTCGTCTTATCCGGAGGAATGTGACTTGATCGTTGGATAGAAACATTAATTTGGCGCAATTCCCCTGGGTGACGAGATCCTTCACCCGTCGGTGGTGGCACTAGGCCGTCCACTATAATTTTGTGAATTTCGGAAATTAAACCGCGGTTGAACTGAGTCGTTTTCCCAACATTTTTATCAATGAACGCAATCGCGCGTTCGATATTGTATATCTCTCTCAATCCCTCATCTTTCGCTGTTTTTGATGGATCTTCGATGATCTTCTCAACAAACTCAGCCAATGTGGTGTTGTTACCCTCAACACGCGCAGAACCAAGACTCTCAAACATCTGAAAAATGTCCTTTAATTGGAAAAATATATATGGTGGAACGGGCCCCCCAAGTTTTTTTACTCGCAGTTTTTCTAACTCAATAATAGTATTTGCTAGCCGACTTCCCCACTTTGGATCATAAAGCTTAAGCGGGACGTATTTGAAGGCTTTTTTATTTACTTCTTCCATATTCGTTATTTAACAATAATACACTACAAGCATGCATAAATCAATGTTTTTATTATAACATACTATTTTGCTATTTAACATTCAGCGTTATCGCTATTTAACAAATGACGGAGCGCCCCACCCTAAAAGCCCGCAAACTTAAATATCAATGCTTTCATCAATCTGTTTCATTGAGAGCTGACAGAGAAGAAATTTCGTAGGGCGTGCCGATATATAAGAGCTACTCCACATTCAACAGCGCGCGGGTGCTAAGGCCGACATTGCCGAGCTGTTGGAGGTCGTGCGCCTAACGGACAAACTTGAAAGTAGAAACGAGCTGGTCGAGCAAGCTGACGTTTTCACCTTTTTCGCTGTTAATATAGATATTAAAAATGTTGCCGTCTTTGAGCACTACAAAAGCCGTACCGCTCACCGGTGTGCCTTTATAATGAACGCGGACTCCGGGCACTCCATCAACCGCGATGGTAATTTTGTTATCGTATTGTGCTGCCACGCCCGCGAGGAATGAATCAATTGATTTCTGATTGGGAAATACCTCAACACCGCCGAGACCTGAAGCGCTATCAGCGTTCGGGCCAAATAAAGAATTGCTATTGTTGTACTGATTAATCGCTACTTTCCATACAGGCGGATAATCAAAGCCGTATCCCCCTTTCGAGTTCGTGAACTGTACCTTGTTTTGCGTCGTTATCGCGCAGCCAGAAAATGTGGTTGTTCCTTTTTCTGTTATGAAAGCAGTGTCGCCCTTATTCCAAAAGACAAATGATTCATCTGCTTTTGCATAGCGCGCACCTGAAGCCGAAATGGCATGAGGCACAGACAATGCTCTTCCGTCGCTCAACACTAAGTCAACGTACTTGTCGTCACTGGGGTAAAAAATAGCGGAAATTGATTTTTCGTCAGCGCAGATAAACGTGGCCGCCTTCGGCGTTGCGGTGGTGCAATATCGTTCCCACGGCCGCTCGCATTCCTTTCGCGCATCGCACCAGGAGTAACCAGCCGCGACAAGGCATCCATGTGCATCTTTTTGTCCGCCGATAGGTTGTGGCTTTTCAAGTCTCCCCCACGCATATACCCCCACTGCAATCGCAAAAATAATTCCCGCGGCAGTCATACCAATGTGAATCTTTTTCATATTCGAATATTAACACACGAAGCCCTCGCACCATGAATATAAAATGAGGCGCCTCAAAGGCGTCCCATTTTATACTTGCCGCACTTATACTAACTCGTTCTCTTCGTTTCCAAGAACGTGGTGTTGTTTAAGTTCCGCTAATCTTTGAGAAATGACGGCTTCAATGTCTTTATACCCCAATACATCAGCCATAATAAAACTGCCGACAAAAAGGTTGGCTACCCGTTTCTGCAATTCTTGTTTATCTTCTTTTTGGGTAGCGAGCCACAGCTTAGCAACGTCAAAATTTAAGTTTAACAGCTTGCTTTGCACGCTCCGGTCGCCGTCAAGCCTCTCTGACATTTTGCTCACCACTGACGTTATTTGGTTAAGTGTAGCCATATAGATATCATAATAATGTCATGAAGCCGCATTGCAAGAGGGGACAACTTTCTTCATTCGCGGAGGCGGAAATGAATCGAGCATCACTCAACTGCAACGAATATAAAACGGGACACCAGAAAGGTTTCCCGTTTATTTTTGCGGAGGCGGAAGGTAATCGAACGTCGCTCAACCGCAACGGTCTCGCTCTTTAGAAGCCCACGGTTTCTAAACGCTCCCGCGGAGCTATTTCCTATACGGGAGACCAAGTGTTCTCCCGACCCCACTCCTGTTCGAATCCTTCCAGCTCCGCGAACAAAAAACACCTTTCGGTGTTTTTGTTTTTTATGCGGAGGCGGAAGGATTCGAACCTTCGGTGGGGTTCCCCCCACGACTTCTTAGCAGGAAGCCGCTTTCGACCGCTCAGCCACGCCTCCAATCACTGATAAACGACTGCAACTAACCCTCATAAATGCGTGAAAAACCTTGTATTTATACCACTTCTCTGCTAGTTTTACAATACAAATGAAGCAATCGCGCCCTCCAATCGTCGTTATTATGGGTCATGTGGACCACGGAAAGACCACGCTTCTTGATTATATCCGTAAATCGAACGTGGCGAGCAAGGAGGCGGGAGGCATTACCCAGTCTATGGGTGCCTATGAGATTGCCCACAACGGAAAAAAGATTACGTTTATCGATACGCCTGGACACGAGGCGTTTTCGCAGATGCGCAAGCGCGGCGCAAACGTCGCCGACCTCGCCATTTTGGTGGTTGCGGCTGACGACAGTGTAAAACCGCAGACGAAGGATGCCCTGAAATACATCCAGGAAGAAAAAGTTCCGTTTATCGTCGCGGTAAATAAAATCGATAAGCCCGGAGCCGACGTAGACCGTGTGGCAAACGACCTCATGCAGTTGAACGTCTTCCTCGAAGGACGAGGCGGCGATGTGTCGTGGCACGCGATTTCCGCAAAAACGGGCGAGGGCGTGAACGAACTTCTTGATTTGGTATTACTCGCTTCCGAACTTGAAGACATTCATTGCGTGGGCAACAACATTGCCTCGGGCGTCGTTATTTCCGTTCGCATGGACCCGAAACGCGGTACGCTGGCGAGCGTAATCATTAAACAAGGCGTGTTGAAACAGGGCGCAATGATTGCAACGCACAGCGCGAGTGGAAAAGTGCGCATCTTGGAAGACTTTGCGGGTAAGGCGGCAAAAGAATTGAGCCCCAGCGCTCCCGCGACTATCATCGGTTTTGAAAAAGCTCCTCAGATAGGAGAAGTATTCTGCGCGCATAAGGAGGAGGCAATGCTTCGCGAATCACTTGAGGCAATGGAGAAGCAAGCAGCCGCTGCACCGCGTGCCGCGAGCACGTTCGAAAAGAAGAAACAGCTTCCGGTATTCTTAAAAGCGGATGAGGCGGGTTCACTCGAAGTACTTGTGGAAGTAACGCAGCGCCTTGCGCAGAAACTTCCGCTCGCAGTCGTTAAGGCGAGTATCGGCCCTATTACGGAGGGCGATGTGAAAGATGCGGAGAGCATGAACGCCATCGTGGTGGGCTTCCGCGTGAAAACGGACCGCGCTGCGGAAAATATGGCGATTTCGAGAAAGATTAATATGCTCCTCTCCCCCATCATTTATGAGCTTGAGAAGCAGATGAAGGAGTACGCGGAGAAATTCTCCACGAAGGAGTACCGCACCATCGAAATCTTGGGCGTCTTCGGCGCTGCAAAAGGCAAGGAGCGCGTCGTGGGAGGCAAGGTTGCGCTCGGCCCTATCAAAAACAAGGAAGCGTTCGAGATTTGGCAGGACATGAAACTCATCGGCAAGGGTCACATCATCAACCTTCAGTCGATGCGCAAAGATGTTGCCGAGGCGCCCACGGGCGTTGAGGTCGGCATGCGCGTGGAATCAGAAGACCCGATACGCGTCGGCAACAAACTTTTGTTTCCGATTATCTAACTAAGGAATGAAACCCTATCGCAACCTCAAAGCGGGAGCCCTTATCGAGATAGAGCTCGGCAAAATGTTTGCGCGTGACTTCAATTTCGAAGGAGCGCTCGTAACCATCCTCGGCGTTGATGTCGACGAGAAATTATTGCATGCGAATGTGCGTCTTGGTATTATTCCCTTTGAGAAAGGACCGGGGGTATATGGCATGTTGACCCGCCACGCGGCGGACCTCCACCACCAGTTGGTGCGCAAGTTAAACATCAAGCCCGTGCCGTTTCTCAAGTTCGAAATAGTAGAGCCAGGAAAATCGGAAGAAGTGAAAGAAGAGCCGGCCGCGTAGCCAAGTGGTAAGGCAAGGGTCTGCAAAACCCTTATGCGTGAGTTCAATTCTCACCGCGGCCTCATAAGAAAAACCCCCGAATGTCTTATAGACATTCGGGGGTTGCGTATTTACTTCTTCGGCTTCTCGAACCGCTTCTTGCGCGGAGCGAATGGAAGACGGCGCCGACTCACGTCGCGCATCGACGGATCGAGCCTTGCGGGTCGACTCGGACGGTTCACTGCCGTTTGCATCTGCATGAAGATGGGCGACGCGACCGTTCTTGCCACTCTGCGGACATTACTCCCCGCTCTTCTACTTCGCAGCGACTTTTTCATGACTGCCTCCGTTCTTAGGGTTTCAAGGTGCGTGTATACTTATCATCTTTTTCGCCAATTTTGTCAAAAGAAAAACCCCTTGGAATCCGTAGATTCCAAGGGGTGTGATGTCTGCTACCAGCCGCCGGAAGCGCCGCCATCGCCCATGCTTCCGCCGCTGAAGCTGGGGAACGAGCTTGAGCTCGTGGAGTCGCTGTCGTAGGAGGAGCGTCTCCCATCATCGCCACTCGAACGCGGCGGCTCCGGATTCACGACGCTCTCGCAGTGAGAGCTCATGGCCGAGAGAACGACGTACCAGACGACCCAGTCGGGCACGAGTCCGCTGACGGAGCTCGCGCGCAGATCGTGATACTTCATCTCGTCAGACGCGATGCGCTGCAACTTCTGCTCGTCACCCGCCGCCTTCTCCTTCGCGGCCGCAAATTGCTCCGGAAGCTTTGCAAAAAGTTCCGGACCCTTCTCGCGCGCCACTGCGGCTTGCTTCCTGTCGCTCTCCGCGGCCATCTCCGCTCTGTTCGCCGCGGACGAAGCGTCCCTCAGCTTCTTGAGAATCCCGTACCTGGTGAGCAGAGTGGGCTTCTGCGTCGCCTCTTCGAAAAGCTCGGAGGCTTTCGAAAAGAGCTCCTTCGCCCTGTCGCCGACGTCGTCGCGGTTCACCGCGGCCCGCGCCTTCTTGAGGTGCGCCGGAAGCGACGCGAGCAGCTCTTCGGTCTCCTTCCGCTCCTTCCTCCGATCGTAGATGGCACCGATTATCATCGTGCCGCCAAACGACAGCAGCAACGCCGCAAAGATGCCGCCCATGATGTAAACCGGGGCCTTATCCTCGCTGCGCTTCGGCGCCTGCACGGACGAGGCGCGCTCTTCCGTCAGCACACTCATGATGCTGCGCGCGCCGGCAACTAGCCCCTCGTTCAGCTGGTTCTTGCGGAACCGAGGAACGACTTCGTTCTCGATGATGCGCTTTACCTCACCGTCGGAGAACTGCGCCGTGAGGCCGTCCCCGACGGCGATGCGGATCTTCCGCTCGCTTGGCGCCACAAGGAACATGATGCCGTTGTTCGCGCTCTTCTTCCCGACGCCCCAGGCGTTGCTGAGCCGCTTCGTGTACTCCTCGACGGAGTAACCGTTGAGCGACTTCACGGAGACGACCGCGATTTCTACGCCCATCCGGGCGTCGAACTTCGCGAGCTCGACCTCGAGCTTCACCGCCTCATCCTCCGAGAGGATGTGGGCGAAGTCGTTCATGTAGCCCTTCGGCTTCGGGAACTCCTGCGCGTGTGCGTGACAGCTCACGAGCCCGAAGAGGGCCGACACGGCGATGAGAAGTGTCCAATGCAACAGCGCCTTGCCGTTCAAGTTCTTCATGACTTCCCGCCTTTCTGTGTTGGTTTGGGTTGTGAAGAAACTGCTAGTATTTAAGCACTTTTTTTGGCTTTTGTCAATCATATTTTGATGTAATAAAAAGCCCCCTCAACATCCGTAGATATTCAGGGGGTTTGAATGTGACACACGCCACAGAACGAGGCTATCCCTCGTCCACGTAGCCTGGAGTTCCGATGAAGGACGCCAACGCGAACTTCTTCTCATGCTGCGCATTTTCGAGCACCACGTCGATTACCGAATTGATGTGCCGCAACAGTGAGAGCGAGCGAGCCACGTCAGGCGGATTCTTCGCCTCTGCGTTCACGGCATTGAACTCCCACTTGGCCAGATCGAGCATTCTCTTCGTGCTCTCGGTCACGTGGGAGTGGCCGAGTGCCGCGCGCGCATCCTTGAACCTCTGCGGAAGGTCTTTCAACAACCTGCGGAATTCCTTTTCGTTTTCCTTGCGGATTTTCCGCGCGGCGATTGTACGGGCGAACAACTCGAGAACAAGAAGCGTGATGAACACGCCCCCGGAAAACAATGCCACCTTTCCAAAGTCGGGAGGCGCCTCCGCCACAACCGGCGCCGCTTGCGCGTTCGCGACACCGAACACGCGCGCAACTACCGGCATGTGTTCATGTTCCGCATACAACGTGACGACGCCAAACGCCGCGAATACCAATCCAATGCGCTTCATGTGGGGGTCCTTTCTATTTTTTGTGGAAATGAGCTTGGCTATTAACTCATTTCCCTGGAACATTGTCAATGAGTTTCGTGGAAAATGAAAACCCCCTGCGAAACCCGTAGGTTCCGAGGGGGGGTGAGCGGATTACGTCCGCTCTCGCTCCGCGAGGCGAATCTCGCGCAGCGCGCACTTTCTCCCTTCTTTGACTTTCTCGCGAAGACGGTTGAAATCATACACCTCCGCAAGAGGTCTGCCGGCGGCGATCTCGCGTTCCGCTTCTGTGCAGTGCGCGATGGTATGCAGAAGCGCGGACTTCGTGCGTGCGGACACCGCGGGATGCATTGCGAGCTTTTTCAGATCGTGCGAGAGCACGAGCGCCCGTGCGGCCCGTTTGTATTCCATATACATCTTGAAGAAGAGGACGATGGAGAGGGCGACGCACGCGATGACGAACATGAGCAACCACTTGTGCTCATAATTCCTCGCGAACATCTCGGTGATGAGAAACGAGGGCAAGAACGCAAAGATGAGGAGAGCGACGAATTCTTCGATGAACTTCGCGACAATCTTCATGTCGTACCTCCGCATTCGGTAAGGGGGATGAAGAACTGTTTATATCTTCACATTTTTCTTGTGTTTTGTCAATGCATATGCGATAATACACTATAGTAATTGTCGGGTTTTTTAATTTGGGGTAGCATCATACAGTGCTTTATTGGTGCAAGCACAAAAGCCTAGGTGGTGAAATTGGTATACACGAGGGACTTAAAATCCCTTGACCGTAACAGGTCTTGCCGGTTCGAGTCCGGCCCTAGGCACCGTGAAAAAGATTCTTATCGTTACATCCGAATACGGCAGCGGGCACAAAACGCCCGCGGAAGCGTTGCGCGCCGAGTTCGTGCGTCAGGGCCATAGCGCCGAGATTTTTGATTTCAAAGACATCATCGGCACCTTCACCGAACGCATCACAAAAGAACTTTTCAATTTTGCAACCACGCACGTTCCCCTCCTCCATCGCGGACTCGCTGCCGCTACCGACTCGAATACCGTTCTTGATGCCATCGTCGCCATAGCGCCCGCAAAAGTCTCCGCAAATCTTGATGCGTACATCTCACAGATGCGCCCGGATACGATTGTGACCACCTTCCCTGCCGCGAATCGCGTGATAGCCGAACTCAAATCAAAACACACGTTTCAGCTCGTCTCCGTTGTGACTGACCTTGAAACGCTACATGCCTATTGGTATGCACCGGGCACCGATGCGCACATCGCACCCCTTCCCGAGACGGTTGCAGCGCTCGAGGAACTCGGCGCTTCTCCCGAAACTATTTTTCAGCTGGGGTATCCCTTGCGCGCGGCATTCTTCGAATCCAAAGACGCCGATGCGCTCCGCAAAAAACTTTCTATCCCTGCAAACACCTATACCGCGCTCTACATGGCGCATACCGCGCCCGACCCTTTCGTCGAGGACCTCGCATGGCTTCTTGAAAAGACCGGCGGCATCACCCCTATCATCGTGTGCGGAAAAAATGATGCGCTTAAAGAAAAACTCGCGCGCGAACTGCCGCGAGCACACGTGCTTGGCTTTATTGATAACATGGATGAATACTTCCGCGTTGCTGACGTAGCGATTGGCAAGGCGGGCACCGGATTCGTCATGGAAGCGGCCGCGATGGGTTGTCCCGTCGTCATCACAAAATATCTGAAACCTCAGGAAGAAGGGAATGTAGATATATTTACGAAACGCGGTTTTGGATTCGTTGAGAAAACGGCGGTGCGCGCGATGAAGCGTATCCTCGCCTTGCGGGATGAACCCGCAAAAGTAAAACTTGAGCGCTCACGCGCTATGCGAGCGCTTTTCCCACGCAATACCACGCAGGCAATCGTGCAATTTGTTGCGGATTTGAAATAGTTATATTCTCATACTATGAACTTGGAACAATTCAAGCCAAGCGAGCCCGAACAGGAAGGTGTATTGCCTCTTGCTGAACACAACGCGATTCAAAAAGCGCTCATTGAAGAATTTGGCAAAACGCACGGCGCTAAACAGAACCAAAGGAATGAGCTTGCTATGAGTTGGATTGGTCAGTTCGCGGGTCCTTTCCGTGAATTGAGCGGAACGGAGAAGGGCGTGCGTCTTATTGAGGAGTACCGGAATGCGGGTGATGAACAAGAAAAGGAATCTGCGCTGAATAACTTGCAGGACGCCCTCGAAGAACTGAATCAACTGAATTAAAAGAACGCGCACGTATTTTGCGCAAATAAAAAGGAGCAGCGCGATTTACTCGCCCGCTCCCCATGTTTATTCCTTCGTCCAGCGCCATCCGTTCCTCTTCAACCTCGCCATCGCGAAGCGCAGATCGCCGAATGTTAGTACAACTCGCCGCACATTTCCCTCAACGATGGACCGCGGAAAGGTAACGCGCAGGTTGCACCTTTCGCAGGTCAGCGCATCATACCCTTCCGAAACGTGGATGCGTTTTATGCTACCCGTGCAGTACTTGTGTTTCCCAATTGGACCATACGTGAGCAGGCCATTGTCTCGCACGTGCTCTGCATGGAGGAATCCGTAGCAGTTCGGCTCGAACTCGATGAATTCTTCTCCGTCCGGACCGATAGGGATGGGCGTGAGAGGAACGCTCCGCGCAATCTCCTTCTCCACCATCTCAACTGCGGACGTTGTCGACTCGCCGTCCTGTGAGGAAGCCACCAACTCCCAGAGCTGATTCAGCCACGAAGTTGCCACATACGTAACACGCCCTTCTTTGGCGCGGAAAGGACACGAGACGTTGATGGGCATCATGCGTGACCGAAGCCCGTAGTCGTGCACGTTCAGCACACCTATCTCTACGCGCTCAACTTCGAATCCGGCCGCGTTGAGAAGCGCCGTGAGCATTTTCGCATCAGAATCGACGAGAATGCCCGACTCCTTCTTCAGCATCCATTCCCGCTCGAACACGACGAATCGCTCGGCCAACTTCCTCAGGTCTGCCATGCTGAACCCCCTTGTGCGAAGTACGTGATGTTAAGGAGCCACTTACCGTGCCACCCTAGCACTCCCTACGATCATAAGTCAAAAAAACACCGCCGGAGCGGTGTTGAATAAATATAAGCTACTTCTTGGCTGCGCCTGCCATCACCTCGCGCACATCGCGCTTTGTGAGACCTTTGCGTTTCAGATCCTCGCTGTGCAGAATCCAAAACGCTTCCACTCCCTGATTCACCACCATGGGAATGCCGTCCATCGTGCGGTAGCCGCGCTGAGTCGCCTCTTCGATAAACGGAGTCGGCTTTGTGCCGAGCACGATGTCGCACACGACCGCGCGCACCGGCACGAGACTAAACAGCTTAGAAGCTGCCTTGTGGTTTGCGGCGATGTTGTCCGCATTCGCGGGAAGACGAGCTGGCGCAAGAGCCGAGTACTGCTCGAACTCGCCTGCCGCTCCCTTCGTAGAAACGTTCACGATTGCGTGCGCCGTCTGAATCTCGCGCGCCACATCGTCTTCGCCGCCGAAAGCTGCGAGCTTTCTTCCGTACGCGCTATTCACGCGCTCGGCAAGCTGCTTCGCTTTTGCCTCTGTCCGGTTCAGAATCGTCATACGCACGCCTTTGTTTGCGAGCGCAAACGCGATTGCGTTTCCCGTGGCGCCGGCTCCTAGGAACACAACTTTCTTGCCGGCAATCATCTCATCATCCCGAAGGAAGACCGATTCGAGCCCCTCAGCAAAGCCGAGGCCGTCGGTGTTGTAGCCGCGCAGATTCCCTGCGTGCGTCTTCAAAATGAAATTCACCGCACCCACTCGCTTTGCCGTCTCGTCGAGCTCATCAAGGTGTTCTACCACTTCGTCCTTGAAGCCGACACCCGCACCGCCGCCAAGATACCCCTGGTCGGCCTTGAGAGCCGCAAGGGTGTGTCGTGCGTCGGACGCCGAACCCACCAGCATCACGTTCTGCAAAGGAAAATCGAATGCACGATATGCCGCATTCCACATGACCGCCGTTCTCGCGGGATAATCGTGCTCGATAAGCGCCACCGTATATCGCGGCGCCGTTATTTCGCGCGGATTCTCCGCGGGCATTTCTGCAATCGTGCAGCCGCCTACGTCCAGCAAATCCTTAATTGATTTCATTGCGTTCTCCTCGCGTGAAAGTAACGATGGTGATAATTTCGCTTTCATGAATGGTTCTTTTGTAGATTGCGCCAAACTTCTCTGCAAACATCTTCTTCGTTGTGCCCGTAAACATCGTCCTTGCCACATCAGCATCTGTTATCTCGCGCATTTCCTTCTTTTCGGTGCGAGTGATGACAATGCGGCAATCATTCGGTGCGAATGTCCCGTCCGCATACTGAATGCGTAAACGCACGGGCCGACCTACGACATACCCTCCTTTCCGATCCATGGTTTCCGCGGTGCGGTCACCAAATCGCATGGTGGCGGTAAACGCACCGCTCTTTAAGGCATCTCTCACCATTGCTTCCGTGAGACTCGGAGATACAGTTATCCAAATTTCTGTGGCGTATTCCGGTCTCGCTGCCTTCTTGAGCGCTATCCTCCCAATTACCTTCTGTGTCTCGCGCATGGCGCCTTCTCCCTTCTATCGCTGTGTGTTTTATGTGAGACATAAGTATGACGAGGCAACTCCAAAAAACTGACAATTCTTCGGAATCTGCGCGCAACAAAAAAGAGCGCCTTTCGGCGTCTTTTTGTTCTGTGCGGAAGGTGGAGGATTCGAACCTCCGATGCCTTGCGGCATACCGCATTTCAAGTGCGGCGCATTCGACCACTCTGCCAACCTTCCATTTATGAATTCCAGTCTACCCGAAAGCCGGCGCTCTGTAAACAAAACTTGTGCCTATGAAGTATTTGTTCTATAATAGGCGTACATGAATAAGAAGCGAAAGGTAGCGCGCAAGAAGCACGCAAAAAAGGCAGGCAAGAAGGTAAGCTTGCGCCACCGATAACAAAAAACCGCCCCTTGCTACATTGGGCGGTTTTTTATTTCTACTGAGCGAGAATAAGCACTCCAGCCACAACAATAAGGAAGAGGGCGAGCCACGCTATGGTCGCGAAGAGCATTTTGACCGCTTCACGCTTTGCTCCGCCAAGATAGAGCTCGATAGGTTTTCCAAGAACGAGATAGCCCGTTACTGATGCCGAGATGATGAATATGGTCAGCATGAAAACCGGCGCAAGAATATCCGGAAAGTTTTTTGACATTCCCTGTGTAAGGAAGGCAATAGAAACGAGCGCGGATACATATGCAAAAACTCCGCCCGCGCGCATAAAGCTTTTCAAAATATATTCGTTTTTCTTCATTTTGTTTTGTTAAATCTATCTTTATCCCGCACCGTCACTTTGTCGATGCTCTTCCGTATCGCTCGGTCGAGATCAACATTATTCGCATTCGCGAAGCAGATAAGCGTATAAAGAATGTCTCCTATCTCCTCTTCGAGCTCCTGTTCTTTTTCGCTGCTCTTTTTTGGCTTGTCGCCGTAGAGATGATTCACGAGACGAGCGAATTCTCCTCCCTCTTCAAATAAGCGCGCAAGGATAGAAAGGGGCGACCAGTATTCCCAGTTATGTTCCTTGAACCATTTGTCCAGTTCTTCCTGGTACTTTTTCATGTGTGGACCTACGGGGAAGCGAACGTCGGCTCGCGCATATTACTCGCCTCTCACGAACCCAGCGGTTCGTGTGCTCCGCCACGGGGAAACTCCCGTTTCCCCGACCCCCTTCCCGTTCGATTCCCCTTAGTATGACAAATCAAAACACCGCTCACAAGAGCGGTGTTTAATGATTGTGGACCTACGGGGAATCGAACCCCGACCTCCTCCATGCCATGGAGGCGTAATGCCACTTTACTATAGGCCCGGAAATTTCTGTGGGCGTTGCAGGGATTGAACCTGCGACCTTCACAATGTCAATGTGACGCTCTACCACTGAGCTAAACGCCCTGAACTCAACTATCATACCGAAACCTTTTAAAAACGGCAATATTCTTTACACCGCCTCCGACTTATCGTATAAATAGATTGCCGTGCATGGGAGCCCTTGTAGTTCAATGGATAGAACGGCTCACTCCTAACGAGTCGATCGAGGTTCGATTCCTCGCGAGGGCACACAAGAATGCGCAGCACATAAGGAGGGGTGGCTGAGTGGTCGAAGGCACACGACTCGAAATCGTGCAGGGATGAAAGTCCCTCGAGAGTTCAAATCTCTCCCCCTCCGCACAAAAAAAGGCGCCGAAAGGCGCTTTTTTGTTTATGTTGCTTTTCTAATATTTGAGGCGTAGGATGTCCGCAGTACATATCTCCAACCCAAAAGGGGCGTTTATGCAAGGCAGAGATACATGCAACTGCGAGCTCAACTTTCTGATACATCAGACACGAGAGGCCGAGCGCATCATCGGACATCTGCGGCAGAAGCTTGACGCGCGCCAGCGGGAATTGCGCCAGTTTGTGGAGAAGTACAATGCGAAGTGGCTCGAGCTCTTCAAGGCGGAGCTTGCTGAGCGGAAGCTCGGTTACTGCTCGCGCTGCATGAAGATTGTGCCGCTGCGCCAGTTGTACTTGCTGTTTTTCGAAGGCTTCGCGCACGAAAAGGGGTGCGACGTCGCGGAGCTGCACCTCCTTTGCGGTGAACATGGCAATGCAATCCGCGACTACTCGCGACGAGCCAGAGAATGCGATCCGGAACATCGGGCTCACAACACTTACGAAGTCGAGGTGATTGACGGCAAGAAGTACGTACGCAAGAATGGCACACTCGTTGCGCTGCCGCCCGACGTGGCGCCAATCCCCCCGCTCGAGCTCTCGCGGATCAAGGAGCTCATGCGGGAATGGAAGTACCCGCTGATGCTCTCGATTGATTCTGCAAGCGGCATGCCGAGATTCGAGGAGTAGAAACGATATAGACGCCCGCGCATCGCACGCGGGCGTTTTTATTTACCCGCGCGACATTCCGCCGTATAATGGAGCGTATTGGACTTCTTTAGAAAACCTCACATCGCGGGGGCAATCGCCGCTTCGGGAAACGAATTGTCGGAACTCATTACCGACCTCGCAGATCTCCGCTCCGCTCATGCCGTTGTTGAATTCGGCCCCGGCACGGGTGTGTTTACACATGCCGCACTTCAAAAGCTTCCCCGCGACGCTTTCTATCTTGCGATAGAGCGGGACCATGATTTTATGGAGCAATTGCGCGCTCATTTCCCTTCAGTGCACTTTTATGAAGATTCTGCATCTTCAATTGAGCGCCATCTCGCAGAAAACGGCAAAACATGCTGCGACCGCATTATTTCTGGGCTTCCTTGGACCATTTTCAGCGAGGACATTCAAAAAGAAACGCTGAGCGCCGCTCATCGCTCATTGTGCGATGGCGGGACATTCGTCACTTTTGCCTACGTGCACAGTCAATTTTTGCCCGGTGGTGTGCGCTTCAAAAAACTTCTGAAACAAACCTTTGCATCGGTCAGCACTTCGCGCATCGCATGGCAGAACCTGCCCCCTGCGTTTGTATACATCTGTAAAAAGTAATATTCCCGCAACGCTCGCGCCCCATTGTTTGATACAATGAATGCATGAGACGCGAGAATTCGAGAATTGTAAAAACAGTACGCAACGTAATGCCGGCGGTCGTGTCGGTAGTTTTAACGCGCAAACTTGAGGACCTGGAAAAGGAGTTTGAGAGCGCGCACAAACGGAAATCCGCCCAAGCACACTTCAATATCCCTCCGGAAAAGGTGGATGCGCACGGCATGGTGGAAGTTGGCGGAGGGTCCGGCTTTATAGTAGACAAAAAAGGTATCATCCTCACCAATCGGCACGTAATAGAAGAGCCCAACGTGGCTTATTCCGTTATCACGAATGACGGCGTAACCTACCCCGCAACACTTCTCGCCCGCGATCCGGTAGACGACGTGGCAATTTTAAGCATTTCCGCGAACAAGTCACTCCCCACTGTGCGCCTCGGTAATTCCAACGAAATCGAGCTCGGGCAGACCGTGCTCGCATTCGGCAACGCGCTCGGCATTTTTAAAAACACCGTATCGATGGGGCTTGTATCGGGTCTCTCCCGTGCCGTTTCGGCGCATGCCGACCCCAAGGCGCCCGCACAGGAAATGCGCGGCCTCATCCAGACCGATGCCGCAATCAACCCCGGCAACTCGGGCGGACCGCTCGTCAATATTTTCGGCGAAGTTATCGGCATTAACGCGGCTGTAGTCACCGGCGCAGAAAATATCAGCTTTGCCATTCCTATTAATGCCGCCGCGCGCGATCTTGCCGACGTCAAAAAATACGGGCGCATCCGCCGTCCACTGTTTGGCGTGCGCTACCTCATGATTAATCCCGATTTCAAAGAAAAACTTCATCTTCCCGTAGATTACGGAGCGCTCATCACGAAAGAACACCCGATGGACAGCGCGGTGGTCGCATCAAGCCCAGCGGACAGAGCGGGCATCCGCGAGAACGACATCATTCTCGCCTGGAATGGTAAAAAAATAGTCCCGGACATGAGTATCCAGGACTATCTCGAGACAAGTGCTGTGGGTGAAGTGGTAACTCTCACGCTTCTCCGTGATGAAGCTGAAGAGAAAATTTCAGTTACGCTCACCGAACGCTCCTAGTACGTGTACTCGTTTACCACGAGCCCCTGATTGTCATAGAGCACGATTCTGTCGTGCAATACATCAAACGGCAATAACTGGTTTAACCATACCCGCCACTCGCGCGAGTAGAAATCCGCATCGGCACGATGGTCCGCAAAGCAGCCGTCGTAGGTCAGCCTGCTTATAAACGCGCGGCACTCGACATCACTCACATCAAGCGAGGCGTTTATCGATTCCTGCGTCGGCGTATGGCACGAACTAATTGTCCTCAAATATTCCTGACACTTACCCGTAAAATACGCCGTGCGAGGACTCTCAATGCGCGGACACTCATACGGCAGGCTCGGTGAAAAACTGTAGTTTTCATTGAGATACCCCGTGCACTTATTGAGGCGCAAGCTCACGCCGCTCATGGGGCTCGCGGCACTGTAAAATGTCGCGTAATCGCCGGAGCGCAACACAATATGGTCCGTGCCGTGGAATGCGGAGGTGTACATAATCATGGTGCGTTCAAAACTTGCGACTGCCGTAGGGAGTACAAATCCGTACGCGCCATTCCCCTTCACTTTCCAACCCGTTATATCAATCGGAGCACTGAGCGACGAATCCGCATAGAGCGTAAAAGAAGCACGCGTATCATTCGCCGTATACGGGCGCTGCATGGAACCGAAATACACTTTTTTATAATAGGGAGAGTTATTCGATGCGGTTGCTTCCTGCGGTAGCGCAGTTGCCGCACCTCCCGATACCGGGCCGGACTCCTTTGGATAGAGCACGCGATCGCCGTTTTTTGGCATCTCAATATACGAGCCCAATGTCGAGCCTGCGCCGAGCTTGGGAAGATGAATCCACGTAAGGAGGCCATCGCCTCTCAATACCTGCGCAACGACAAATATTCCGAACACAATGAGAAAGAGGACGAAGATTATTGAGAGATTCTTCATTGTCTATATAACGAAATTGATAAGCCGGTTTGCCACGTATATCACCTTGCGAATCTTTCCTCCTTTCAGCGATTCGTGAATCTCTTTTTCTGCAAGCGTGCGCGCCTGGGCTTCGCTCGCGTTCAGCGGCGCTTTTATGCGGCCCCTCAACTTACCATTTACCTGAATGATGAGGTCAAACGTGTCTTCCTTGAGGAATTTCGCGTCGGATTTCGGCCACGCAGAACGATGAATTGACGACGTGTTGCCGAGCGCGGTCCATAGCTCCTCAGTGATGTGCGGAGAGAACGGCGCAATAAGCTTCAAGAGCGATTCAAATTCCTTCCTGCCGACGCTCTGCGATTCCGCTTCGTTCATGAATACCATAAGCGCACTGACCGCCGTGTTGTACTGCAATGCCTCAATATCTTCGGTTACCTTCTTGATTGTTTTGTGAAGCGCGCGGACAACCTGTTCATCGGACTTCGCACGTTTCTTTTCTATCACGCGCTGGCCCAGTTTCCATACGCGGTCGAGGAAACGGGTAACACCCAAGATTCCTGCGTCGCGGAAATCACCTCCCTGCTCGAAGGGAGCCAAAAACATGAGGTACATGCGGAGCGAATCGGCGCCGAATTTTTTTACGTACTCGTCGGGGTTCACCACATTACCCTTTGACTTCGACATCTTCGCACCCTCCTTTATGAGAAGTCCGTGCGCGCGGAATTTCGTGAACGGCTCATCGAAATTCACGTAGCCGAGATCGTTCATCACCATCGTTACGAAACGCGAATACAGAAGATGCAACACAGAGTGCTCCGCGCCGCCAATATACATATTGACGGGCAGCCAACGCTTCGTGAGCGCTTTATCCCATGCCGCTTTCTTATTGCCCACGCTCGGATAACGGAGGAAGTACCATGCTGAATCGAGGAAAGTGTCGGACACATCGGTTTCGCGGCGCGCGATTTTTCCGCAGTGCGGACATTTCACCTTATAAAAGGACGAAACCGATGCAAGCGGAGACTCTCCCTTTCCTTCGGGCCTGAATTCCTTTACATACGGCAATTTCACCGGCAAATCCTTCTCCGGCACCGCATACCAACCCGGCATTTCGCGCTGTTCGCCAAGATTATTGAATGCGCAGTGTTCGCAAAAAATCATGGGGATAGGAGGGCTCCAGTACCGCTGCCGCGAGACGAGCCAGTCGCGGAGACGAAACTGCACCTTGCGCTCACCTCCCACGAATTTCGTGATTGCCCACTTTGCATCTTCGATGGTCATGCCGTCGAACTTATCGGAATTCACGAGTCTCCCCTCGCCTGTGTATGCCTCCGTAAGATGTTCCTCGAGCTTAATCGATTCTCCCTTCACCACGATTTTTACAGGGATATGGAACTTTTTTGCAAACGCGAAATCGCGCTCATCGTGTGCAGGCACCGCCATGATAGCGCCCGTGCCGTACGTCGAGAGCACATAATCGGCAACGAATATCGGAATGCGCGCGCCATTCGCCGGATTAACCGCTTTCACGCCCTTCAATTCAATACCGGTCTTCTCCTTATTCTCCGCGATGCGGTCCTCCTCGGAACGGAGTGAGGCCTCCTTCACGTATTTCTGCACTTCATCGTAATTCACGATGAGTTCGCGCAAATGCTTTATGAGTTCGTGTTCGGGCGAGAGCACGACGTACGTTGCGCCAAAAAGAGTATCGGGGCGTGTGGTAAAGACGCGAATCAGATGGTTCGCGTGGCCGTCGATGCGAAAATCAATGTGCGCACCCTCTGACTTTCCAATCCAGTTGCGTTGCGCGATAGTGACGCGCTCTGACCAATCGATTTTTGCGAGGTTGTTCAAGAGACGCTCGGCGTAGTTCGTAATGCGGAAAAACCACTGCTCGAGATCTTTCTTTTCCGCGACACTCGAACATCGTTCACACTTCCCATCGATAACCTGCTCGTCCGCGAGCACGGTTTTGCATCCCGGACACCAGTTCACCGCTTGCCTCTTACGATACGCGAGTCCATGCTTCCACATCTGCACGAAGAGCCACTGCGTCCATTTGTAGTACTCAGGGTCGTATGTTTCGAGGCGCTCTTTCCATGCGAATCCGTTCCCCAGCATTTCGAGCTGCTTATAAAAACGCTTTCCCGAAATTTTGGAAAGCTTTAAGGGGTGCGCGCCGATTTTCATCGCGTAGTTCTCCGAGTGGATGCCGAAGCCGTCCAATCCAATCGGCTCGAACACATCGTAGCCCTGCATGCGCTTCGCGCGCCCGAAAATATCAGTACCGGTAAACGCGTACATGTTACCCACGTGCAATCCTTCCGCAGAAGGATACGGGAACATCATGAGATTATAAAAAGGCTTCTTCGCGGTCTTGAGCTTCGGCTCATACACACCCTTTTTCTGCCAGGCCGCCTGCCACTTCTTCTCGATCTTCGCGAAATCGTACTTCTTCATATTCCCATTGTACTTCAAGCCTTTAAGATTGGGCAATCGCGCTCACGCCGATTATCCGAGTATGGGTCCGAATACGCGAGCTGCGTTTTCCATAATCTGCCCCGCCATTGATTCAACGGATATACCCCTCAGTTCCGCAAGCCGTTTCTCTACCTCAAGTACGTAGAGCGGCTCATTGCGCTTTCCACGGTTTGGAGCGGGGGTTACGTAGGGCGCATCAGTCTCCGAGAGGATGCGGTCGAGCGGCACACGCGCAATCGCCGCATTGTAATCGTTTGAAAAGGTAATTACTCCGCCGAAGGTGAAGTAAAATCCCAATCGCGCGAGCTCTTCTGCCTCGTCGGCCGTTCCTGTAAAGAAGTGCAGAATGCCAGGGTTTTGGTTCAATTTGTCCTTATGTGAGTTAAGGATCTCAACAAGGTCGCTCATCGCATTGCGGCAATGAATCATGAGCGGTTTCCCGACCTCTCGTGCGAGTTCGACATGCTTTAAAAATATCTCTTTCTGCCGGATTTTCGCGTCTCCGAGATTCCCCTCCACATGAAAATAGTCGAGGCCGCACTCACCGATTCCAACCACCTTGTTGTCTTGCGCAAGCGCTTTATATACCTCGTAATCGAACACGCCTGCGGCTTCCGCTTCCGTTGGGTGAAGGCCAATAGTCGCAAAAACACCCTCCTTGTTTTCATGAGCTACACGAACGGCGTCCTGCGATGAGGCAAGGTCCGCCCCCACATTTACCATCGCTATTCCAGCATTTTTTGCACGCGCAATAACTTCGCTTCTATCCGCATCATATGCGGGGAATTGGACATGGGTATGGGCGTCGATATGGACAAATTTCATAAATATTGCACTTTATGTACATCTACTATATCATATGGTCAGCTCATATACACGGCAGTTAACCCTCACAACTCCCAAGAGGAAGCTATGGCCAAGAAGCCGATGCAGCTCACCGACGCAATCTTCGACTGGAACGGAACGGTCTTGAACGACCTCGGGATCGTCTACCGCAGCGTGAAGCTCATCTTCGAGACGTATGGTTTGAAGCCACCGCCGCTCGCGGTGTACCAGAACGACATCTCCTCCGACTACATGAGCTCCTTCTACTGGAAGCACGGCGTGCCGGAGCGCGTCACTGCGGAGGACGTGAACAAGATTCGCATGGCGTTCTTCGAGAAGTACTGGGAGAAGCCCCGGCTCTTCCCGCGAGTCGACGAGACTGTCTCCCGCCTGAAGAACTTGGGCATCCCCGCTCACATCGTGACGAGCGAGGACCGGGAGATCATGTTGCGTCGCATCAAGCAGTTCGACCTGAAGAATCGATTCGACCTCATCTGCCCAGACGCGGGAGACAAGCGCAAGAAGCTGCTTTCCTTCGCGCACTATGATGTGGACCTTCACAAGTGCGTGTACGTCGATGACAGCGCCGACGGTCTCGTTGCCGCGAAGTCGCTCGGCATGACGACCATCGGCGTGCTCTACGGCTACCAGCCTGCGTGGCGCATTCGCGGGGCGCGACCCAGCTACACCGCGCTCCACTTCCACGACGTACAGCGCTTCCTCCTCTCGCTCGCAAAGGGCGACATGAAGATGCGCTTTGCCGCGTAACACGAACCCCCTGCACGACACATGTGCAGGGGGCTTTTCTTTCTATTCTTATATTCTCGGGAAGAGCGGTAAGAATGACTCTTTCGGATTTCGCAGAATGGCGAGCATCTTCTCGCTCGTTTCGGGGAGCAACGGCTGCAACATGAACGCGATTTTCCAGAGTTCGCGCACCAATTCCTTGATGATTGCTTTTGCAGCGTCGGGGTCGGTCTTTACCAAACGGAAAGGCTCGGTCTCCTGAATCTTTTTATCGAGTGCGCCGACGAGCTTCCAAATCTCGTCCGCGGCCCTCTTTATTTCGTAGACCGCGAGGTGCTCACGGAACGATTTAAATTCTTCGTGCGTCGCAAGATCCATTTCGCGGAACACTTCGACACTGTTTGTCGATGCCATTTTCATAATTCTGCTCGTGAGATTACCAATGCCGTTTGCAAGCCCGCTATTGTAGCTCTCCGCGAACTTTTCCCACGTGAAGTCGCCATCCTCAAACGTGTTCATTTCACGCGTCAGCCAATACCGGAGCGCATCGGTGCCGTATCGCTCCACCGCTTCAAATGGGTCGATGACATTGCCCGCACTCTTCGACATCTTGGCTCCCCCACTCATGATAAAGCCGTGAATGACAATCTGTTTTGAGGGAGGAAGGCCCGCCGAGAGAAGCATCGCCTGCCACATCGCTGACTGCTGGCGGAGATTGTCCTTGCCCGCGAGCTGCAATGCGTTTGGCTTTTCAACCGTTCCCCAAAAATTCGTAAACTCGGTTTCTTTTTCCGGCCAGCCGAGTGTCGAAATGTAGTTAATGAGCGCATCAAACCACACATACATGACCTGGCTTTCGTCACCCGGTACCGGAATGCCCCACGGCATCTTTTCCTTGAGACGCGAGATGCTGAAATCGGCGAGACCATTCGCAACGAAGTTCTTAATTTCGTTAAAACGAAAACCCGGCACGACGAACTCGGGGTGTTTCTCATAGAGCGCAAGAAGAGGCTTTTCGTATTTTGAGAATTTGAAAAAATAGTTCTCTTCTTCAATCTGCTGCAGCGTGAGATTCGGATGAATCGGACACTTTCCGTCGACAAGTTCCGAGTCCGTTTTTTCGAGTTCGCACCCCACGCAATATTTCACCTTATACACCTTCTTATAGATGTCTCCGCTCTCGTCGCAGCGCTTCCAGAACGCCTGTGCAGCCTTTACGTGGTGCGCGTCCGTCGTACGGATAAAGTTCGTGTAACTCAAGTTCAGCGCCAAATTCAAGCGATCGAATTTTGCCGCATATTCGTCCACGTACTCTTGCGGTGTCTTCTTTTCCTCGCGTGCCTTCTCATAAATCTTCATGCCGTGCTCGTCCGTGCCCGTATTGAAGACCACTTCCTTCCCTAAAAGACGGGCGAACCGTGCCAAGACATCTGCGTGCACGATTTCGAGCGCAAAGCCGATGTGCGGCGCAGCGTTCACGTACGGCAATGTAGTTGTGATGTAGAAGTGTTTTGAGTCCATAGTTTAAAGCGTAAGCAGTTTACCGAACGAATCCTTCTTGAACGGGCCTACCACTGCGAAGTTCAAAGATTTGTTTACGAAAAGAGCCCGGGCGACAGCGCGGATATCTTCCGCGGTGATTCCTTTTATTTTCGCGGCAACCTTTTTCGGATCCTTCAGCTTCATATGCATGACCTCCTGTCCTCCATAGAAATAGCCCATCTGGTCCGACGTTTCAAGCGAGAGGAAGAAGTTGCCGATAAGATGGTCCTTTGCGCGCGCAAGCTCTTTCGGCGAAACCAACTCGTTCTTCATTCTTGCGAACTCCTTGAGGCCTGCGGTCACCACCGCCTTTGCTTTTTCGTGATGCACGCCCGCAGACATCGCGATGATGCCGTGGTCGGTGTAAAGATCGGGTGCCGCGCCGATGTAGTATGCCGCGCCCATCTCCTCACGGATAACCTGCCAGAGACGCGAGCTCATGCCGCCGCCCAAGATATCCGAGAGGACCTGAAGCGCGTATTTGCGCTCATCATACGCATCGAATGCGCGGAAACCCAAGACCAAATGCGTCTGGTCTGATTTTTTGAAGAATGCAGCCTCCTTGGGTCGCGATTGTTTTTCGATGACTTTCAGCTTTGTACCCTTCGCCGAACGGCGAAGGCCGGAAAATTCTCTCTCGATTTTTTCAACAACTCCCTTTTCGTTGAACCCTCCGGCGATAACGAGCGTCGTCGCCTGTGCAACGTAGTGATGGGAGCGATACGCAACGAAATCATCGCGCTTGAATTTCTTCACCGTTTCTTTGGGGCCAGTAATGCTCCACCCTGCCGGCTGATTGCCGTAGAGCAGCTCGCCGAAGACGTCCCAGACTTTGCGCTGAGGCATGTCTTCGTACATATTTATTTCTCCTGCGATAACCCCCTTCTCTTTTTCTATCTCCTCCGTCTGCAGTGTAGGATTCAGATATAAATCCGCGATTATTTCGAGCGACTCATCGAACACTTCATTGCGCGCCTTCACGTAGTAGCTCGTATACTCCTGGCTTGTGAATGCGTTGTACTGTGCTCCGAGACTGTCGAGGTCGCGCGCAATATCCATTGGCGCGGGACGTTTCGTGGTGCCCTTGAAGCACATGTGTTCTAAGAAGTGCGAGATGCCATTATTCTGCTTCACTTCGTATTTCGAACCCGCCTCCACAAGCACCGCCACAAGCGTGGCAAGGCTCTGCTTCTCAGGAACCAGAATAAGGCGCATGCCGTTTTTCAAGACTAACCGTTTAAATTCTTGCATAAATCTATCATACAGAGCCGGACGTGAACTCACAACTGACCGCGCGGAGCCTATGAAAAACACAACGGACTGCGATTTGTGCAGTCCGTTGTGCGCTCTACGCTGTAGATTTAGGCAAGCTTCTTCTTCAGGAAGTCGCGGAGATCCGCAATCTTCACGCGCTCCTGGGTCATTGTGTCCCTGTCACGCACCGTAACGTCTTTCTTCTCCAAACTGTCGAAGTCTACGGTAAAGCAGAAAGGGGTTCCTGCCTCATCCTGCGTGCGATAACGCTTACCGATATTGCCGCGTGCGTCCCACGCAATCATCCAGTCCTGCTTTAAGTCCTTATATATTGAGTCCGCGAGTTCCACGAGTTCCGGCTTGTTCTGTAACAAGGGGAAGACTGCTGCCTTGAAAGGTGCAAGCTTCGGATGAAGCTTCAACACCACACGCGTCTCACCGGGCTTCGTCTCTTCCTCGCGATATGCGTCCATAAGGAAGAAGAGGGTCGCACGGTCAACGCCACCTGATGTTTCGATAATCCACGGTAAGTAGCGCTCCTTGGTTTCTTCGTCGAAATAGGTCATGTCCTGCTTCGAGTACTCCTGGTGCCTCTTCACGTCCCAGTCACCGCGGTGGTGGATGCCCTCCATCTCTTTCCATTCCTCACCCGCATGATATTCGATATCGAATGCCGCGCGTGCATAGTGCGCCAGCTGCTCGTGGCCCTTGAACTGGAGGTTTTCTTTGCGCATGCCAAGCGAGAGATACCACTTCATGCGCTCATTCTTCCAATACTCCATCCATTCCATTGAGGACTCCTCCTCGGGCTTCACATAAAACTGGAGCTCCATCTGCTCGAATTCGCGCGAACGGAACGTAAGACCTCCCGGCGTGATTTCATTGCGGAATGCCTTGCCGATCTGCGCTACGCCGAAGGGAAGCTTCACGCGCGTTGAATCAAGCACATTCTTGAAGTTCACATGCACACCCTGGGTGATTTCGCCGCGCAAATATGTTTTGAGTTTCTGCCCCTCGATGACACCGAGATACGTCTCCACCATAAGGTTGAAGGTTTTCGGCTCGGTAAATTCGCCGCCGCAATCGGGGCACTTCGGCCCCACTTGGTCCGCACGAAAACGGTGATGGCATTTCTTGCACTCCACAAGCGGATCGGAAAATGATTCAAGATGACCTGACGCCTCCCACACTTTGGGGTTCATTATAATAGCAGCATCCAACCCCACCACATCGCTGCGGAGCTGTACCATCGTCTTCCAATATTCGTTCTTAATATTGCGCTTCAACTCTGCGCCAAGGGGTCCGTAATCCCACGTGCCGGCGAGACCACCGTAAATGTCGGAACCCGGAAAGATAAAGCCCCTGCGTTTCGCAAGCGAGCCTATTGTCTCGAAAATATCCATGTAGATATACCTTACACTGAAAAAACACCCTTTGACAACCGACTAAGGAATGACGCGGCCTCCGTCCTGGCCGACCGTCGGGTCGTCGGAGAGCACTGTCGAAAGGCTTCCTGCGCGCGTATCAAGTTCAAGCCCCGTGAAGTCATCGGTTGAGGTAAGCGCTGATTCGCCCAAGATTTGCATGAATTGGCGCGCGTCCGTTGCTGCGGGCATTGCGCGCACCTTGAAGACCGCCTCAACCGGATCGCCTACCACCCCTTTCGTTGCCGAAACTTTTCCTACGTTCCATGTCACCAATCCCGTTGACGAATCATACTGAGGCACAGCGCTCGTCGTGCTCTTTATTGCCGAGGCAAAAATAACATTGGGCGCAAGCGGTGCGTGTACCACCACGTTGCTCAAATCGGTCGAGAAATTGCGAATGCGCCAGTGCACCGTATATTCGGTCGGCATGCCCACCTTCGGAGGGAATGGGCCGAGATTGACGATGTTCGCGTCCGCATCGCGGAAATAGAGTCTTGATTCAAGTGCTACAAGCCCTGCGATTTTTGTTTCGCTCTTTGCTGCCGCCATTGTCTTCCCCGCTTTCATGTAATACGGCACGGACGGAGAACTGAATTCCGCAAACGCCTTCACCGAGAAATTCTTGTTGCCGACGCGCTCAATCGGAAAAAGATTCTTGAGACTGACCGTTGCGGTCACATCTCCCGAAG
The DNA here is from genome assembly GCA_037444725.1 of Candidatus Jorgensenbacteria bacterium. Taxonomy (GTDB): domain Bacteria; phylum Patescibacteriota; class Minisyncoccia; order UBA6257; family GWB1-50-10; genus CAIKKG01. Next base: position 1,780 of record JBBILW010000003.1, on the reverse strand, counting down.
CTCCCGCGTCGAGCAATTTGAATACGGGCATGTTCGCGGAGTTCCACGTGAGCATTTTGGAAATATCATTCACGCTCGCGTTCGTTTGCAGCGAGTTGTAATCAATCATGTCGCCGGAGAGCGCCGCGGTTAACACCGCATCCGCAAGCGCGATGCCGCTCTTGTTTTCATAATGAATCGTGAACGTGAGCTTATCGCCTGCGCGCGCCACATATCCGTCCGAATTATTTACGGTAATCGAGAGTGAGACGGGAGAGGGCGCCAACGCTGCGGAAGAAGATGATTCCGCAATCGGATAATCGTGTCCGAGATACTGTGCATTCATGACAACCGGAATCTCAAGCGGCGCGTCGCTTGCGCCCATATATGTTCCTTTTATAAGGAGCTTCCCTGCCGAATTCGCGCGCAACTCACCAAGGCGCCAGTAACTGTCCGCCTCATCGGGCGGGAACGATGCGGACTCAAAATGAAACGTGTCGGGATAGTTCGCCTTGAGCGCCAAATCAGGGAAGTCGTACTGAGAAATGTTTTTATAATCCACTTCGAACTCGAACGTGGAACCGCGGAGGACCTGGTCGGGCATCTTCGTGCTGACCGTGACGCCGTCTCCCGTAACCGCAACCTCCTTCTTGTCTTCAAAATTGAAACGAGAGCGGCCGCTTCCCGTATAGGAAACACTTGCACGAATCGGTTCCTTAGATCCCACCGGATCAACCGCAATAACTTTATAGGTGCGCTTCGCAATACTCCCCGCCCCCACATCACCGATATCCTCGGTAACGCCGTTCGTCTTATCGGCTGTTATCCCGAGATAGACAGCACCTTTCGGAAGATCAAGGTACACCGTCGCGTCTTTCAGCACCTGCTCCTGCGTATTTGAAATGGCCACGCTCACATCAAACGGAACACCACGGATTGTTTCCGCGGGTACAGTCAACGTGAGTTCCACGTTCTGCGAGCCGCCGCCGAACATGAGGTAGAAAAGAAATGCGCCCGATGCTATCACGACGAGTACGAAAAATGCGATAACGCCGAGAATCACTTTGCGAATACCTTCGTCAGATTTATGTGCCATATGTTATGCCTCACTTAATAATAGCAGAGCATTTTCCGGAATGCGCACGCTGCAGTTCGCGCACAGTAGCGCGTGCGTCGCGAACGCGAAATATGGCGCGGGCCTTGCACCGCATCGCTCGCATTCCGCGCGGTCAAGATCATATCCGAAGTGCGACGCAATCGTTTGTATGTCGGGCTTCCCGCACTCCAGTGCCCGCACAAGTTCATGCCACACACGCGCATCCGGCTCCGCTTCGGGTGCAAGCGCTCCAATGAGCGTGAGCATCCGCAGCGCCGCGCCGAATACGTTCGCATCGTGTTTCATCGCCGCAAAACGATTCACCGTGAGCGCATCGGTCAGCGTAAATCCTTTTTTGTGCGCCAACCGCACCTGAACGCGGTTCATCGGATCAAGATGCGGCGCGAACTTGGAAAGAATCTTTGCGCCGCCCGTGACGCGCGCGCGGATTCTGCCGAGCTCTTTCGTAAATAATGTCACCGCCCTGTCATATTCCCTCGAGGGCTCTATTCCCAACACTATCGCATCGGAAACATATTCTCGCATGAAGCGGTTATTTCTGTTCCGCGCGCGCGGCACGCGGCGTATTCCAATATCCTAATCTGAATTTTCCTCCCAGCATGAGCCGCGTCTGTGCGTCGAGCGCGGGGAAGGCGCCGAAGATGATAAATGCGAGCGGCGCGAAAACCCATTGCACGATGTAAT
>JBBILW010000002.1:0-53118 GCA_037444725.1 Candidatus Jorgensenbacteria bacterium | reverse complement strand
ACGAGCGCGCGGAATAACTTCGTACATTACCGAGCACAACACGATTGAGGGAGCGCCTCATTTGAAAGACGCGCATCTTCCGGTGTTCGATTGCGCGGTCCGCTCGGCAGCGGGAACGCGCGCTATCTCATGGAGAGGCCACGTAAAAATGGTGGGCGCGGTCCAGCCGTTTATCTCGGGTGCAATTTCGAAGACGTTCAACATGGCGAACGAAACGACGAAAGAAGAAATCATGGATGCATACATGATGGCGTGGCACTCCGGCATTAAGGCGTTCGCGGTGTATCGCGACGGTTCGAAAGCAACGCAGCCTCTTAGCACTTCCGGAGAAAAGAAAACGGGAGCAACGAAACCTGCGGCCGCAGAAGCGGTGCACAGGAGAAAGCTTCCCGCAACGAGGAGTTCGGAAACGCACAAGTTCTCAATCGCGGGCCACGACGGCTATCTTACCTACAGCATGTATGAAGACGGCTCGCTCGCGGAAATCTTTATCCGCATGGCAAAGCAGGGGAGCACGCTCTCAGGACTTCTCGACGTGTTCGCGCTCTCGGTCTCTATGGCGCTCCAGTATGGCGTGCCGCTCCGCGATCTTGCGCGCAAGTTTATCTACACGCGCTTCGAGCCCGCAGGATTTACGGAGAATACGCAGATTCGCATCGCAACGAGTATCGCTGATTACATCTTCCGCTATCTCGCTATTCGCTTCCTTACGAATGACGATCTTTCCGAATTCGGCATGATGCATTTCCTCGAGGGCGAGGCGAAGGCAGAGGAGAAGAGCGAAGTGGCTGAAATCAAGACGCCGGTTGCTGTGGCAGCAATGAGCAATAATGGTTTTGATGAGCCGAAGAAAAAAACTGGCCCCGTTATCGCTGATACGGTGTGCCGCAAGTGCGGTGGCATGATGGTCCGCACGGGCACCTGTTTGACCTGTCTCCAGTGCGGCGATTCATCGGGAGGCTGTTCGTAACCCCCGGAACTGATAACGAATAACTTATAACTAAAAACCCCGCCGACGGCGGGGTTTTTAGTTGAGTTATTGAGTTTAGTTCAACATCCAAACTGAGTAATTGAGATACGCGGCAAAACTAACCCAAAGAATGTAAGGCGCTAAAAGCCATGCGGCTGGCTTAGAAATTTTCTTAAAGGCAATAATAGTGGCAAGAATGGCGAGCCAAAGAACAATAATTTCGATAAATGCACCTTTCGGAGAATGCAGGCCGAAAAAGATGATTGACCAAAGCGTATTCAAGACCAACTGGCCGAGGAAGATGCCGAGCGCAATTTTTACATCCCTGCGGTCTAAGCCCTTTTTCCAAACGAGAAATGCCGCGATTCCCATGAGAGCAAACAGCGTCGTCCAGACCGGAGCAAAAATCCATGCGGGTGGGTTGAGAGGCGACTTTACTATTCCTACATACCAACCGGCAATGGAGGGCGTCGTAAAGAACGCGCCGATAATGCCCGCGAGTTCGGAGACTACGATTGAGATGATGAGTTTTAGAGCGTTGCTCATACATTAATCATATCACTCCCATTTGCTCCTCGGGTAAGCGGACTTGCCCGAAGGCTGCGCTCGGAAACACAAAATGACCTTTCGGTCATTTTGCATTTCTCTCACTTGCTCCTCGGGTAAGCAAGCTTGCCCGAGGTCGCCTCGTTGCAATAATAAAAAGCCCTACGGGCCTTTTATTCTCTTACTCAGCTCCTCGGGTAGGACTCGAACCTACAACCATCGCCTTAACAGGGCGCCGCTCTACCATTGAGCTACCGAGGAATACTTGAGTATTTTTACAAAAAAACTGCCCGCTGTAAAGCCAGGGGGCAGTGTAAGGCCGAGGTCTGCTATGTTCTAGCAGATCCCGTACGGACGTGCGAAGATGTCGGCGATCTGGTCGAGGATGGAGGCATCGATGATGCTCGGCTTCTGCGTGAGGTCCACGGTGATGACGTGGACGTCCGGATGGTCCTCCTTGTGCTGCGCAGCCTCGCCTGGCGCCTTCACGGCGATCCAGATGTGCTTCTCGACCTGGCGAGGAATGAGCGGAGCCAGCATGAAGTCGGCACCGTCCACGTCGATCTCCATGACGCTCGAGCACATGAGCTTGCTTGCGTCGAGGTAGCTGCTGAAGTAGCAGGACTTCAGCGCGTCGAGCATGAGGTGAACGTGGCGCTTGCGCCGCGCGTCCGCTTCCGCATCCGGAATCGTTCCTCCGGACGCGAGCACAGCGAGTACGTCGGGATCGTGGAAGCTTTCCATTGTGTCTCCTCGGGGGGTTGTGAGTGGAACTAAAGTGCTAACAACATTATGACCCAAAATCGTCAATCTTGCAAGTCCAATGATAAATGGTATAGTAGACCAGTCAGCTATGCCCCTATAGCTCAATGGTAGAGCAGCTGCCTTTTAAGCAGTTGGTTCGAGGTTCAAATCCTCGTGGGGGCACAAAAATAAATCAAAAACGGCAATGTGCCGTTTTTTATTCTTTTGACCATGAAATGCGGAGGCGGTAAGATGGATCCAGATAGTTCATCGAGTGGGCAGACAAAGATTAATGGTGTTCGAAGTTGTGCCGATGGATTAAGGAGTCTGACATGAACACCTTTTTGAGAAGATGAGCGAGATAAATAATGAGAAAATATTTATGAGTAGTTATTACGACACGATGCAAGTTTGTAAAAAATGGGGTCATAAAATTACAGACTTCCTTGATTCCTACCCAAATCATGGGCAGGATTTTTGCGAGAAATGCGGAAGTCCAACAGTTTTTAAATGTGAGCACTGTAATTCTAGAATAAAAGGCTATTATCACGTTTCGGGGGTTATTGGTGGCAGTGGTCCAGCCGTTCCTCTAAATTGCCATAAATGTGGCCGCGGTTATCCATGGCGGAGCAACTTATTAACAAAAAATCGCCTGATAGCTGCAATGGCGCCACTTAAATATGTTGTTGATAGTGTTGTGGGTATATTTAAGAAATAAAAATTATGGCAAACAGCCATCTCACAAACGCAAAAAGGGAAAAGAACGATGAGTTTTATACTCAGTATAACGATATTCAGAAAGAGATCGGGGCTTATTTAGAATATAACCCCGACGTATTTCGAGGTAGGGTGATATATTGCAACTGCGACGACCCATTTGAGAGCAATTTCTTCCGATATTTTGTACTCAATTTCAATAAGCTCGGGTTAAAAAAGCTTATTACCACAAGTTATAAACCCTCGCCTGTGGCCAACACACAACTAGGATTATTTGGCGATGATAAAACCCTTACGAAATCAAAAGGCCGCCCGAAAGTAACCGCAAACAAGTTTATTGTGAGTGATGTGGGCGATATGGACGGCGATGGCGAGTTCAACTTGAAGGACGTTGCGAAGCAATTAAAAGCAAACAAACACAACGAATGGATGCCGCTCGAAGGCGACGGAGATTTTCGCAGTGAAGAATGCGTGGATTTGCTGAAGCAGTCCGACGTCGTTGTTACTAACCCACCGTTCAGCTTGTTCCGCGAGTATGTTAAGCAGCTTTTTGATTACAATAAAAAATTCGTTATTATCGGCAACATGAACGCGATTACTTACAAAGAGGTTTTCCCTCTAATTAAAAGTAATAAATTATGGCTTGGGAATAAGACAAGTAGCCAACAAATGTTTTTAGAAGCGCCGAAAGAATATACCGAAAAGGTTATGGCGAGTAAGCCGCAAGGGATGTGGTGGAGAATTATTGATGGCAAACCGCTAATCGGAATACACACCGCACTTTGGTTCACCAACGTAGACCATGGACGACGTCACCAACCGTTACCACTTATGACGATGGAGGAGAATCTAAAATATAGCAAGCACAAAGAAATTAAAGGAAAAAACGCGTATGATAAATATGATAATTATGACGCCATAGAGGTGTCATTTACCGATGCTATCCCTAGTGATTATGGCGGCGTGATGGGTGTGCCAATCAGTTTTTTAGACAAATATAACCCCGACCAGTTTGAGATATTGGGGATGTGTGAAAATGAAGATCTTTATAAATTAAAAACAAAGAAATATTCTTCCATTGAATGTAAGCAAGCCTATTTAGATAAATTTAGCAAAAAAGGAACCTACGATCTGAACGCGAGTGGCGTGGTTGTTCAGAATGGCCTGATGGAGAAGGTTTATCAAAGAGTGCTTATACGACGCAAGAATAAATAATATGAAAGGGATTATTTACATAATGACAACGGCTGTCTCCGGCCTAGTAAAAATTGGGCAAACCGGCACCGGCAATTATTCCGAACGGATGCGAAACCTCGAGGCAAACGGCTATTATAATGTTGCTGGTTTGAAAAGATTTTTTGCGATTGAACTTGAGGACTACGTTGAAAAAGAGATTTTGCTGCATGATATTTTTAACAAACACAGGGTAGGCGAAAGCGAACTCTTCGCTCTCGACCAAGAGCTAATACGTCAGCTTTTACTCTCGTTTAAGGGAAAGATTATTTATCCTGAAAACATAGACCAAGAAAGAGAGTTCGATGCGGTTTCTAGGGTCAGAGAACGAAGTAGGTTGTTTAGCTTCTATAAAAAGGGGCTGAAAAACGGAGACGAAATCGTTTTTAAAGACGACGAAGCAATAACTGCAAAGATTGTCGGCGAACGGGAGGTAGAATACGGGGGTCAGGTTTGGAAATTGGCGCCGCTTACATATAGGCTCTATGAGCAGCGAGGTGAGTTGAATGCGAGTGGCGCCTACGCGGGTGCGGACTATTTCAAATATAAGGGTAAAAAACTTAGGGACCTTCCTGATATCGTCATATAAATAAATAACATGAAAACAAAATTAAGCACTGATATCACCGTTAAAGATATTTGCGAGGGGTTCGTCTATAACGAACTTGAGGGTAAGGGCTTGTTTGGTTTGGCTGGTAAACTCACTATTCAGCCGGAGTATCAACGAAACTATATTTATGCATCTGACGGGGGGAAAAGAGAAATGGCCGTTATCGAATCAGTTCTTAAGGGATATCCGATAGGATTGATCTATTTCAATAAAGTTTCTACCGACAATCTAGAAGTTTTAGATGGGCAACAGCGTATCACCAGTCTTGGAAGATTTATTACTGATAAATTTGCCATTAAAGACGAAAACGGGATGGAGCAATATTTTGGCGGTATGGCGAAAGATAAGAAGGATAAGATTTTGAAAACAAAATTACTTATCTATGAATGCGAAGGAACAGAAAGTCAAATAAAAGAGTGGTTTAAGACCATAAATATCGCCGGTGTTCCGCTCAATAATCAGGAATTACTCAATGCTGTATATTCTGGTCCATTCGTAACTAGAGCTAAGGAAGAATTTAGTAATAGTCAAAACGCCAACATTCAAAAATGGAGTGCGTATGTATCGGGTAGCGCAAATCGACAGGAATTTTTGGAATGTGCTCTTGACTGGGTAAGTAGGGGTAATATTGGTGACTACATGAGCAAGCATCGCAAAGATAGAAATATTGATGAGTTGAAAAAATATTTCAACACCGTCATCGATTGGGTGTCTGGTGTATTTGTCGATGTTGAAAGCGAAATGCGCGGACTTGAGTGGGGGCGACTTTATGAGGTGTATCACAAAAAGGCGTATAACCCGACTAAGATATCCGCCGAAGTGAATAAGCTCTATAGTGATCCGTATATCAAAAATCGCAAAGGCATTTTTGAGTATATTCTTGGTGGCTTAACCGATACAAAATTACTAGAGGTTCGAGTTTTTGATGAGGCGATCAAGCGATCTACTTACGAATCACAAACCGCCAAAGCGAAGAAAAAAAAGGAATCAAATTGTCCTCTCTGCGCTGTCGGCCATGACGTGAACAAGGAGAGGATTTGGAGCATTGCAGAAATGGACGCTGATCATGTTGCGGCCTGGAGTAAGGGCGGATCTACGTCAGCCAAGAATTGTCAGATGCTTTGCAAGACGCATAATCGAGCAAAAGGAAATCGGTAATGTCGCGTAACAAATACATCAACAAACGAAATAAATATCAGCCCGAAAATATAAAGGCAATTTTTGTTTTTGAGTCACCACCAGAGTCTGGAAAGTATTTCTACGACGCGGAGGGAAAAGCCACCGAACCGCTTTTTGTGGCCATGATGGAATTGATTGGCTATGAGTCTGCTGATAAAGCATCAGGTTTGGCGGAGTTTGTTAGAAGGGGACTTATTATCGTTGACGCGACTTATATTCCTGTAGATCAATACGTGAGTTGGAAACGCGATAAGGTTATTAAGAATTCATTACCTACACTTTTGGAGGATTTAGAAACCCTAACGCCTGACAAAAAGACCCCGATTATTTTAGTAAAGGTAAATATTTGTCGACTTCTTGCGGACCCGCTCAAGTCAAACGGTTTTAATGTAATCAATAATGGCGTGGAGATTCCGTTTCCCTCCACGGGCCAGCAGGGGAAATTTAGAACGCAGATTGCATTAGTTTTAAATAATGCTGGATTGAATCTGGAAGCTTAAAATCGCGCACCTGATAATTAATCTGTTACGATAACTATATGAAAGAATTTAAGCCAAATGCGCCGTGGGTACGCTCGTTTTTCTTTTGGATTGGCATCATTGCTACGATTCTCTATCGCGCAATAATTGTGCTCGCAAATTTGAACCAGGGTCTTTTGAAGGGTGCGTGGTATGTCGGCACCGTCGGATTTATTCTTTATTTTGCGCACCGATACTCGGTTGCCGCGCGCCGTGCGAAACTTGTCGCGGAATATAAGCTTACCGAACGGATTGCGGGAAGCACCGAGTTCAACGATGAGGAGAAATCGGCAATGCAGTACATTTTTGGCACGCTGCTTTCCTCGAAAGAAAAGTGGAATTACTACGTTATTTTTGCCACGTCTATTATTGCGTTATTGTGGGGCGTGCTGGTTGATTTTATCCTCAAATAAATGAGTAAAGAATTTGGTTCGAAAATGATTTATTACCTATCGCTCGTAGGTTTTTTCGGCATATTTTCGACCACTATTTCAAAAAGTCCCGTACTGCCGCTCTATGTCCACGCGCTCGGAGGCAGTGACTTTATCGTGGGTCTTATTTCCGCATTTTCTCCTCTTGCGGGAATATTGTTTAGTTTTCCTATCGGACTCATGTCCGACAAAATCGGGCGGAAAAAATTATTGCTGGTTTCGGCCTTCATATTCACCGTTGCGCCTCTTTTGTATCTTTCCGTCAGCTCGCCGATGTGGCTCATTCCCATCCGATTTTTCCACGGTATTGCGACCGCGATACTCGGGCCCGTTTCTGCGGCAATGATTGTGAAAGCGTATGAGACGTCGAAGGGGGAGAAGCTCGGATTCTATTCCTCGGCAACGCTTGTGGGCCGTGCGCTCGCACCGATGCTCGGAGGATTTATCATCAGCTATTTTGCGAGCCAGGGTGCCGCGCTCACGCAATACTCTTACGTGTATATTGCGGCATTTATTCTTGCTATGCCCGTACTCCTTTTCACCATGCTCATACGCGATGAGGCGCACGAGGGCGGATTTGCGGTGCGGGACCTGCTTATTGATTTGAAATATTTTTTGGCGAACAAACAATTGTTTTCTACCGCTGCGGTTGAGATGGCGACGTATTTTGCGTACGGTGCGCTCGAAACCTATTTACCGCTCTATCTTACCGAGCTCAATATCCCCGCGCGGGAAATCGGTCTTATATTTTCCGTCCAGATTCTCTCGATTGCGCTCTCGCAGCCGATATTCGGAAAATTGGCGGATGTAATTGATAAGCGAAAACTGGTACTTCTCGGCATCCTCACACTAGGCCTCGCTATCGGCACGCTTGGATATTTCCAGACGGTTTTCGCGGCGACGCTCATCGGACTCGTGTTCGCGCTCGGACTTTCATTTACCTCGGTTGCAACGAGCTCGTACGTTGCCGAGGTGACGGCAAAAGACAAGCTCGGCGCATCGCTTGGCGCTCTCTCGGCAATTATGGATATAGGCCAGACGGTCGGTCCATTCGTAACCGGAATTGCGATAACCTATTTTTCATTTAAGGCGGGATTTCTAATGTCCTTATTACTCGCCATTGTTACCGCAGGCGTATTTTATGCGTTTAACCGAAACGCGGCCGCGAAGTAATATTGCTGCGAATTGCAATTTGCGGGGGAGTGTGGTGTAGTGTGTTTGGCACTTTCACCTCTTATTTACGAAAGGATGGGCGTATGGCGAGATTCAAGCAAGGCTTGCTTTCAACGCTTCTCATCATCATTCCGGAATTCATTTTCGGCGGCGGAATCGCGCTGCTTCTCTCAACCGAGGCGTGGCTTGTTGCCACGGTGACCGGGTGGCCAATTCCGTACCCGGACAGCTTTGCCGCGGTCTGCCTGTTCATGGCTGTAATGATGATTGCTATTCTTGTCTTGAACGCCGTCCGGGAAGGCGTGGGGACGCTTGAACTCGTCATAAACTTCGGCGTCATGAGTATGTTCCTCACCCTTGCCGTACTGGTCGCGGCATGGTTGGGAGCCATGGGGGCGCTTTCTCTCATACTGGCCGTTGGCCTCATTGTGCGGGCGGCTCGCAATAGGAGGCCGCATGGTTCATAGTTTCTCATCCCTCGCGTAACGCACGCGGGGGATTTTTTTAAAACGCTTCGCAAAAATGCTGATATAATGAGCACATGGAGCCAAGTACCGGTATGCAATGCCCACAATGCGGAATGGCAGTATCCGAAAAGGATATTTTTTGTTCTCATTGCGGATTCGAGTTGAAACAACATGAAATCGACACTTCTGTAGCAAAGCAGGCGCTTATCTACTTGGTGAGCTTTTTCCTTGCGCCTTTCGGACTTGGATACGCGATGAAGTATCTGAAGCAGAGCAACGGAAAGGCAAAAATAATAGGTGTTGTATCCCTCGTACTTACCGCGCTTGCTATTGGCGTCATGATTATTGTTACCCAGCAATTCCTTGCGCAGTCGTATAGCCAGCTTGATCTCATCAATAGCGCGACAGGATTTTAACGTACGCCTCATGCATACTACGAATCTCAATCAAGGACTTACTGAAGCGGAGGCTCGGCGATTACTTAGAGCGGAAGGATTTAACGAGCTGCCTTCGCAGAAAAAAAGAAGCGGCTTCGCCATAATGTGGGCGGTGCTTTCCGAGCCCATGCTCTTATTGCTCGCGGCTACCGCCATTACCTACCTGTTTCTCGGCGAGGTGCGGGATGCGATAATGCTCATCATTTCTGCGTGCGTTATTATCGGTATTACCTACTATCAGGAGCGGAAAACCGAAAAAATTCTTGACGCGTTGCGCGATCTCTCGAGTCCGCGCGCACTCGTCATTCGTGACGGAGTCCAGAAAAGAATTCCCGGCAGAGACGTAGTGCTCGGCGACATTGTGGTTATTCGCGAAGGTGACCGCGTTCCTGCGGATGCAACAGTGTTCTCGTCGGAAAATTTGAGTGTTGATGAGTCGTTGCTCACGGGAGAATCTGTGGCGGTGAGAAAGAACGATTGGGATGGCGCGATGGCGGTTGCAAGGCCCGGAGGCGACGATTTGCCATTCATCTACTCCGCCTCGCTTGTGGTGAGTGGGCACGCGCTTGCGAGAGTTCATGCGTGCGGCGTGCATACTGAAATTGGAAAAATTGGAAAAAGTTTAGAGAGGATAAAAGAAGAAAAAACGCTTCTTCATAAGGAAACGAGCCGAATCGTCCGTCTTGTTGCCGCGGGAAGCGCGATACTCAGCGTGCTCGTGGTGGTTGCTTACGCATATGTGAAACGCGACATCATTGGCGGATTTTTGGCGGGCCTGTCGCTCAGCATGGCGACAATCCCCGAAGAGTTTCCTGTCGTGTTGCTGCTTTTCCTTACGGTAGGTGCATGGAGAATTTCAAGGAATAAGGTGCTCACGCGCCGCTCGGCAGTTATCGAGACTCTTGGTGCTGCAACCGTACTCTGCGCCGATAAGACCGGCACACTTACAATGAACAGCGCTCAATTAGCCGAGCTTTATGCGGATAACACTTTTCTTCCGCTCCACAAGGCGGAGGAGCTTCCTCACGGCCCGTTTGAGCGATTGGTTGAATACGGCGTTCTTGCGAGCCAGATGGACCCCTATGACCCTCTCGAGAAAGCGATAAAAAAATCAGGAAAACTATTGCCGACATACCCCGCGTTGCAGACTTATGCCCTCGAAAAAGAGTACGCGCTCACAAGGGAATTTATGGCGCTTTCTCACGCGTGGAAGGCGAAAGACAAAGAGGGATATATTGTAGCCTCCAAGGGTTCTCCTGAGGCAGTTTTAGATTTGTGCCATGTAAGCAGCAAAGAGAAAGAGCGTGTCTTAGAAAAAGTAAAAGAGATGTCGGACAGGGGGTTGCGCGTACTTGGCGTGGCCGAATCTACTTACGCGCGTGCGGATTTGCCTGCGACGCAACATGATTTTGATTTCACCTTTCTCGGACTTCTCGGTTTTGTGGACCCTGTCCGCGATACGGTGCCCGAATCGGTGAGGGAGGCATATTCGGCAGGGATGCGGATTATTATGATTACGGGAGATTATCCCGGAACCGCGCAATTTGTGGCGCGCAAAGCAGGTCTCAATAACCCTGAACTTTATTTAACGGGAGATGATTTGAGAAAGCTCAATCATTTGGAATTGCGTGAGAAAATAAGGAATATCAATATATTCGCGCGCGTGTTGCCTGAGCAGAAGCTTTTAATTGTAGACGCGTTAAAAGCGAACGGAGAAATCGTCGCTATGACGGGAGATGGCGTAAATGACGCGCCTGCGCTGAAAGCTGCGCATATCGGGATTGCGATGGGGGGCAGGGGAACGGATGTGGCACGTGAGGCATCGTCGCTCGTATTGTTAAACGACGATTTTTCTTCGATTGTGGTCGCAGTGCGCATGGGTAGGAGAATCTATGACAATTTGAAGCGCGCCATGGGGTACATTTTGGCGGTGCATGTGCCCATTGCCGGCATGTCCATTTTACCGATTGTATTTAATATGCCCGCGGCACTTTTGCCCGCGCACATAGCATTCTTGGAATTCATTATCGATCCTGCGTGCTCGGTGGTATTCGAATCGGAGAAGGAGGCGGACGATATAATGAAGCGACCGCCGCGCAATTTGCGCGAGCGGCTTTTCAATGCAAAAAATGTGGGAATAAGCCTCATACAGGGTTTGGGCGTTCTCATTGCAACGTTTGTGATATATGTTTATTCCATAAAGACGGGTATGAGCGAATTTGAAGCACGCTCATTCGCATTCGTGTCGCTTGTACTCGCGAATCTCATGCTTATTGCGTCCAATCTTTCATGGGGGAAAACAATTTTTCAGACGCTTCTTTCCGCAAGCAAGGCATTCTGGATTATTTTTGCGGGGGCGCTCGCATTTCTCACCGCGGTCGTATATATTCCGTTTTTTGCTGAACTTTTCCGGCTTGCGCCGCTGCATTCGCGGGACGTATTTATCATCATACTTACCGTAGTCATAAGTATTGCGTGGTTTGAAATTTTAAAGATGTTCAAGGGACTAAGGCTTGAGGCGTAGACGCATGCGTATTGACACGTGCGAAAACCTGAGATAACATTCAAATGTTCATTTGAACGAAGACATGCGCGCTAAAAAGGATATACATGATATAGCCCGATTGCTGCGAACGGCGGGAGACGAGGGTCGACTGAAGATTCTTTGCGTCATTTTTGGCGAAAAAGATATCTGCGTTTCCGATATTGCCGCAAAGCTCAATATGAGCGTCGCAATCACTTCGCATCATTTGAAGGTTATGGCGCGTACGGGACTGCTCGTTGCAACAAGATCAGGGAAGCGGATATGCTACGTGTTGCCTAAGACGCCCATTATCGCCGATTTGAAACGTTTGATATGCAAATATAAATAATAATCACACATGAATAATCATTCCGTAACAATATATTCCACGCAGACGTGCCCCTACTGCGTTATGGCAAAAAACTATTTCAAGCAAAAGGGCGTCGCATTCAACGATGTCGACGTGAGCCGTGATATGAGCGCCGCGGACGAGATGGTAAGGAAAAGCGGCCAGATGGGCGTGCCCGTTATCGAAATCGACGATTCGATTATCGTTGGATTCCAGCCGGACGCGTTCGAAGAGCTGCTTTCATAATCGTTTATGCTTCGTACTTACTCCGCGCCTTATGAGGTGCGGAGTTTGTGTTTAGGCAGGCAATGAAACCTTGACGGTGCCTTAAAATGTGGTTATTCTCGAAGCAGATTTTTTACATCCCACACAATCGCAGGACAAAAGGGGAGGTGAGCGCAGTGTCGCTAATCGTGCATTTGAGCAAGGAAAGTTTCTTCAGCATCGTGCTTGCCGCAATTGAAGCGGGGAAGTACGAGTGCTGCGGGATTCTGTACGGGCGGAAGAGGGGTGAGCGGCGAATCGACGTTGATTTCGCATGCGCGCTCCAGATGCCCGTCACGCGCACGAGCGGGTGTTTTTACGAGTCACCCCCTGCAGATGCCCGCATTTCGGCTCTTCAGGAGTGCGCGCCGCGCGCCTACCGGTATCTTGGCAATTTCCATTCGCATCCGAAGTGGTTCAAATATGAGGCGCATACGCCCAAGTTGAGTCGTTCCGATGCGAAGAATATTTTGGAAAACAAGGCAAGGATAGAAATCCTTGTCGATATTGGCCAAGCGAGGGGCGGGTGTCCTTGGCAGATGCGGCAGAGCGGCTCCATTGCCGGACGCGTTGCCAACTGGCGGCTCGTCATGTACGCCTACCGCGTATTTCCGTACCACGATGTGTTCATCAGCGAGCAGCTTCCGCTCCGTGTCAGCCGAAGCGCTCTCGCTATGCTCCGGCGTCCGAAGTAATACGCCACCGAGATTGTTCGGTGGCTTTTTGTTTATCGAGCCCGCGTGGAGTATTACCCTAAACTTGGAATGATGGGGATGTCGTGGCCCGTCGTCAGCGAGGCCGTTTTCTCGCCAAGAAGCGTTTCCAGTTTTTCCGCAATGTGCAGCGCCGTACCGATGCGGATACCCACGCCGCCGTATGCAGCGGAGAGATTTAATTTGTGCACGACTTCCTGCGTAGGGATGCCGCCTTTCAAACGTTCAAGAATGATAGTATCCATCCGCGCCTGTTGTTTTTCATTGAGGGATGTAGAAAAATCTTCCATAATCCACCGGCGGATATTGCGGATATCCTCAAGCAAGTTTGCTGCGGGGCCTGAAACAATTTTTTTATACGCGTCTTCAAGTACTTTTGTTTCCGCAATAAACTCGCTTACCATGCGGGTAATCTTCGTCGCGCTTGCGCGATAGAGGCCCACGCCGCCCTCCTTGAACGGTTTGTGCAGATTCGCCTCGAATTCATCCGCGTTAATTTGCTCGCGGAATAATTGGTTGAGCAGTTGTTCAATGCGTGATACTTCCTCTGCCGAGTGTCCTCGCAGAACAAATTGCGCCACTGCCTTTGCGCGTGTTTCGGGCGTGGCAAGGGTGAGTTCGGCATTTACGCTCTTGCGTGCCGGAGCTACGCCTTTCTGCGGCGTGTGCGCTTCGGTTTTGATAATTTCACCGTCTTTCATGTGAAATATTTTTTGCGTACCCCGCAGGCTCCATGCTTCGTGCGTCACCATGATGACCGTTTGTCCGTCACGTGCGTGAAACTCTTCGATATAGTCGAGCACCGCATTTGCATTTTCGGAGTCGAGGTTGCCGAGCGGCTCATCGGCAAGGATGAGATCGGGGCCGTTTGCGAGGGCGCGCGCAATACCTACGCGTTGTTGCTGGCCGCCGGAAAGCTCAAAGGGGAAGCGATTCTTGTATGCGTCAATACCAAGTCTTTCCGCAATTTCGTCCGCTTTCCCATTGCGCGCCGATGCGGGGAAGCCAATGAACGCAAGCGGCATCGCGATATTTTCACGTACGCTGATTGAGGGAATAAGGTTAAAATTTTGGAAAATGATACCCACGCCCGTCTGGCGGTATTCAGTGAGCTCCTGCTCGGTCATTTCCATGAGATCCTTTCCTTTTACCAGTACGCGCCCCGATGTAGGGCGTTCAATGCCTGCGATGATGTAGAGGAGCGTCGATTTCCCGCAACCCGACGGACCAAAGAAGGCGGCATATTCGCCGATTTCAATTTCGATATTGATATCTTTTAACGCACGGACCTCATTGGACTTTCCTTTGTCGTAATAATATTCGACGTGCTCTAGTTTGATGAAGGGAACTCCCATGAAATGGTATACTAAATTTGAACGTTAGATACATTATACAACAGCGCAAATAAGACACGCTCACTTTTGCAAGTGGGCGCGTACATAATCCGAGTACAACCACCTTCCATGTAATCAGAGATGCACAACGAAATCCCCGTTTCCCGGCAACTTCGATTCACCGACCTCCTGCGATTGTCGTTACGCGTGTTTCGTACGCGCACTTCGCGCACATTGATGACGATATTGGGCATTTCGCTCGGCACGGGCGTTGTTCTTTTTTTGGTTTCCTTAGGATACGGGTTGCAATATACGCTTATCGGCAGACTCGTGACGACGCGGGATTCTCTTATCACTATTGAGACGTATTATCCACCCGACAGTAATCTCCAAATCGGTGATGCAGAATTAAAAAAGCTTGCGAGTATTCCGGAAAAAACTGCAGTCAGTCCCGTCGCCGAATTTCCCTCCGAAATTAAAGTTATTGAAGAAACCGTTTCTGCCACATCGACGCCTGTTGCGGGGTATCTTTTCTCCCGTATCGTACAAAATGATTATTTTAACCTTTCAGGTCTTATGCCGGATGTGGGAAAGCCGTTTTCCGGACAGGATGATTCAATCGTTATCTCAAGCGCCGGGTTAAAGGTCATCAATATGGGAGATGCGGTAGGAGTATTCAGAAAAAAACTTGCGCTTCAAGTTCTCTATTCGGATGAAAAAGGGGATACCATCGTGGTGCCTCTGGAGCGCCCCGTGCAGATTGTGGGCATTATTAAAGATGACGTATCACCGCCGTATATTATTGTTCCCGCGCGATTGGTGCCCACGCCTGCGCCTTATTTTCAAAAAGTATTCGTGAAAGCGAGAGACGCCGAAGTTATCGAAACCTTGCGCGACAAGCTCATTAAGATGGGATTTTTGGTTTCGACCCACATCGACCTCGTGAACCAGGCGCAGAAGGTCATGAATATCATCACTATCATTCTTGGCGTGTTCGGCGTGACGGCGCTCCTTGTGTCCGCTATCGGCATGTTCAATACCATGGTCATCAGTTTCCTTGAGCGCACGTTCGAAGTCGGCATTATGAAGGCAATCGGCGCCACGAACCGAGACATCCGTAATCTCTTTTTAACCGAGTCGCTTATCATGGGGCTCTGCGGCGGCATCGGCGGCATTATTATCGGCACGGTTCTTGGCGAGGTTTCGAACTGGGGCCTTAATTTTCTCGCGCGGAGTTTCGGCGGAAAAGAAATCTTGCTTTTCATCCGTCCGCTCTGGTTCCAGGTTTCCATTATTGTTTTTTCCGGCTTTATCGGCATCATGTCCGGATTTTTCCCTGCGCGCCGCGCGACGAATGTCTCACCCAAAGAGGCGTTCATTAGAAAATAACCACTGACTTATCCACGTAATGCGTAGATTCGAAGATAAAAACGTTTTATACTTTATTTATACGGACGCGTTAATGCTCGCCTCATATGATATTTAAATTCCTATTTCCATCCGCATCACACGGACGGGTGGCGCGCCACACGCACGACGCCATTTTAATCACCACTACGCTGTTTTTGATTGCATCAATGATTGTGTCCCAGACTGCGCTCGGCGCAAGTTATACGTGGACTCAATCTTCGTGGGTGGGGGGTGCTGACGGAGGAACGGGCGCCGTACATGCTGCGAATCAATCGAATTGGAATAAGTACTCATCCGTGTCGCAAATGACCGTGGGAACCAATTTACATTTGGCAACCACGACTGCGATGACGGTACAAACTGATGATACTAATTCCGCGACCGGCTTTAATTTAACCGGCAGCAGTTTTGCGCAGACTCAGCTCGTCGGAACTGGTGCTTCGTCGAGTGTCACGCTTGCCTATGGCAATTTAACCACTTCCAGCATTTCGAGCGGTCAAAGTCATACTCTCGCCGTCAGGGCAGACGGTGCGGTGTTTGCATGGGGATACAATTCTGCCGGCCAGCTCGGCATCAATAGTACCGTTCAGCAAACTACTCCGGTTCAGGTTCACGGCGTCGGCAACGTCGGGTATCTTACCAATGTTATCAGTGTTGTTGCCACGACTCTTAATTCTTATGCATTGAAGTCAGACGGCACCGTGTATGGGTGGGGTATAAATATTTACGGCAATCTCGGTATCGCCTCAACTTCTCAGAAACTCGTTCCCACTCAGGTGCTTGGCGTCGGCGGCGTGGGGTATCTTACCGGCATTATTGCTATCGCTGCCGGAGATTACAGTGTTTTTGCATTGAAGTCAGACGGCACTGTGTACGCGTGGGGCGACAATTCTAGCGGCCAGCTCGGTATTAACAGTACCGTTCAACAAAATGCTCCCGTGCAGATGCTAGATGCCAACGGAGTAGATTATTTCACCAACGCGGTTGCAATCGGAGCGGGAGGAACTAATTCTTATATTGTAAAGTCCGATGGCACTTTATACAGCTTGGGAGGTTCTCTTGAAGGTCAGACTGGTATCAACAGCTTTTCTATTTCGTTAAAAATTCCTACGCAGGTTCATGGTGTTAACAATGTCGGCTACCTTACCGGCGTTTCTGCCGTTAAAAGTGCAGGCGGGCGTACTACGCTTGCGCTCGAATCCGACGGGACCTTGTTTGGTTTCGGAAGAAACAATGAGGGCGAGCTTGCTACAAATAATACGAATTCAGGTGCTGTGCCTATACAAGCGCTTGGTGTCGGCGGTTCAGGCTACCTTACCGGCATCAGTTCGATTGCGGGCGGAGGTACTCACGTTCTCGCGATAAAGACCGATGGCACTCTGTATGCCTGGGGATATAATGCGAACGGCCAGATTGGCATGGCGACCACGACCCCGATGTTGATAAAGGTGCCTACGCAGGTGCTTGGCGTCGGCGGCGTGGGGTATCTTACCGGCATTATTTCAATTGCCGGAGGAACGAACAGTTCTTTCGCCGTAAAATCCGACAACACCGTATATGGGTGGGGCATCAATAGTAACGGTCAGCTCGGCATCAATAGTACCGCCCAGCAAACTGCTCCAGTCCAGGTTCATGGCGTCGGCAATGTCGGGTATCTTTCGCTCAATTCAACAGGGTATGTAGCGTCAGGAGTGTATACTTCGGGAGTTGTCGATATTGGTGCGCCCGTATCGGGGTGGGGAACGCTTTCCTGGGTCAATGGTACCGCACAGTCCATTACCATAAAGGCGCGCACATCGGCAACGACTGATTTTTCGGGCGTGCCATGGACGTCATGCAGTGCGATTACGAGCGGCGGAACACTTTATTCGGGGGGATGTGTTTCCGACCAGCACCGATATATTCAGTACCAAGCCTCTCTCTCCACGTCGGATACTTCGGTAACGCCTTCGCTTGATAGCGTGACATTCACGTATAATCTTTACACCTCAACCGGGAATCTCGTGTCATCGGTATATGACACTGGTGACGCAACCAGCATCATCGCTTCGCTTTCATGGACCGAGGATGCGTCTTTACCTTTGGAAACCACTTCAACGGTTTCGCTGCGTGCAGCTTCCACTACTGATCTTCTCGCGTCTTCAACGTGGAATGATTTCTCATTTTCGAGTTCCGGATGTTCAAAGAACGCCGGTCTTGTAATGTGTCCGACCGCCGCGCTTCCTGCCGCGATGCGGGTATCCGGCACCAACCGTTATATGCAATACAAGGTATTGCTTGATTCAAGCGGAAAATACTCTCCGACTATTACAGACGTGAGAGTGGTTTATGTGCAAAATGCACCGCCGGAATTCAACCCCGGCTACGGCACGGGAGGTGTGAGCGTGAGCCAGTCGTCTGCGGCGGATGCCACTTTGGGCAAGGTAATGATTTCTTACAGTGTGCGCGACCCCGATACCGATGTGGGAAGCCCCGCCAACCAGTACAAGATTACCCCTTCTTTTGAATACAACACGGGCAGCGGATGGACTGCTATTCCTTCGCAATATTTGGCGACTGGAGATTTAGACGTAAAGACAGTAGCATCTTCAACGTACCTTTTATATAACGCGACGTGGGACGCGAAGTCGCAGCTCTCAAGTGGGTATTATCCGAGCACGCAGGTCCGGGTAACCATAAACGATGGAGAGGCGGCGAGTAATATCGGGCAGGCAAGCGTTACAATCCCCGTTGACACAAAAGCACCCGTCGTCGGCGGAATAACTGCGAGCGGCGCCTTGAAAACAATCGGATTTACTATCACAGACGATTCCTCGTATCAGTACATACTTACGAACACCAATGACGGAACTACTGCCGATGGCGCCAATGCGATTTCGGGTGTTTGGCAATCGAGCGTCACGTCGACTATTTCAATCTCGTCGTGGATATTTTCCAATCTCGGTGATTATGTAAACGTGTATGGAAGCGCAAAAGATATTTATGGCAATACCGCGCCGATAAGCATCGTATTTCCAGGCATTCCGCAAAATGTGGATTTGAAAGATATTTCAAATGCTTCTATCGGCGCATATCGTGAATTCGTTTCGTGGAAATTGTATACGAGTACGCCTTCGGCCACGTTCTCAAAGTATGCGTTATACCGCTCTTTGGACGGCGCGTCGTACTCGCTGCTTTCGAACGTTACCGACATTAACCAGAACTATTACACGGATAATGCGGTGAGTTCGAGCACTATTTATTACTACAAGGTAGCGGTAGTGGATACCGATGGAGACAAGTCCGATTATTCCGCAACGGTGTCCGACAGGCCTGACGGACAGGGAGGAACTGATTTTACTCCGCCAACGATTACCGCTGCTGCCACTGCGCAGGTACAGACTACTTGGGCGAAGATAACATGGACGACCGACGAAATCGCCGATTCCGAAGTTGATTACTCCACACCCGGAAAGACCTATGGCTCATCTCAAACGAGCACCGCACTCGTCACGAGTCACTCGATAGTTCTTCAAAATCTCACACCGAATTCAACGTATTTCTATCGAGTAAAATCTAAGGACCCATTCAACAATCAGGCAACCGATGATAGTGCCGGAGCGGGATATTCATTTACCACTCCCGGCGGTCCTGCGATTTCGGTTGTTTCAATCCCGCTCGTGAGCGACAAAGGCGCTACTATTACATGGAATACGGATAAGGCTTCCGATTCATACGTGACGTACGCAACCGATATAAGCAATCTTCAGACAGGGGTCGGCGTCACTCGTATCGGGTCCGCTGCCACCACTACCGCGCATAAAGTTGATGTCGTGGGACTTCAGGCGAGGACCAAATATTATTTTTATGTAGAATCTACGGATGCGGAGTCCGGTTACACCTCGGTCGATAATAACGCGGGGCTTTATTACTTCCTTGGTACTTCGTACGACATGGTTCCGCCGGTAATCTCGGGCATTTCTACGCCAGTGACTACGCCGAGCTCTATCGTCGCGGTCTGGCAGACGGACGAGCTTGCTGCGGGAAAAATCAATTATGGCACGCACACGGGAAGCTACAATTTGTCGACCGACCAGGAGTCTCTGCTATCGATTTATCACACTGCGGTGCTTCCGAGTTTAACCGCATCCACGCCGTATTATTTCCAAATAACTTCGATGGATGCCGCGGGGAATACGGGGACGTCGGCGGAGCAAGTCGCCACCACGAGCGCTGCGGGTGAAGTGAAGATTGAATATCTGAACAGCGGAGGAGGGGGTTCGGCGGCGGCGAACACAGACACTACTGCGCCGACGATATCGGACGTGGTGGTCAGTGATATCGGCGCGTTTGAAGCAAAAGTTTCTTTTACGACTAATGAGCTTGCGCTTGGCATTGCAAGTGTCGGGGATACTACGAGCTACGGGAAAACCGTATCGGATACGGCATACGCCAATAAACATATTATTTCGCTGTATGGGTTACAGCTCGGCACGACATACCACGTGCAGGTTAAGGCCACGGACCAATCGGGGAATATAGCAACTTCGCCGGATACCACGTTTACCACAAAATATATTGCAGAAGTATCGCAAAATCTTCGCACCATTGAGAATGCGGAGCAGTTCCAGGCGCAGCTTGATAACCTTGTGAGCTCGATGCTCCCTTCACTCGCGCCGCCGTTCATCGGAGAGGTAAGTGTGAGCGATGTGAATGATACTTCCGCAACGATTACGTGGCCCACGAACTCTAAAACGTTCGGAGGGGTTGCATACTCAACAGCTCACGAATACGACGCAAGCAGCACGTATGCGACAGAAGTTAGCGAATCACAGGGCAAGGCCAACGACCACAAAATTACGTTAATCGGTCTCTCGCCGTCAACGAAATATCATTTCCAAGCGCGCGCATTTGTGTTCCCGGGTGTCGTCGGTGGAAGTCCTGACAAGACATTTGCAACGAAGGCTGCGAAAATCAATCCGTCGATTACTAACCTCAAGAACGATAGCGCCACCGTTTCTTGGATGACGCAGACAGAAACCTCATCATTCGTCGAATTTAAGAATGCGAAGACCGGGAAGGTTGAGCAGACAGGGACTGAAGATAAGACAAAAAGCCATGTCGTAGTTGTGCAGAATCTTGCACCCGGTACGCGTTATAGTTTACGCGCGTTTGGATACGATAAGAACAATACGCTTGTTGAAGGGGAGTCGGCTGTCATTAATACCAAGAAGGATGTCGCCGCACCGGTCATTTCCGCGGTTGCGGTATCCAACGCATTTATTCCTCAGCGCACAAATCAGCTGCAGACCATTTTGACATGGAAGACCGATGAGCCCGGAACGACCGAGGTCTATTACGAAGAGGGTCTTGGCGCAGGTGATACTCTTGCAAATATGGTGGGAACAAAAGAAGAGCATACGTTACAGCACACCGTCATTTTGCCCGGATTCAAGACGGGTACGGTGTACCGTCTGCAAATCGTTTCAGTGGATTTTGCGGGCAATACGGGTAAAACTCCGATGCGCACTATTATCACGCCGGTGTCCAACGAGTCCGTGCTTGAGGTCATTGTAAAGAACTTTGAGGATGCGTTCGGGTTCCTTAATAAGGTCAACCAATAATCACATGCATCTTTCTCAACAGTATTACGGCCATCATTTCGTAGCGGGTACGCTTTTCATTATGCTCATTGTCGGAGGAATGGTTTCCTACCTTGCATTTATTTACACCCAAAGCTTTTTTATAGTTGCTGATAAAGAGAAAAATATTCCTGTATATGCGCCGCCCGGCATTGTTGTTGCGGGCGAGATTAAGGGGGAACTCCCCGATAATCACGGGTACATATTTCAAGAAACATTGCCGGACGGACGCGTCATCAATTTCGCTGCTGTGTATGAGGAGCCGACAACGACGAAATTAACGGGAAGTGTCGTAATCCACGGAAAATATTTTGGAAATAATTGCGCATATCGCAGTTCATTTGAAGGAAGATGTGTAAATGCAATCGGGATTGAGACGATTGATGCCAGGGTTTCCGCGAGCAGTACGGCTTCGCAGGAGCCGGTTGTTGTTACGCTTCCTCGAGCTGGCGGGGCAATCAGTTCGCCTCTTGCCGTTTGGGGGAAGGCGAGAGGGAGCTGGTTTTTTGAGGCGAGCTTTCCGCTTGTGCTCACCGATTGGGACGGAAAAATTATTGCGCAGAGTTTTGCGAAAGCCGAAGGAGAATGGATGACGACCGACTACGTACCGTTTTCAGGCACGCTCACATTTGAGAAACCGTCGTATGGCACGCGCGGATTCCTGATACTGAAGAAAGATAATCCATCAGGACTCCCGGAACTTGATGATTCGCGAGAGATTCCTGTCGTTTTTCAGTAGTCGCGCGAGTTTTCGCGTGAAGGTTGCCAAGTCTCACACATGTGGTATGGTGTGCGTAGTTTTGTATTAACAACCGAATCTTGAAAGGAGACGGTTTCATGAAGCCAGGCGTTTGGAATGACATCTCGAAACGGGACCGCGAGTTGTTTGCGGTCATCGAGGAGAAGGTGAATCGTTTTCCGGAGCGGGTAAGGCTTTGGAACGACAAGAGGGGAAGGCCAATTGAGCTCTCCTGCCACATCCTCGCGCGCGCGTTCGCCAACGTTTTTGATGAGCTCACGTTCGTTGATGGAAGGTGGTCGAGTATGCGGTTCGAGCATTCCTGGCTCGTTACGCAGGACTACGGCCTCATCGACGTGTATCCGGTCGGCACCATGGGAGGTCCGCTACTTTTGTGGGATCATCCCACGTGCCGCGTGCGTCCCGCGAAGATCTACGTACCGGACCGGCGCGTCACGAGGAAAATTTTCGAGCACATGGGTTACCAAGAGTTCATGCATGCCGTTGCGCATGCAACTGAGCTGTTGCGCGACGCATAGTTCGAGGGAGCGCAATGAAATCACTGACGCTTGAGCGGATAGAAACGCGTACGCGGTGCCGCGCAATCCAGAATGCGACCGAGGCGCTCGAAAACATACTCGCTGATCTCGCGATTGAGCTTGAAGAACTCCAGAAGCAATGCTCGCATCCCGCACGCGTCACATATGTTGAGAAAGGCGTCCAGAAATATTTCTGCGATGATTGCGGACTCGAGTGGCGCGAGCGCCGCCGATAGCATCCCCGCCTGTGGCGGGGTTTTTATTTTCCTTAAGTTATGCACAACAATGTTTAAAAATGCGCAAAAAAGAAAAAATAAAATGATACAATGAAGACAAGTAAAATATTTTAGTGAAAGGTCGAATATTTCAAATAACTTATTACAACGTATGGCAAAGAAGAAAAAGGTAGCAAAGAGAAAAGCGGCTCCGAAGAGAAGGAAGGCAGCTCCGAAGAAAAAGAAGACTGCAAAGCGCCGCCGCTAAAACATAAATCCGCTCATAACGAGCGGATTTATTTTTATCATGATGCGTGTGATAAAATATAAATAATGGCATCGAAACACGTACTTCCGTTTTCACTGCTCGCGATAGGCATATTGCTTATTGCAGGTGCTTCTATTGCCGATATGCCGGGCAATCGCATCGAGGCTTCGGCGAATATCGCGCGCGTCATCCGACAGCAGGATGTTTCCGCGACTGATGCAAACGTTACGCTTGCGGAAATGCAGAATCAGGTGGCGCAACTCAGATCCGATCTCACGAATACTCAGAATCAGCTCGTTGACCTTCAAAATCAGGTTAACGCGCTTACTATTTCATCGACTACGCACACACGGGCAAGCTCTTCGGCCGACGGACGGGCGTATTCTTCCTCGACTGCAAAAATTTTAAATAAGCAGTGAGCATGAGCGGCAAGCTGATTATCGTGCCGCATGAAGCAGAAATATCAGGGCCGCTTGTGTTTCTCGCAGGGCCGATTCAAGGAGCAGAGGATTGGCATTCGCAAGCGATTGCTCAGCTCCGTGCGCTCAATCCGCGCCTCAATATAGCATCTCCGAGAGGCGAGTATCCTCCCGGCACTTTTGATTATGGGCACCAGGTGGATTGGGAGACGAAACATTTACGCCGTGCGGCAGAGAATGGTGTCATCCTTTTTTGGCTCGCGAAAGAGAAAGAGCATTCATGCGAACGCGCGTACGCGCAGACTACGCGCTTCGAACTTGCCGAATGGAAGATGCACCATGAGCGCGACGGCGTGCGTCTTGTGGTTGGCATTGAAGAAGGATTTTCCAATGAGCGCTATATCCGGAGACGCCTCACACAAGACTGTCCGCGTATTCCGCTCTGTGCCACACTCGAAGAAACATGCGCCGCGGCTGCCGTCTGCGCGGCCCGCTAACAGGGGATAACCCCTCTTGACGACACGGGAGGTACCCCTATACTAGGTACCAGGTATGAAACAAGCTATTACCGCCGATAAGGCGAAGGCAGAGAAGCTGGTGAAGCAAGCAGAGGGATTGGTGCGCAAGGTCTCCACAATGATTGAGAGCGGCGCATACTGCCCGGAGGTCATTCAGCAGACGCATGCGGCGATAGGCCTTTTGCGGAGCGCCGAACATTCATTGCTTAAGGGGCATCTTTATCATTGCGTGGAGCATAAGATTCACGAGAATAAAGCACAAACGGCCGAAGAGCTTTTGCGCATTTACGATCTTAAATAATATATGGCCTCACAAACCTATCGGGTAAAAGGAATGCATTGTGCGAGCTGTGCTCAGATTATTTCAAAACGCGTCGGCAAACTTCCCGGTATCCATTCCGTGGATGTGAACTTTGCGACTGATACGGTAAAAATTGACGGCGACACGGATATCACCCGGCTCGAATCAATGAATAAGGAGCTCGAGCCAATCGGCTATTCATTTGAGTCCATGGAGGGTCATGTGCATACGCCGGGTATGGATATGAGCGGACATCATCACGAGGGTCCCGATATGCGCGCGAAAGAGGAGAAGCTTAAAGAGCTTGCAGATATGCTCGCGAAGGTGCGTTTCACGTTTCCTCTCGCACTCATCGTATTTGCGAATATGGCGCTAGAGATTGCAGGTACGTACATAAAAGGAGTGCCTGCGCTGCCGATTACGATGGAGGTGAAGAATGTAATATTGCTCGCGCTCTCAAGCATTACGCTTTTTTGGGCTGGGTGGCCGTTCGTGCAGGGCGTCGGCAGATTTATCCGCTACCGCGTAGCAAACATGGATACGCTGATAGGCATCGGCACACTTTCCGCATACATATACAGCGCAGTCATTGTGCTCTTGCCGCAGGTACGGGAATATTTCAAATTTCCCGAATACGCGTACTTTGATGTTACTATCGTCGTTATCGGTTTCGTGCTCCTCGGAAAATATTTGGAAGCTCGTTCGAGACTTCGCACAGGAGAGGCAATTGAAAAATTGCTCGGGCTTCAGGCAAAAACCGCAATCGTGGTTCGTGATGGAAAGGAAGTCGAGATTCCCGTGTCGGAGCTTGTGTTCGGTGATATTTTCATCGTGCGTCCGGGCGCAAAGGTTCCGGTGGATGGCGTGGTGATAGACGGAGCTTCTTCTGTCGACGAATCAATGCTTACAGGCGAGCCGATTCCCGCAGACAAGAGAGCGGGCGATAGCGTTGTCGGAGCGACTATTAATAAGCAGGGAATGTTGAAGTGCCGCGCAACGCGCGTCGGTGCCGACACCATGCTCGCGCAAATCGTGAAAATGGTGGCGGAGGCTCAAGGGTCCAAAGCACCCATACAGGCGCTCGCCGATAAGATATCAGGCGTATTCGTGCCGGTCGTGCTCATTATTGCGACGCTGTCACTTATATTGTGGCTTGCAATCGGCACATCGTCGCTCGGTTTCACTAACGCATTTTCATTCGCGCTTCTCGCGTTCGTCGGCGTGCTCGTGATTGCGTGTCCGTGCGCGTTGGGGCTCGCAACGCCGACGGCGATTATTGTGGGCGTCGGCAAAGGCGCTGAGTACGGCATTCTTATTAAAGATGCTGAATCGCTTGAGAGTCTTTCGCACGTTGATACGATTGTATTCGATAAAACGGGAACTATAACCGAAGGCGCGCCGCGCGTTACCGATATTATTTCTGCTGGAAGCGCGAGTGAGGCCGATATCCTGCACATTGCAGGGAGCATTGAGCGGCATTCGGAGCATCCGCTCGCGCGCGCGATTGTCGCGGAGGCTGAGCGGCTTTCCGTCGCGATTGAGGAGCCCAAAGACTTTTCCTCGATGGAGGGAGTTGGCGTGAAAGGAAAAGTAGGCGGACAAGAGGTAATAGTGCGCCGACCGAATGTGGACGACGTGCAACTGCCCAGATTCAATGAATTGCAGAATGAGGGGAAGACGGTAGTCGTGGTTGCGGTTGCCGGAAAGGCGATAGGTATTTTGGCTCTTAGCGATACCATTAAGTCTGGCGTGAAAGAAGCGATAGGCGCGCTTCACGCGCGGGGACTGAAAACGATAATGTTGACCGGTGACAATAGGCGCGCGGCTTCCTACATCGCTAAACTTGCAGGGATAGACGAAGTTATTGCGGAAGTAATGCCGAACGAGAAGGCGGAAAAAATAAAAGAACTTCAGATGAAGGGCGGGAATGTCGCCATGGTGGGTGACGGCATTAATGATGCGCCCGCACTTACACAAGCAAACGTAGGCGTTGCGATGGCGACGGGCGCCGATATCGCAATGGAGGCTGCAGGCATAACGTTGCTGAAGGGCGACATCCACAAGATGGTGCAGGCGCATATGCTCGCCGTACGGACGATGCGCACGATTCGGCAAAATCTTTTCTGGGCGTTCTTCTACAATGTGATCGGCATACCGCTTGCGGCGGGCGCTCTGTATCCAATCTGGGGAATATTCTTAAGTCCCGTATTCGCGGGAATCGCGATGGCGGGGAGCAGCGTATCAGTCGTCGGCAACTCACTTCGTCTTAAAACAATCAAACTTTCATAACCATGGCTGATCACAAACATTTGTTTCATGTGCAGGGGATGCATTGCAAGGCATGCGGCATTCTTATCACCGACAAACTTTCCGAAGTTCCGGGAGTGAAGCGCGTACATGTCGATGACGTACACAATACCGCGGAGGTGGTCGTTGAAAACGATGCTGCCGCAGATCAAATCGCGCGTGAGCTTTCCGCGCTTATAAAAAAAGACGGATATACGCTCACCGTTCAAAAAACGCGTTTCGTGCCGAAGTGGAGTGAGTTTACATTTGCCGTTCCGATTGCTATTGCGTTTTCACTCGTCTTTTACTTACTCCAGAAAATGGGGCTCGTAAACCTCATCAGCGCGGAGAACGTCAATTTTTCAGCGGCATTCGGCATCGGGCTCGTGGCGTCGGTTTCCTCATGCCTTGCGGTTGTGGGAGGCTTATTGCTGTCGGTCTCGGCGCAATATTCAAAAGAGGGCGAGAAGTCCGGTCCGCAGATTCTTTTCCACGCAGGACGCCTCGTTTCTTTCTTCCTGCTCGGTGGAGTCATCGGACTTATCGGTTCTGCGTTTACGTTAAGCGGCGTTGCGACACTTATATTAGGAACGCTTGTCGGGCTCATTATGCTCTCACTCGGCATTAATCTGCTCGATGTGTTTCCGTGGGCAAAATATTTCCAGCCTCATATGCCCGCATTCCTTACCCGTTTTACTAAAAAAACGGTGAAGATGGAGCATGACTTGGTACCGCTCCTTATCGGCGCTTCGACGTTTTTCTTGCCGTGCGGATTCACACAATCAATGCAGGTCTACAGTCTTACGACCGGCACGTTCATAGGGGGTGCTACGACCATGTTTGCATTCGCGCTCGGTACGTTGCCCGTACTCGCTCTTATCAGCTTTACTTCGATGGAGCTTGGAAAAGGAAAGTGGTCCGGCGTGTTCTTCAAAACGGCGGGGTTGCTTGTTGTCGCGTTCGGTATTATGAATATTGTGAACAGTCTTGCGGCGGCGGGTATTATCCGCCCGGTATTCGGATTCTAACCAATATGAACAATCGAACTACACTTATTGTTTCTTCTATTATTCTTGCGGTCGGCATCATCGGCGGCACGCTTATTGTGACGCGCAGTGCCGGCAGTAATGCACGCACGGGAGCAGCTCCCGTAACGCGAGGAAGTGACGATGCCGTCCACATGGAAGCAGGCACGCAGGTTATTGAAGTTGATGCGAAGGGCGGGTATTACCCGAATGAGATTGTAGCGAAGGCGGGCGTTGCAACCGTGCTCCGTATGCGTACGCGCAGCACATTCGACTGCTCGGCATCGTTCGTGATTCCCGCGCTTAGCGTGAGACAAATGCTTCCTCCCACGGGCGTGACCGAGTTTGCCATTCCCGTACAAAAACAGGGGAGCGAGTTGCAGGCAATGTGCGGCATGGGAATGTATCGCTTAACCATCGCATTTAACTAAAAAAACTGGCAAAAAACCCGCATACTGTGCGGGTTTTTTGATTATCTGGCACGTGTAAGCATTTGCCGTTGCGCCCGTCATATTAGTACCAGGCGGTAACAGGGAGCGCTTTATTTATACGAAAGGTCGAGTACATTTTCCCTGTTACCCCGGCAAAATCTTACAAAACACAATGAATACAATTACAAAATCCAAACGTTTGAAATCTATTATGGTAGGCGCACTCGCGTTCACCCTTATCGCTCCCATGCTGCCCTCATCGGCAGTTGCTGCGGTAACCGGACCGGACGTAATTCCGCCGACCGTGCAGCTTAATGCGCCCGCGAACGGTTCGACAGTTTCGGGAACGGTTTCGATAACCGCGAGTTCAACGGACACGCGTTATAATCCGTCGTGCCCTATCCGCATTTATGGACAGAGTTTTGACGTGGGACCGCTCACACCGACGCCGGCTCAGGGAGGGCATCCCATTTCGCTCGTATCATCGGGAGGTTTCGTGTGCGGCGCGAACAATGATGCGCTCTATTTCCAGGGACATGGGCTTAGCCTTTCTCCCCGAATGGACCCGTACCTTATGGGCGTAGCGAAAGTAGAATTTTATGTTGACGGCGCATTGAAGGGCTCTGCGACATCGTCTCCGTATGCATATGCGTGGGATACCACGACCGCGACGAACGGTTCGCACACCATTCAGGCAAAGTCATACGATTTGGCGAATAACATGGGCACGTCAACCGTGTTTACGGTAACGGTCTCAAACGGTTCGGCGACGAGCACGGCGACGTCGACTACTGCGACTTCAACCACCGCAACGTCGACTGCTACGAGCACGACCACGACTGATACGACCTTGCCCGTCATTTCGCTTACTTCACCCGCAGACAACTCGATGCCGACCGGCCAGCTCATCATTACTTCTTCAGCGTCCGACAATGTCGGCGTGACGAAGGTTGAGCTTTGGATTAACGGCACGCTCTCCGCGTCATCTACGGTTGCGCCGTATTCGTTCGCGTGGGATCTTACCCAGGCGTACACGGGAACCTACAAGCTTCAGACGAAGGCATACGATGCGGCAGGAAACGTTGGCGTTTCTCAGGTTGTAACCATCAAAGTTACCGGAAAGGTATATACCGGCGGGGGCAATGGAAACGGCAATAACGGAAATGGTAACGGCAACAATGGTAATGGAAATGGCAACAACGGAAATGGTAATGGAAACGGCAACGGCGGTTCATCCAACAATGGCAACCATAATGGATGGGACAAGCAGGCCGACAGGGAAGACCATCACGAACAGAAGATAGAAAAGCAGGAGACTCATCACGAGTCGGAACGCGCTTCAGAGCACGCATCCTCACAGAGTCATCATGAGGACGAGCATGACGGTGAAGATGACTAACGCAATTTAGCTCAACAAAAAACCGCGCTTAGCGCGGTTTTTTGTATTTGCTCTTGTGTCTATTGAGCGCTGAATGCTATTCCGTTCGAGGTTCCTCCGCCGATTCCCGGCGTTGTTACCGTGATGACGGTGCTTCCTGCAACTGCGATATTCGCTGCGGGGACTGTTGCGGTCAGTTGAGTTCCCGATACGAAGAGGCTCGCAAGCGCCGTGTTACCCCAGTTGATTACGCTTGTCGACGCGAAGTTCGTGCCGGTTACCGTAAGAGTGAACGCGGTTGAGCTTGCCGTAGTCGTCGCAGGGCTGATTGATGCGAGCGTCGGGATGATTACGGGAACTACTACCGGATTCGGAGTGGTTGTGGCATTTCCTCCTGCGCGCGCAAGGAGTGCGTTCAACTTGTCCATGAGTGCCTGAATCTGTGCGCGGAGACGCGTAAGTTCGTCATTATTTGCGCCAGTGTTTGCGACATTCAATGTCATGTCGTCGAGCTGTCTGACTTGGATAGTAAGGGGAACTGCCGCGTTCGCGATTCCAGAGACATTCAATTTGTCGCCGACTTGAATCTGCGACGCGCTGATTGCGCCGCCGCGGGCTTTGAGCTTACTTCCGCCATCAAGTGCGAGCGTGAAGGTGATTCCCCATACGCGTGCGGTGAGCATCGTCGATGACGCGGTGCCCGGTGCGGTCACCACTTCCGCGCTGTTCAATTTCGTTTCGCCGTTCGGATTGATGGCCACCGATGCGGGCGAGTATACGGGAATCGAAGAGCGGTTTTCTTTTTCTGATTCCCTCAACTCTTTGTTGAGCTCTCTATCGAGCTCCGCAATTTTCCTAACCTGCTGAGTCAGCTTTTTCGCTGCTCCGTTTCCTCTCCCTTCGTTGTCTGCCTGTACGATACCCGCGCTCGACGAGGCAAGCGCGATAATCGTAAGTATCACGAATAGTGATCGGTATGTTTTGTTGTTCATGTGGTTATATTCTTAGTTAATGTTGCGCAATGAGGGCGCGGCACATTCGACCTTTTCGCATGATTTGCCCTCACGCATAAGACGATTTTTTGGATATTTTCTTACCTTCGAAATAGTTGACATTGTTTTCGTTATGTCGCATTGTCTTCATAGTTTCATTCACACCTAACAGGGAGAAATGGAGGATATATGAAGTGTGCGATCATTGAAGGGTACATCGGAGCGATGCCTGTGTTTCCGGAAAAGAAGCCCGGAGACGTTCCTCCGGGCG
The DNA here is from genome assembly GCA_037444725.1 of Candidatus Jorgensenbacteria bacterium. Classification (GTDB taxonomy): domain Bacteria; phylum Patescibacteriota; class Minisyncoccia; order UBA6257; family GWB1-50-10; genus CAIKKG01. The sequence goes on along the minus strand of JBBILW010000002.1, from coordinate 22,496 downwards.
GAGGCGCGGCCGATGCGACGGCTGAGGAGGTAATCGACCTCGTGGAGGTGACGCACGAGGAGGTGACGCACGAGGAGGTGACGCACGAGGAGGAGCCGCACGAGGAGGTTGGCGATTTCGCAAGGAACATGACCAGATGGTTCGCGGAGCATCCTCATGTCACCGTCTGGAAAATGATTCATCACTTCACCGATGATGGTGACGGCGAGGACCTCATCGTCGCCATCATCTACTACATCGAACGCACGCCGGAGTCTGCGCGTACGTGACCGATAAGTTTAACCCCAACGAAATTGTTGGGGTCTTTGTTATGAAACGTCTCCGATGAACATCGGAATATTGAGGCGCTGGCGTTTTGTTTCGCCTTTTATACCCATGTGTTTCCGTTCGGGCGCGTCGCCGCGGTCACCTTTGTGCTGCGCGTACGCATGCGCCGCAAAACTTGAGCCGAGGAATGCGGTATGTTTTCCGTATCGCGCGGCAATGGCATCCACCGCATCGTAAAGTTTTACGAGGCGCTCTACGCGCACGGATTCGCCGAAGAGGTCAGGCTGCTGAGAAAGCACGGGCTCGAACTTCGTCAAAATAACAGCCGTCGCGCGATACGTGACGCGCGGGTTGAAGAGCGAATTGAATGGTGATTCGCACGCGGTCACTATTTCATCGGGGAAAGCGCTGCCATGAGAGAGAGAAAGTTCGGCGGCCGTATCGTGAAACGTACTTGTGCGGAGCAGTATGGTAATGCGCCGTGCGGCAAGCTTGTAGCGGCGTGCTTTGATGCACGCGTTCTCTATATTTTTTGAGAGCTGCGCGAACACGAATTTTTTATCGTTCGAGGGCGGAGTAAACGTCCGCATTTTCTGGATTGATGCCTGGCTCGTTTTTTCTTCGAGGGTGAGCGGAAGGATGAATCTGCCGTTTAATTCCTGCCATATTTCATAAAACGGCTTTGAAAATCGCGCACGAACTTCCGATTCACGCATACGTGCAAATTGCAGCGCGGTTGTTATGCCGAGTTTTTCAAGATAATTACTCGTGTGCCGCCCGATGCCCCAGATTTTTTCCGCCGGGAGATTCTCAAGAAACGTATGGATTTCACGAGCGGGGATAACGGTAAGCCCAGAAGGTTTCTTCCACTTTGAAGCCACTTTCGCGACGACTTTGTTGGGCGCCAAGCCTATCGAAAACGTAAAGCCGAGCTCCGTATCGAGCTCGCGTTTTATGCGTTCCGCAATTTGTTCGTATGACATGTGGAGCGGGCGGCGGAGGCCGGTAATATCCGCAAAGCACTCATCGATGCCATACTCCTCGACGTCGGGCGTATAGCGGCGGACAATCGCGTAGAGGCGCTTCGAGAGGAGGCTGTAGGTTTCATAATCCGAAGGGAGGATGACGACGTTCGGGCAGCGCTTCCTGATTTCGTGGAGCGGCATAGCGCGCGTGACGCCGCATGCTTTTGCCTCATAACTCATCGAAGAGGCGATGCCGCGTTCTTTGCCGGTCACGACGGGCTTGCCGCGGAGGGCGGGGTTGCGCGATTGTTCGCAGGACGCAAAAAACGCATCGCCGTCGATGTGGAGGATGGCGCGGGGGAAGGAGCCTATCGAGAGCGCGGCGTCGTACGACATACGTCTTTTAGTATTTACGGATGACAGCTTTTACGACTGCGGCAATCTTTAATTCTTCTTTCGGGATTATGGGTTTGTATTTTTCGTTTGCTGCTTCGAGAAATATCCTTCCGCTTTTCTTTCTAAGGTACTTCATAGTCCACTTGTGGTCGACTTCCGCGATGACGATTTCGCCGTCGCGCGCGTCGCCCTTGCGCTCCACGAGCACGAGGTCGCCCGCCATGATGCCTGCGCCAATCATCGAGTCGCCGCTCACTTTTAAGAGATACGTCGCTTCGCGGTTTTCGATGAGATATTCGTCGATGCTCATCGTGTCGACGAGCTCTTCTTCCGCGGGGGAGGGGAAGCCCGCCTCGACGCGGCCGAGCACTGGCGTTTCATTCATGAGTCCCGTGGGAATAAGGCGCGACTGACCATCCTTTTTTACGAGGTTCGCCGCAACCAGTTTTTCCACGAATTTGTAGACCGCGTTTGTTGATTTAAATCCCGTGAGCCGCATAATCTCGCGGTAGCTCGGCATACGTTTCCGTGCGTGATAAAACCCGATAATTTTTTCCACGTGCTCGTTGCGTTTCATTGCTATAACGATAGTGAACGAATGTTCACCAGTCAAGCGGTTAGACAGTGGATAGAGGGAGTGCTATTACTGAAAGTGACGTACATTAACAAAACAGCCGCACTCACACGACAGCAAAAGGAGAGGTGCGTATGCGATACGTTCTTGCGATTCTCGCGGTTCTCATTCCGATGACGGTACGCGGGGAGAAGCCGCCTGCAAAGGCTCCACCCGTTTCCGCGGATTCGCCCTGGACGAAGGAGGTTTTCGACGCAGCCCTTACGCTTTGCGAGGCGAGAATCGGCGAAGTCGAGCCGGGCCTTCCGCTGCAAAACCTGAGGGCATACTGTCGTTGCTTCGTTTCAAAATCGAAGGAGGCCTTCCCCAAGGGCATCCCTGAGACTCTGGACGAAAAGACGCTGAAGCGGATGGAGATTATGGTTGATGCGTGCTATGAGAAGCATGTCACGCCGTGGGCGGAGAAGCAGAAAAAGTCCAAACGGGGAAAGGGTGTTGAGCTATGATTCGCTTACTCCTGATTCTTGTATTGCTTCCTTTTGCCGCGCGCGCGGAGCTTGATCCGAAGGCGGAGGCGCGCATTGATGAACAGAAGGAGATATTGAGCGAGCTTCGGCCGCTTCTCGAAAAGAAGTGGACATTGCTCAGGAAGGACGACGCATGCATGGAGCGCTTGAACGCTCTCTCCCGTGAGCGAGAAGCATTGAGCGAGAAACTCGAAGAGAAGCGAGAGGCTCTGGAAGCGGCGAGCGAATCGCACGACGATGCCGATTCGGACTATTTCTCGCGGTTTTCCGGCGCTGTTGATGAAGTTGCGGCGTTGAGCGTTGCGGTCGATGATGCAAACAAAAACTTTGTCACCGCATTTGCGGAGCATCGCAATAACATCATCCGCATTGAGGCGATGAATGAGGCGATCGACCCTCTCGTCCGCCGTTTAAATGTAATAACGGTGGAGATTCAGCTCTGCGTTATCGAGCTCGGCAATCCGCCGCCATGGCTTGCGCGCGAGCGTTGCGGCGTGCTGCTCAAAGGGAAGGAGCGCATTCCGGAATGGCCGAATATTTGATTGTGTAACCCCAGGCATGAATGTCTGGGGTTTTTATTTGCTTTTTTACATATGCAGAGCGGGGGAATGCGTATGTGCTGTCTATTGACTTTTATATAATAGTGTGGTACATTTATATTGTTCTTTTACAAGCTGGAAAACCACCCCAACCCACGAAGGGAGAAGCACCATGAAGACCATCATCTCGATGTTCGTCGCCATCACGCTCGCCGTTCCGTTCGTCGCGAACGCCGCGCCGAGCATCGATGCGGAGCTCAAGAAGGAGTACGCCGTGACGCAGAAGAGCGACGCGAAGCTCGCGCGGCTCCTCAAGGAGCAGGCGCCGAAGCTCGCCGCGCAGCGTACGGCTCTCGCCGCGCGGTACATCGAGCTCTACAAGCTCGAGAAGCAGTACGAGAAGGCGAACGAGACGTACACCGCTTCATGTCGCGTCATCTTCCCGCGCGAGGTCACCTGCGCGAAGCAGCGCATCGCGCTCGCGCAGCGCGAGACCGGGATCGCCGTTCTCAAGGAGCGCATCGAGCTGCACAAGGCCGCGCTTCTCACGGACGAGCGGTACTTCAACACCCGGCTGGCCCTCCACGAGGAGAACCTGCGGATCATGACCTGCGTCGAGTCGCACGCGCTGCTCACCGCAGGGAAGGTCCTGCCGAAGGGGAAGATGGCCGAGTGCTACCGCGCGGCCGAGCGGTTCGTCCGCACGCTGTAGTGCATCAGGCCGGGTTCCGGTCATGAGTGCCCGTCATTGTATCGACGGGCACTTTTTATTTGTTGCGCGTTCTCTGCAATTTACTATACTGATAGCGTCAGATAATAAACCAATAATCTATATTTTATGCACAACAAAGAAGCGAATTGTTTTATGAGTGGGTGTTCGTGCCCGATAGTCGGGCGTACGTTGCCGGAGATTGAGTTGGACGTGTTCCATAAAGACGAGCTCAGTAAGCTGAATCTCTCGTCGCTGCTTGGGAAGTGGGTCGTGTTGTTCTTCTACCCCGCGGATTTCACCTTCGTGTGTCCTACGGAACTCGAGGAATTGGCGGCGCATTATAAGGAGTTTCAGAAACTGAATGTTGAAGTCGTGAGCGTGAGCACCGACACCGCGTTTACGCACAAGGCCTGGCATGACAGCTCGCCCGCAATCAAGAAGGTGCAGTACCCGATGGCGGCGGATCATAACGGAAAACTTTCCCGCATGCTCGGCGTGTATATCGAAGAGGAGGGACTTTCGTTGCGTGGTACGTTCATCGTGAACCCTGAAGGTATCATCAAGTCCGTGGAAATCCACGACAATAGCATCGGCCGTTCCGCGAAGGAAACGCTCCGCAAGCTTCAGGCGGCGCAGTATGTGGCGACACACGCCGGACAGGTGTGTCCCGCAAGCTGGGAACCGGGAGCTGAGACGCTCACGCCCGGAGTTGATTTGGTCGGAAAAATATAGCGATGAATCCGGTCCTTGGCCATGCCAGGGACCGGATTTTTTCCATGCTGGCGTGAGGCTTAGGGAGTGATACAATACGCTCATGCAAAGACTTGCGATATTCGACATCGACGGCACCATTTTCCGCTCGAGTCTCGTAATAGAAATGACCGAGGCGCTTATCCAAGATGGACTTTTCCCCGCCAAAGCGGAAGCGATGTACCATGCGGCGTACAGGGATTGGCTCGACCGCAAGGGTACCTACGACGCATACATCCGCAGAGTGGTCGACGCGTTCGACGCGCATATCGATGGCGTGGATCGCGCGCATTTTCTCCGTATCGCGCGCAAAGTGGTGAAGTTCCACCAGAACCGCGTGTATCGCTATACGCGCGACCTCGTGCACGAACTGCGCCGCAAAAAATATTACATCATCGCTATTTCACATTCTCCCAAAGAACTTGTCGATGCGTTTGTGAAAACGCTCGGGTTCGATCGTTCGTACGGCACGGTGTATAAAGTCGACGGGAGGGGAAAGTTAAAGAATGAGATAATGTATCTCGATCTTGCACGTGATAAGGCGAAATTGTTGAAACGCATCGTGGAAGAGCACGGACTCTCGCTCAAGGGTTCCGTTGGTGTGGGCGATTCGGAATCCGACATTCCTTTTCTGAAACTTGTCGATAATCCCATCTGTTTTAATCCGAATAGCGTACTGTATGCGCACGCAAAACGTGCGGGTTGGAGGGTGGTCGTAGAACGGAAAGACGTGATTTACCGCTTGCAGTAAGGAATTATGAGGCCGCCCGAAGAAGGGCGGTTTTGTTATAGGGAAATTATGCGCGCGATGGGCCTATTGTTATGCACTGTTTAGAATAACCGGAACTAGTATAATGAAAGTAGCTATGAGTAAACAGTTGTTCGCGGACCGTGAAGAAGCTGCTGCTCAATTACTCCCTTTGCTTGAGAAGTACCGCCGTAGTGATTCGGCAGTCGTGCTCGGTCTGCCTCGCGGCGGTGTGGTGCTCGCGGCAAAAATTGCCGAAGGACTTTCTCTTCCGCTTGATGTTATTATCGTAAAAAAAGTAACGCCGCCCCACAATGACGAGTTTGCGGTAGGCGCGGTCACCGAAGACGGCGAGTCATTTTTCGATTGGACTATGAATGAAGAGGTGTGCGGTCCACAACGGGCTTTTGAGGTTGTTATTGATAAGCGGCGACAAGAAGCGGCGGCGCGCGCCGCGCATTACAGGAAAATTTTGCCCATGCATGATTTAAAAGGGAAGACCGCGATTCTTGTCGATGACGGCATTGCGACCGGCACCACGATGCGCGCCGCGATGAAAGCCGCGCGAGTACGGGGAGCGAAGAAAATCGTAGTCGCCGTTCCGGTTTCGCCCCAGGACAGTCTGGCGCAGGTGCGGGGCGATGCAGATGAGGTTGCGTGTCCGCACACTATAGATTTTTTTGCCGCTGTCGGACAGTGCTATAAGGAATTTCCGCAAATAGAGGATGCGCAGGTTATAACAATATTGAAGCGATTTTCCGCGAAGGGCGCATGAAGCTTATATTATCGACCAACACGAATACTGCGCTCGCGCGTGCCATCGCGCGAAAGACGAGCATCAGAATGGGTGCGTGTTCGGTCGGTACATATCCGGATAAAGAGGTGTCTGTACGCATTATGGAGCCGGTTGAAGGGAAGGAAGTTTTTATTGTCGGCTCTACATTTTCTCCTGCGGAACACACGCTTGCGCTCGCCATTCTTATTAACACCGCGCATATTCATGGCGCCCGCTCGGTGAATGTGGTGATTCCCTATTTTGCGTATGCGAAGTCGGACAAAGTGGATGCGCCGGGCAGTTCGGTTTCGGCGGGAGTCATGGCGGATATCGTGGCGGCGGCGGGAGCGACGCGCATCGTAGCAGTGAATCTTCACAGCTCATTCGTGCATGAACGTTTTCAAACTCCCCTTATTGAGCTTTCGGCTATGGGCTTGCTCGCGGATGCTTTCAAGTCTTTGAATGTGAAAAACGTGGCGGTAGTTTCTCCCGATGAGGGCGGCGTGCATCGCGCGCGGGAATTTGCGTTGCATTTCGGCGTGCCCGACATTATTACGGTCGCAAAGGTGCGCAAAACGCCGAGTGTGGTGAAGGTTTCCCGTATAACGGGAGACGTGCGGGGGAAGAACGTGGTGCTCGTAGACGACATGGTGCAATCGGGCGACACGCTCCTCAAGGCTGCGCGCGCGCTCCGCCGCGAGGGCGCGGAAGACGTGTATGTGGCGATTGCGCATGCGGTACAGACCGGCCCGGGATTGAAGCGCCTTGTGCGGACACGCGAGATTAAAAAAATTATTGTTACCGATTCCGTGCCGTTTGCGGGGGTTATCCCCGCAAAATGCGAAGTCGTCTCCATCGCCCCGCTTCTTGCTGATGCGCTCATGAAACCGCCGTTTTCATAGCACTTTGTTATTTTGCGGCGCTCATCTTATAATTCATCCATATGTCAATGATGAATATCAATGAATTGAATGGGCATCACTTCGGACGTATTGATGATGAGGGTCACGTATACAATGCGCACGACTTAAAGGTTGGCCGCGTAACGACCGACGGCCACGTGCTTGACGCCGAGGAGCATAAGATAGGAGAAGTGAACGACGAAGGAAAGGTGTACGACCACGAAATGCGCAGCGTCGGCCATGTGAGCGCGGAGGGCGAGGTATTTGATTACGAAATGCATCATATTGGCAATACCACGCCGCCCCATATGATGTTTGGCGGAGCCGCGTTGTTGCTTCTTTTCAGATAATTTTGGCATGGATACCGCCGCTTTTGATTTGCGTTATAAAAAGCTGAATGCCGCGCAACGCGAAGCGGTTGACGCTGTCGAGGGGCCCGTCATGGTAGTCGCGGGTCCCGGCACCGGGAAGACCGAGATTCTTACGCTTCGCATTGCGAATATTCTCCGCATCGTTGATACGAATCCGGAGAATATTTTAGCCCTTACGTTTACCGAAGCGGGCGCGACCAATATGCGCCGCAGACTTACGGAAGTCATCGGCGCCCCCGCATACGCGGTTTCTATAAGCACGTTCCACGGTTTCTGCAACCGCATCATAAAGGAGTATCCGGAAGAATTCCCGCGCATTATCGGCGCGGAGAGCATTACCGAAATCGATGAGATTGCGATTGTTGAGGAATTGGTACATAAAATGAAACTCGCAGTGTTAAAGCCTCTTGGCGACCCGCTTTACTACGTACGCGATATTGTGAAGGCGATTAATGATTTAAAGCGCGAAGGTTTGGACCCTGCGCAATTCGTGAGCCTTGTCGCCGAGGAGCAGAAGCGATTTGACGAGACGCCCGATCTCTACCATGAAAAGGGCGCGCACAAGGGCGAGATGAAGGGCGACTATAAGAAGGAGCTGAAATCCATCGAAAAGAATCGCGAACTCTCAACTCTCTACGAGGCGTACGAAGCGGAACTTCGCACGCGGAAGCGCTACGACTACAGCGATATGATTATGGAGGTCTTGCGCGAACTTCAGACGAACAAAGACCTTCTTCTTATTTTGCAGGAGCAGTACCAGTACATTTTGGTGGACGAGCATCAGGATACCAATAACGCACAAAACAGAATTCTTGAGTTGCTTTCGAATTTCCATGCGAATCCGAATATTTTCGTGGTGGGCGATGAGAAGCAGGCGATATTCAGATTCCAGGGCGCTTCGCTCGAGAATTTCCTCTATTTTAAGAATTTATACAAAGACGCGAAGCTTATTGTGCTTTCCGAAAACTATCGCTCAACGCAATCGATTCTCGATGCAGCGCATAGTTTGCTTCCCGGCAAAAAAGCGCTCGAGGCGCGTGCGGGGCACGAGGATGTGCGCGCGCAACTCTTTTCATTTTCACGGCCCGAGATTGAACAGTACTTTGTTGCGCAGGAGATAATGAGGCTTATTCAAGGCGGCGCAAAGCCTGAGGATATTGCGGTTCTCTACCGTAATAACCGTGATGCGGGCCAGCTCGTGCCGATGTTAGAGCGCGCGGGAGTTCCCTTCATAATCGAGTCCGATGAAAACGTGATGCGCGACCGTGATATCAGAAAACTTATTACGTTATTGCGCGCTATCGATGAGTTCGGCTCTGATGTACGCGCAGCGGAGGCTATGCACGCAGATTTCTTGCAGCTTCATCCGCTTGATGTGTACCGCGTGATACGCGAAGCAGGCACGAAGCATGTTTCTATTTACGACGTATTAAAATCGGATGCCGAGTTGCGAGCCATGAAACTCGAAAGTCCCGCGAAGCTCCGCACGTGGTATGGCGATATGGTCCGTTGGGCGAGCCACGGGAAGAACAAGGAGTTGCAGGCGTTTATAGGCTCAATTGTAAACGAATCCGGCTTTTTGTCTCATGTGATGTCGTTGCCTGACATGGTTGAAAAAATGGAGAAGCTGAACGGCTTCTTCGATGAGGCGCAAAAATTTGGGGAAGCGCATATTGATGCGAACCTCCATGATTTTCTTGAGTATCTCTCGACAATCGAGCTTCATGATTTGCTTGTGAAAAAAAGTTCGTTTGGCGGACTCACGAAGCGCGTGCGGCTTATGACGGCGCATAAATCAAAGGGACAGGAATTCGGGCACGTGTTTATCGTTGGCTCGTATGACGGGCACTGGGGGAATGCGAAAAAGGCGAGCGCGCTGCCTTTGCCACCCGCGGTATATTCGCTCACACATGAATCGCGCTTGCTTCATGACCCATTAGACGACGAACGCCGCCTTTTTTATGTGGCACTTACGCGCGCAAAAAAGACGCTCACTATTTCATATGCGAAAGAGAGCATCTCGGGAAAAGAACAGTTGCCGAGCCAGTTTATCGGCGAGATAGATCTCGCGCTTCTTATAACAGGAGATGCATCGAAGATTGAAGATGAATTTGCCTCGCAAAAAGGAATTATGTTTACGCCCACGAAGGCGAGCCCTGTGAGCATCCGCGACAAAGAGTTCGTTCAGGAATTATTTTTGGAGCGAGGACTTTCTGCAACCGCGCTCAATAATTATCTCAATTGTCCATGGCGCTATTTCTATCAGAATTTGCTCCGCATTCCGGCAGCAAAAGAGCCGCACCAGCTTTACGGCACTGCGGTTCACGCGGCACTCGAAGACTTGTTTGAGGCGGTCCGCGAGGGGCGCGCTACACGTGAGTTATTATTGGAACAATTCAGATTTCATGCGGGCAAGCAGCCGTTTTCAACTACGATTCGCGCGGAATGGCTGGAACGCGGCGAGAGGGCATTAGGAGGATACTGGGATGCATATCACGCGAAGTGGAAAACGAATGTAGTTACCGAATTCGATGTGAAAGGCGTACTTCTTACCCCCGACATAAAACTTTCGGGTAAGCTTGATAAGCTCGAAATTTTAAATGACAAGAATGAGGTAAATGTCGTTGACTACAAAACAGGCAAGCCGAAGACGCGCGGAGAAATTGAGGGGACGACTGCGAGCTCAAACGGCGATATCAAGCGCCAGCTCGTGTTTTATCGTTTGCTTTTGAGCCGCTTGGAGAAGGGCATTCATTATGAAATGGTTTCTGCGGATGTTGATTTTGTTGAGCCCGATGAGAAGGGCAGATACAAGAAGGAAGCGTTTACGATAACCGATGAGGAAGTCACGGAACTTGAAGTGATTATTAAGAAAACCGTGGAAGAAATTCTTTCGCTTTCATTTTGGGATAAGGGGTGTCATGAAAAAGATTGTGAGTTTTGTGCGCTTCGCGAGATGATGCAGTAGTGCATTTTTCTCTTGCATCGCGAAAAAAAGCCCCGCGGAATGCGGGGGCGAGTCTTTACTTCTTTACGAATCCGAATGGCAGGTCGCGCAGGTGCCGATAGAATTCCTTTTCGCTCCATGCCCGGTACTCGCGGACGCGTTCCTCGAGCTGCGTCATGTCCGATTCCTGGCAATCCTTGTCGGGGCCGGCAAGACCCATGAGCCGAAGGAGCGGCTCGAGGTCCCCCACGTGGAAGGCGCCGAGCGGAACGTTTTCGATTTCCTCACGCAGCTTCTTCTTGCGATCGAGCACGGCGCGGCGCAAGGCCATGCCCTTCGGATCCAAATCGCTTGCGTACACGGTTCGTCCTCCTTTTGTTCGATGGGGTACTGCCGCAATGCTACTCTCCGTTCTGTTTTGACGCAAGAAGGGTCGGTGGGAAGGCAATTCCTTTTCTCGTGAGTACTTGCATTCGCTTCCATGTGCCTCGCTCATCAAATAAATCGACGGCATTGCGTGAACTCGCCCCCTTTGGGAAGCTCATACAGCACGCAATTGCCCGCTTTATTTTCTTCGCTCGGAAATGGAAATGCTCACTTCAGAACACTCACGAGAAAAGGAGTCGCCTTTGGTGTTGAAAGGAAAGAGAAATAGGGGCATATTTTAGTGGTGGACAAAATAGAAAAAGCTGGAAAAATAATCGGACTAATTGCAGCCATTGCTGGTATTTTTCTGACAATTTATACGCTGTATATGGATTACCGAGTTCATTCTGGTGAATTTGTTTTGCAATTGGATCAAAGGGTTTATGCAGATAAATACGATGCGATTTTCGATGTTATTGAAAAGGCTAGCAGCACGCCGGTTTCGCAATTTGGTGAGAAAAAAATTGATTATATATTGAGTGAGCTTGAAACCGTTGGCAATCTTTATCAAAGCGGCCTAATCGAAAAGAGAATGGCGTATGACATGTTTAGTTATGATTTTGAAAAAGCGTATTGCAATATGGATATACGCAGCTATATTGAAAAAGAGAGAAAGGATGACAAAAGCCCAATCAAGTTTTTTGAGGGTTTTGAAGCTCTTGCAAAAATATTCATGAGAATGGATAACTATACGTGCGCAGATGTAAACAATATCTAATGCCTAAAAAAACATCGTGGGGGAATGTTGCCGAGTGGTACGGCGAACTTGTTGAAAGGGAGGGGAGCTATCAAAAAGAGGTAGTACTTCCGAATTTGATGCGCGCACTTGCACCGAAAAAAGGCGAGGTGATTTTGGATCTTGCGTGCGGTTCGGGTTTCTTTTCACGCGCGTTTGCGGAAACTGGCGCGCAGATTATCGGCGTTGATGTTGCGAAAGATTTGATTGCGATTGCGCAAAAAGGAAAGTCCGCAAATATTGAGTATCACGTTTCTCCTGCAACGAAATTGGATTTCATAAAAGACGCGAGCGTGGATAAGGTGGCGATTGTGCTTGCCATACAAAACATTGAGGACGCGCAAAAAGCATTTCAGGAAGTTACGCGCGTGTTAAAGCCGAAAGGAAGCGTTCATATCGTGATGAATCACCCCGCGTTCCGCGTGCCGAAGCGTTCGAGCTGGGGCTGGGACGAGGAACTAAAAGCGCAGTATCGCCGCATCGACGGTTATATGTCCGAAGCATCGGTGAAAATTCAGATGCATCCTGGAGACAAACCTGACGAGGTGACACTTTCATTTCATCGGCCGCTCCAGGTCTATTTTAAATTTTTGCGCAAAGCGAACTTGCTCGTGCGGAGTCTTGAGGAATGGATTTCGCATAAATCGAGCGAGCCTGGACCACGTGCAGCGGCGGAGAACAAGATTCGTAAGGAAATTCCCATCTTTCTCTACCTTGAAGGCATAAAGGCATAAAGCGACTCCTGGCTTTGACAGAATGTGGAGAAATGCGTATTATTCATGCATAAGCCTCCCACGGGGCATTTTATTTCACACTCAATGGAAACGACACGAAACGACATCAGAAATATCGCAATCATCGCACACGTCGACCACGGAAAGACGACGTTGGTTGACGCACTCTTGAAACAGTCCGAGAACTTCCATGTGAAGGCGGACGCGGAGAAAGACCTCATGATGGATTCGAACGAGCTCGAACGCGAGCGCGGTATTACTATTTTCTCGAAAAACGCTTCCATCAACTATAAGGGATTGAAGATTAACATCGTTGATACTCCGGGGCACGCTGATTTCGGCGGTGAGGTGGAACGCATTATGCGCATGGTGGACGGCGTCTTACTTCTCGTGGACGCGAAAGAAGGCCCGATGCCGCAGACGAAATTCGTATTGCGCAAGGCAATTCAGGCAGGACACAAGGTAATCGTGGTGGTTAACAAAATCGACAAGCCGGACGCACGGCCTATGTGGGCGCTCGACCAGACGTTTGATTTGTTTATTGAACTTGGCGCTTCGGATGAGCAGTCGAATTTCCCCGTGATTTACGCCGCGGGCGCGCAGGGAAAGGCGGGACTTACTGCTGATCTTTCGACGATGACTGATGTCATTCCGCTTTTTGATGCAATCGTGAAATATATTCCGGGTCCGAAGATTTCAGAAACGAATCCGCTCCAGATGCTCACGGTCAGTCTTTTTTACGATAACTATAAAGGAAAGATTGCGGTGGGACGCCTCTACGCGGGTACGCTTAAAAAAGGCGCGCAGGTGCTTCACGTGAATCGCAAGGGCGAGTCGAAGAAGGTGCAGATTTCCGCTGTGCTCGGCTTTGAGGGCATGAAGCGCGTTGATGTTGAGTCACTCTCTGCTGGCGACATCGTCGGCATCGCGGGCATTGACGATGTTTCTATCGGCGAGACGATTACCGACATTGAGAATCCGATGCCGCTTCCTCCTATTACTATCGACGAACCGACCATCAAGATGGTGTTCGGCGTAAATACCTCGCCGTTTACCGGCAAAGAAGGCCAGTATTCGACGTCACGCAATTTGCGCGAGAGGCTTGAGCATGAGCTTGAGACCGATGTGGCGCTTTCAGTGACTGCAACCGATTCTCCCGACAAATGGACGGTCGCGGGCCGCGGAGAGCTTCACCTCTCGATTATTATCGAGAAGATGCGCCGCGAAGGATACGAACTTGAGGTTTCAAAGCCGCAAGTTATTTTCCGCGAGCAGGACGGCAAGAAAACGGAGCCCGTTGAGCTCGTTTCATTCGAAGTTCCCGAGGAGTTCGGCGGAACCATCATTGAGATGATGGGTCGCAGACTCGGCGCCATGAAAGACATGCGCGTTGACCGCGGAACCACGCATATGGACTTCACTGTTCCGACGCGCGGACTTATCGGTATCCGCAATGCATTCCTCACGAGTACGAAGGGAAAGGGTATTATGAACAGCTTGTTCCTCGGCTACGAGGCGTATAAAGGCGATTTGCCGGCGGAACCGCACGGCTCGCTTATCAGCTCCGAGTCGGGCGCCTCAAACAGCTACGGGCTTATCACTGCGCAGGGACGCGGACCCTTGTTCATCGGTCCTGCGGTTGAGGTGTATGAGGGTATGGTGATAGGCCAGAACGCAAAGGCGGACGACATCTTAGTGAACATCTGCCGCACGAAAGAGCTCACGAACTTCCGCACGAAGAACTTCGGTATTCAGGAGACGCTTGATGTGCCGCGCGAGATGGGACTTGAGGATGCGCTCGATTATATCGGCGACGACGAACTTGTCGAAGTAACTCCGAAGAATATCCGCATTAGAAAAATCTATTTGAAGGAGAGCGACCGCAAGAAGGCGGAGCGCGACGCGAAAGGAACGAAATAACAGCGGAGAAAGCGCCCTTAACATGGGGCGCTTTTTGATACTGAGCAGGCATTCTAGTACACTTGATTTATATGTCTTCAAAGATTCCGCGTCACATTGCCGTTATTCCGGATGGGAATCGCCGCTGGGCGAAGCAGAATCAGGTGAACTATACGAAAGCGTATGCGGCAGGAGGTGCCGCCACTCACGTGATTATCGAAGAGGCGTTCCGCTCAGGTGTAGAATACCTCACGTTTTGGGCGGCATCGGAAGATAATTTAACGAAGCGTCCGGTAGCGGAAACGAATATTTTACGCGCGCTTATCCGCCGAGAATTGGCGAGCATTTTGAAGAATGATTCGATTATCAAACACAAGGTGCGTGTGCGCGTGTTTGGCAGATTCCGCGAATTGCTGAAAGACGCGAAGGTAAACGACCTCGTGCGCGAACTTGAACAGCGCACCAAGCATTTTTCGGACCACAATCTCACTGTCTTGCTCGGCTATGACGGCAAGCGGGAGATGGTGGAGGCGATTAAAGCGATGCAGAAAAATGAATTGAAACCGAGCAACGAGGCAGTGGAGCAATCGCTGTGGACGCATGAGCTTCCGCAGGTGGACCTTGTTATCCGCACGGGCGGGGAGCCGCACTCTTCGGCGGGCTTCATGATGTGGCTTACCGCAAACAGCGAGCTCTATTTCACGAATCTTTTTTGGCCTTCGTTTAACGCAAAAGAATTCCATCACGCGCTTCTAGATTACGCAACGCGCAGACGCAAGCTCGGCGCGTAGTGGTATAATGCATACATGTCACGAGCGGCAAGAATGTTTGTCATCGCGGCGACTGCTATCGCGTGTGTCGCGACATTTTTATTAGTACTTTACGTTTTCCCGAAAGACAGGCCGCTTGTCACCAATTTTGAGGAGTGCGCGCGTGCGGGGTATCGCGTATTAAATACCGTGCCGCGCAGGTGCGAGGTTGCCAAGGGGCTCGCCATTGTCGAACAGATTCCGACGAAGTGCGTCGCACTTTCCTTCGAACAATTCACTCTTAAAGAAGAAACGTTTTCTGGAACTCCTGCCCCAGTGAATTTTTCAACCTACGATGTTCCTGCCGAAAACAAGCAGGCATTAATCGACGGTGCGAAACTTGGGCCCAATTTTGCGGGGCGCTATACCGTAGTGAAAGACGGCTGCGGCGCGGGCTGCCACGTAATTCTTGATGCGAAGACCGGGCGCATTATCGTCTACGGCGTCAATTCCTCATATGGCATCGAATTCCGGAAGGATAGCTCGCTTATGATAATCAATCCGAAAAACCAGCTTCCCGCCGCGCTTTCTGCGGAAGAAAAGAAGAGCCTTGCGACGGAGTATTGGAGATTCGAGAACTCATCGATGTTTAACGAATGTAACGCGCCGCTTTCCCGTTAGTGAGATGATGTCAGTACGCCGCATGGCATGTGCCACGCGGTGTTTTTTTGATTTTCTGTAAAAAAGTTTTGTTATACTGAAAGTAATATGAGTAAAACACTAATCTACGCGATAGTCGGAGTGTTGGTTGTCGCGGCGGGTGTATGGTGGTATCTTGCGCAGCCGGTCGTCGCACCGAGTCCTGCAACGGGAGGCGTGCAAGAAAAAGTGACGAACCCTCAGGACGCAGGGCTTGGCGGACAGATTTACAGCCAGGCGACGCCGAACCCGGCGGCGAACGTTCCTGAAACGAATCCTTTCAAGACGCAGACAAATCCGTACGATACCGGATATCAGAATCCGTTCGGCCAATAATCTATTCCCCTAAGAGACTATGAAAAAAATTATCGCATCATCATTCCTTCCCGCAATGATTCTCGCATCCGGTATATTCGCGAGCGCGGTTATCGTGGTACGAGCGCAGACTCCTGAAATAACATATCCGATTGCTGAACTTGGCAGTTGCACCGATCAGGCAGCGTGTCGGGCGTACTGTGCCGATACTGCGCACATTACCGAATGTACCAATTTCGGCGAAGCGCATAACCTTATTTCACCGGATGTTGCGGCGCGTTCACGCAAGTTCGCGGATGTATTGCGCGGCGAGGGCCCTGGCGGATGCAAGGACGAAAAATCATGCAGAACGTATTGCGCGGACGTATCACATTTACAGGCGTGCACAGCCTTTGCCGAGACGCACGGCATTGCAAGCGGTGCGGAGCTTGGCGAGATGAAGCGGATACAGGCGGCGTTGCAGGCGGGAGCGACTATGCCTGGAGGATGCAAGACAAAAGATCAGTGCGAAGCGTATTGCAGCGGAGGCCAGCACGCAGATGAGTGCTTAGCATTCGCGGAAAAGGCGGGAACGCTTTCGCCGGAAGAGCTCGCCAATGCGAGGAAGATGACCGCGTTTGTCAAAAACGGCGAAACACCGGGGAAGTGCACTTCGAAAGATACGTGCGAGAATTACTGCAAGGCAGCCGACCATTTCAATGAATGCATCGCGTTTGCGGAAAAAGCAGGCCTCATTTCTCCCGAAGACCTCGCTATTGCGAAGAAGACGGGCGGTAAGGGTCCCGGCGGATGTTCTTCAAAAGATGCGTGTGATGCGTATTGCAACGCATCCGAGCATGCCGATGAGTGCTTTGCGTTCGCGCAGGACCACGGAATTATTCCTCCCGAAAAAATAAAGGAAATTAAGGACGGTATGGGCTTTTTGCGGACCGGTATCGCTCAGGCACCAGAAGAAGTGAAGGCGTGTTTGCGGGAGAAGCTTGGAGAGAATGTCATCGGCAAGATGCAGAGCGGTGAACTCACGCCGACGCAGCAGGTTGGCGAAACCGTGAAGGCGTGTTTTGAGAGCCAGATGGGCAAGGTGAAAGATAAACTTGAACAGGGGCTCAAGATGGCGCCGCCCGCAGTTATGAATTGCATTGAGCAAAATGTAGGCACTATTGATCTTCAGAAGATTCGCGCAGGAGAGGCGCCTTCGCCAGAGAAAGGAGATGCGCTCCGTGCCTGTTTTGAGAGCATGGCGCAACAGGGTGCCGCACGCATACAGGGTGCGTTTGCGAATTTGCCTCCCGGAGCCGAGCAGTGCCTTATTGATAAGCTTGGCACTGATACGGTTGCGCAACTGAAGGCGGGTCAGGGAGCAGCGGCAACGCCAGCAGTTGGCGAAGCGATGCAGGAATGCGTAAAAAATGCAGCAGGAGAAATACAAACACGTATGCCGCAGATGCCGCCCGCAATCCAGGAGTGCGTGAGGGCAAAAATCGGCGATATCTCGAATTTGCAGCAGCCCCCGGACAATCTCCAGGAGGTTATCCAAGGGTGTGCAGTGCAATACAAACCCGTAGTGCCTCCTATGACGGAGGGTCCAGGTATTGCCCCCGTTCCTCCGATCCCGCAAAGGACTTTGGTGCCCGGTATCCCCGCAATGCCGCAGTTCGCGCCGCAAACGGAGAGTTGTCTTAAGTCCGCATACGGGGAGGACTTGCTCGACAAGATAAAGAGCGGTGAGGCGCAGCCTCCTTCGAGCTTTAGCGATACGGTACGCAAGTGCATGATGCAGAACATTCCGACCGCGGTTCCTGGCGGCGTGCCAGGCATGATGCCGGGCTCAATCCCCACGCCTCCTCAGTTCTGATGAAAACAAAAACACGGGCAATTACGCCCGTGTTTTTATGAAGTATACTATATATATGAAAATCAATATCATGGGCAGCAAGCTTGAACTTACTCCCGCAATCAAAGAATACATCGAAGAAAAAATTGGCTCGTGCGCCGACATTGTTTCCCGATTCGAGGAAAAAGATGAGATAACCGCATTTTGCGAACTGGCGCGCACCTCGCGCCACCACACGCACGGCGACGTGTATTATGCGGAAGTAACGCTCGGTCTTCCCGGGAAAACCATCAGGGTTGAAACGGAAAACTCCGATGCGCGTGCGGCAATTGATGATGTTAAAGACCTATTGAAGCTCGAGCTCCGTAAATATAAGGAGAAAACGACATCGCAATCGGGAAGAAAAACGAAATACAGTGAATAAGTCAGTATGGAGCATCTCGAATTTTGGATTTTTATCATTGTGGGTCTTATTGTCGCGTACCTTGGTTACGTCGCATTCGGATTTCACTAATTGAGTCGTCATCCATGAGTAAGAGCAACGCAATGACTCTTGCAGCGCGAAAGAAGAAAGCGGCGGCGATTATCGCGCTGCTCACGAAACTTTACCCTACAATCCGCGTATCGCTTAACCACAAGAATCCGTGGGAGCTTTTGGTTGCTGTTGTGCTCTCTGCGCAATGCACCGACAGACAGGTAAATGAGGTGACCGCGACGCTCTTCAAAAAATACCGGACACTCGATGATTATGTGCACGCGACGCAGTCAGTCTTTGAGCAAGATATAAAGTCCACGGGATTTTATCGCAATAAAGCGAAGAGTATCCTTGCAGCTGCGCGACAAGTTGCAACCGAATTTCACGGAAAAGTTCCCCGTACGATGGAAGAGCTTATCACGATTCCCGGCGTAGGGCGGAAGACCGCGAATATCATATTGGAGAGCGCGTACGGCATCGTGGAGGGTATCGCGGTAGATACGCACGTCCGGCGCCTCGCGCGTCTCTGGGGACTCACTGATAATCATGACCCAGAAAAAATCGAGCGCGACCTTATGGAAATTATTCCGCACGAAGAGTGGCGCAACTTGTCGCTCCGCATTATTTTGTACGGCAGGGAATATTGTCCGGCGAAAAAACATGACCATGCCGAGTGTCCTGTTTCAAAATTAAAGGTATAATGAAGGTATGAAACCACGTGTTGTTATCGTGGGAATGGGGGAGATTGGGCGCGCGATGTCCGCGCTTATGCGGCGCTCGCATCATCCGGTCCAGTGCTGGGATATTTGCGTGGGCAAGGTCCCGCACCAGAAATCGTTGTTTGAAATAGTGCCCCACGCGCAATTTCTTTTCTTGTGCGTGCCTTCGTGGTGTTTGCCGAGTGCGTTAAAGCAAGTGTTTCCTTTTGTTGCGCGCACCACTACCGTCATCGCTGTTTCAAAAGGACTCCAGCAGAAAACAGCTGAGACATCGTATGAGTTTTTGACCCGTGAGCTCCACGGGGGGCAGCCCATTGCGTATATCGGGGGCGCCATGCTCGCTGAGGAGCTTGAAGCGGGAGAGCCCGGATTTGGCGTGGTGGCGGGCAAGGCTTTGGTACGCGGAAGCGTG
This sequence comes from Candidatus Jorgensenbacteria bacterium, assembly GCA_037444725.1. GTDB lineage: Bacteria > Patescibacteriota > Minisyncoccia > UBA6257 > GWB1-50-10 > CAIKKG01. The sequence continues at coordinate 3,025 of JBBILW010000002.1, read as the reverse complement.
CGGGATCTCTTTAAGGGCACACGCTTTTTTCTTGAGGAATCAGGCGATGTACGCGGTGTCGCGATGGCAAGTGTGCTTAAAAATATCTATGCGCTGGGTTTCGGTATTGCGCATGGGCTCGGCTGGGGAGGAAACGCGCGCGCATGGTTTGCGGTGCGCGCCATGGACGAATTGGAACGAGCGCTCGTGCTTCTTGGCGGCAAGAAGCAATCGGCGCACAGTAGCGCGGGCATCCTCGATCTTATTGCAACGGGGTTTAGCCAATTATCAAAAAACGTGGAGGTCGGCGGGATGATTGTGAAGGGGAAAAAGAAACTTCCACCGAGCGAGGGGCTGGCATCGATTCAGCCGCTTCTCACGCTTATGCCGAAATCGGCTCTTGGTTCTTTTCCGCTTATGCGCGCCGTGGCGCTTGCGGTTTCCGGGAAAGGAGACGCTCGCGAGAGTTTTTCAAAACTATTGAAGCACAGTTTGTAGTAAACAAAATCCCGCCCCTCACGGGCGGAATTTTTTTTAAAGCGCTTACAAATCTATTTCCAGTTTGCTTCTTCGAGGAATTTGAGCGTTTGCTCGTTTGCCATCATTTCTTCGATGTAATTCCTGAATGATTCTGCGTCGGTATTCGGGTAGTGCGCAGCGGCGTGGGCGAGCTCCTTTTCTACCGCTTTTTCGTCGGCTTTAATGCCTTCTTTTTCGGCAATTGCCTTCAAAATGTACTTTGTTTTCAGCTGGCGCTCGATTGCCTCCTTCTTTTCTTTCATGTACTCCTCCTCGGTTTTCTTTATGATTTTGAAGTACTCTTCCGCTGACATTTTCCGCTTCTCGAGTTCGCGATGAAGGCGTCCGTGCGCGGCATACATTTCGTCTTCGATTTGAAGCGCGGCAATGGTAACTTTTGCGTCCGCGACCAGCCCTTGTGCGAGCTCTTCATAACGGATACGAACCGCTTCCGTTTCTTTTTCCGCTTTTACGTTGTCTTTAAGCTTCGCTTTGAAATCTGCGACATTCTCGAACTTGCCGAGTGTTTTTACGAACTCGTCCGTGAGTTCGGTAGGCTTGCCGTCTTCCGCGGCACGCATCGTACGCAGTTGCTCGATGACTTCGTCGACTTCCTTTTCGGTGACCTCAATCGGAGCTTTCTTGGCTTTGATGGCGGTTGCGATTTTTTTGTAATTGGGGAGCGTTACTGCGGGTTCTACCGCGAGATTCACTTTGAACTCAAGAGGGGCTCCTTCTGCAAGCTTTACGAGCGTGATGCGCGGAGAGCTCACGGGGACGATTTTTTCCTCGTCGAGAATAAGCGGGTAGGCGGCATTCAATGCCTCTTCTGCGGCGTCCTCGAGCACATGATTCATATTGACCTGTTTCAAGACGAGCGCTTCGGGAACATTGCCCTTGCGAAAGCCGGGAATCTCAATTTGTTTTTTTACCTTCTCGAGCACTTCTTTGCGGTGGAACTCGAGAATGTCTGCGGGAACTTCGCCGGTGATTTCAATGACCGCATCAACGGGCTTTCCCACCTTCACGTTTGTGTAGAGTTTTGTGGCGTCCATAAGTGATTACTACCTTACTATACGGCAGAGGCCCAATCAAGTGTTATAATGGTTTTATGAACTTCCATCCTATATTGGTTCATTTTCCCATTGCTTTGCTCGTCGTCTACGCCATTCTTGAACTTATCCGTTTTGAATCGGTGAGAAATTTGCATTACTGGTTTTATGTGAAAGCGGTTATCGTAATTACGGGCGCCCTGTCGCTTCTTCCGGCGTTTGCGGCAGGGGACGCGATAGAAGATCTCTTTGGAAATCAGGCGAATCTCGTGGAAGTCCATTCCGGATTTGCGGCATCGGTCGTCGTGCTGTTTGGCATCGTTGCGTTCTTCTACGCAATCGCGTGGCTTGAGAAAGACGCGCATATTTCTTCGCGTATCGCGCCGCGTTTCCGCAATGCCTGGATTGCGCTGCAGCGCGCGAGGATGTTCGTCATTGATTCTCATTTTGTCGTCGTTCCTGCGATTATCGGACTCATACTTATCACTATTACTGGAGCGCTTGGAGGCGTCATCGCGCAGGGAGTCGATGTCGACCCCATCGCAAAGTACGTGTATAATCTGTTTTTCTAACCAGCGCACATGCTCATTGACCGCACGCATTTTCATATTTTCCCCCAACAGGAGATAGGCGCGCTCTCCATCACTCTCGCTCTGCAGTACTTTGGCGGAGGACTTGTGAGCGTCTTCGTGCCGATTCTTTTCTGGAAATCGGGATTCACTATTTCGAGTATTCTCTTTTTTTATCTCTTAAACTCGGTGTATTTTATTCTGCTCGCGTTCCTCTTTTTGCCGCTTATCGAAAAATTGAGCGACAAAATGATGATGTTTCTTTCGATTCCGCCGCTCGTGCTTTATTTTTTGGGCCTCAAGTTCGTTGCGACGATGCCGATTCTTTTTTACGTTCTTCCGCTGCTTCTTGCGGTGAACGCCCTTCTTTTCAACATTGGATACAACATCGCGTTCTCGAAATCGTCCGAGGATGGCCATTTGGGAAGAGAAATTGGCACGCGGGATGCCATAACTTCTTTCGTACAATTTTCCGCGCCGCTTATCGGGGGACTGCTCATCACCTCTATCGGCTTTCAAAATACTTTTTTCATCGTGTCGGCGATTCTCGTCCTTTCCGTGTTTCCTTTGTTCGCATTTCCGCACCGTACGCTTGAATCGGACGGCAAGCGCATGGAAATCCTGAAATATTTGGGGCACGCTTCGCTTCTTCCCTTTAATATCGCGAGCATCGGCTACGCCATGGAAGTCATCGTGGGTGCCGTATTGTGGCCATTATTCGTGTATCTCGCGATTGAGAGCGTAAGTGATTTGGGCATCGTGATTTCCGCCGGTCTTTTTGCTGCGGCCATCGTGACGCTTTTTGTTGGCTTTCTTTCGGACGCAGGGAGGCGCAGAATGGTGCTTGCGTGGTCGGCGGGACTCTATGCATTCGTGTATCTCACGAGAGTGTTTACGGCGGACCCG
>JBBILW010000001.1:0-76447 GCA_037444725.1 Candidatus Jorgensenbacteria bacterium | reverse complement strand
TGTGCGCGTGCGTGACGAATACCGCCGCCACCGATTTCGGGTCGTATTCGAATTTTTCGTAGTTTTTTAATTCGCTAAAGCTCGCGCCCTGGAAAAGCCCGCAATCGACAAGAATCCTTGTTCCCTCCGATTCAAGCATGTAGTTCGAACCCGTAACCGAGCCGGCGCCTCCGTAGAATGTGAGCTTCATATATAGGTAAGTATACCGCGTTTTGCTGCATCGAAAAACGCCGCGGCTATGCGCGGCGCTCTTTCAGTATTTCCATTGCTATTTCCCGCTCGTTCCAGGGAATCGTCTTCCCGTGCGCCGTATGAATCGAGGTCTCGCTTCCCTTCCCAGTCATCACGACCACGTCCCCCTTCTGCGCAAGCGATATCGCCTTCCTAATTGCCTCGCGGCGGTCAGGCACTTCATAAATCTTTGTCACAGGGAAGTTGTCTTCGAGAATCCCCGCCTTTATCGCGTTCATTATGTCCTCGGGTTTCTCATCGTATGAATCCTCGTCCGTGAGCACAATCTCCGAGCAGTACTTTGCTGCCGCACGCCCCATCTCCGGCCGTTTCCACTTGTCGCGTCCGCCTCCCGCCGAGCCTAAAACGCAGATAAGTTTCCCCGCATCGGGTCCCATGCAGTAATCGTTGCGGAGCGTTGCGTACACTTTCCGTAGAGAATCGGGCGTATGCGCGTAATCCACCACAACCACGAACGGCTTCTTCTGCACTATCTCAAATCTCCCCGGCACGCCCTTGAATCCTGTAAGGCCTTTTTCGATATGGCTCCACGAAACACCGCGCGCCTGCGCCAGCGCCACGGCCGCTGCCGCATTTTCCAAATTGAATTCCGCAAGGAGCCACTCGCCGAGCTCATTGCGCGCCTTCTCGGTGCGCAAATCAAAATGCGCCCCCAATGTTTCACGCAAGAACTTTTTCCCGCTGAATTTCAAAACCGCATTGCCATAATTGTGGTGTACCGCTTCCGCGAATTCGGGAGAAACCGCGTCCTCCTCGTTTACCAAAAACGTTCTGTCTTTTTTGGGTGACGCCGCAACGTAGCGGAAAAATGCGAGCTTCGCTTGTTTATATTCTTCAAACGAACCGTGTGCCTCGATGTGCTCAGGCGAGAGATTCAAAAATACCGCCGCATTCCAATCGATAAATTCGTGGCGATGCTGGAGCACGCCCTGCGAGGTCACCTCAACGAACGCATACGTGCATTTTGCATTCACGGCATCGTGGAGAAACTTCTGTATCGCGAATCTGCCGGGCATTGAGTTCCCGCTCGTATTCCGCGCGCGCTCCTTGCCCACCTTGCGCGTAACGGACGAGAGCACTGCGGTCTTCTCCCCTGCCGCATCAAAGAGGGCGCTCATAAGCTCCACAGTTGATGACTTTCCTTTCGTGCCGGTTACGCCGACCACATAAAGTTTTCTGCTCGGAAAACCGAACACAATATTGCCAAGTGCAGCGAAAAGCCAGTGATAGAGTGAGCGTAATTGTTCCATAGTCTGTTCTGCGGTTATTAGTTATCGGTAAATCTGTTCTGCTGTGTTATAAGTTATTCGTTATAAGTTCTTCGCGTTACTTCGTACTCCCCAATTCTCGAAGCGCATGGCGCAGCCGTTCCTCAAGCGTCTCCTCTCCTTTCATATTCTGGAGCACCGCGCGCACGTTGTGGCGCGTGTAACCAAGCCCCACCAGCACGTCCTCAACTTCGTGGTTTACGTTCATGAGATTAGTTTCATGTCCCTCCGGTAATTTCACTTTATTCTGGAGCTCCAAAATAATGCGCTCGGCGGTTTTCTTCCCGATGCCGGAAGCGTGCGTCAGCACATCCGCCCGTTTTTCCAAAATCGCCGCCATGATGTTCGGCACCCTATCAATATCAAGCACGCCGAGTGCGGTCTTTGGGCCCACGCCACCAACGGAATTCAACATCTCAAACATCTTCAAATCCTCCTCGCTAAAAAATCCGTAGAGCTCTATGCGGTCCTCACGTACGAATAAGTGGCAAAACAATTTCGCCTCGCCTCCTTCGGGCGGCAAGAGCGATAAAGTGCGCGCATTCGTGTACACCAAAAACCCGAGTCCATTCCACTCAATTACCAGCGAATTATCATGTTTTTCCGCCACCCTCCCCCGTATCGTATGGAGCATACCTATATATGATAACTTACGAACAATGACTTCTAAATATATTGCGTTTAAATGGAATTGAGAAATGCCCCAAGGTCAGTTCCATCAAGATCATCTTTTTTCATCTCCATTGCTATTTTCCAATCATTGGCCTTTGGCCAATGAGCTTCTGGCTTTAGCTTTTCGTATGGTTCCAAAGCAGAAATGGAGCCCCCCGCGACTGCCCGTATAGCATACTCGGGAAAATAGTTCTCAATGGCTCTTCTTTCGGAAATTCCTATTTTTATCCTCAACTTTGTGCACTCTTCCTCGAATCGTTTCCTATCTTCTTCCAACGAACTGGATGAAGATTTCTTCTCACTATCAATCCAACAACAAATTTCGACTCCAAACCTCGTCAATTCGGCCAATAATGCCCCATTCCTCCCATTTATCATGGTACTACCACCCAAAACCAAGATTACCACCCTTGCGTCTTTCCCCCAACGCTTCAATAACTCCTGAAATACACTGGCATCTGAGGGGCCTTCTACAAGTAAGATCTTGTCATACCCAATATCGCGATATGCATTAAATCCTAGCTCTCCCAATAATGCAGCAAAATTCTCGGTCCGGACAAATGGTCTGATTTTGGTTTCGTTTGCGCTTCTCACAACGCTATATTCATAATTTGCAATTCTAGCGAGTCCGAGAGAATGGGTTGAAAAAACAATTCCATTAGAGGCAAATGCCCCAAGAGAGTTAATAAATTTAATTTGTAACGACGGATGCAAATTAGATTCGGGCTCATCTATAAATACAAACGAAGGCACTGGCTCTCTAAGGGCTACGGTAGCAAAAACTAAAACAAACTGCGGGAGACCGGACCCAAGCTCCTCAAGTGAATAAGGCTTTTCATCAACGGTAAACTTAATTGTTTTAGAATCTTGGCTGGCACTGATATTCAATTCAAAATATCCAAAAAGATCTCTGATATTTTTGATAACTTTTCCAATTGCTGCGTTATTACTTTTTATATTACCATTTTGCCATTCATTCCAGTTTTTTATAAAAGATTCGCCAATTCTAACATCATAATAATTCTCTAATCCTCCAACATTTATAAGATTCCTATAGGCGGGTATGTAAACAACCCTCCCAAGAATGTTAAATAATCCAAACAATGGCGCCATGTCAAAACTTTCTCTCCCCTTTCCTTCTTTTGACAACACCGCCATGGTAGGACTAGTAAAACCGTAAAAAGTGATGTCTGCGTCATCAACAAAAAAACTTCTAAAATTCGCATAAATATCTCCTCCATCCTTATTTATCAAAATTTTAAAAATTATATTTTGAAAAATAATATCAATCTCAATCGGGCGACCCGTAAAATGATTAAATATCTCATGCTGGTCCAAAACATTTAGTGCATGAAAATATATTCGATGGTTTCCTGCTCTTACAAAAGAATCAAATTGGGAGTAATTTTGCAAAGTGTGCCACAACTCTCTTAATTCATAAAATAACTTCAGTGTTGCGGACTTTCCTGAATTATTTGTTCCAAGCAGTGCCGTCACTCCTTCATTGAGCTCAAATTCTTGAGGTACATCCCCGAAACACCTGTAATTTTTTATTCTGAATTTGACCTTAAACATATTGGTAGTATCCTCCCATTTTCATTTCTTTACCACAAGCTCGCTCTTATCCTTAAGAAAAGTGCGTCGGAGTGCGAGCGGGCACGGTTCGTCGCCTTCGACGAGAGCGAGCACGAGGAACAAGCGGTGATTTCCTTGCAAGGGAAATCAACCGCGTCTTTTCGCGGGATAAGAGCGAGTAATCCGCGCGGATATTGACTTCTTCCCCCTCTTAGGGCATAAATAAGGAACAATGCCGAAAACGAAATCAGCCAAAAAAGCACTCCGCCAGAGCGCCCGCCGCCGGGAAGTAAACCTTGGCCGCGAGAAAAAGCTCAAGGAAACCGTAAAGAAGTTCAAAAAGCTTCTCGCGGGAGCCGATAAGAAGGAGGCGCAGACGTACCTTAACGAGGTCTATAAGACCATCGATAAGATGGCGAAGGTGGACTTCATTAAGAGGGGCCGCGCAGACAGGATGAAATCCCGTCTCGCAAAGAAGCTCGCGAAGTAAACAAAAAACCGCCCAAAAGGCGGTTTTGTGTTACGCGAGTACGAACGAGAGTAGCGCTTCTTCGTACTCCGCCTGCCCTGACTTCACCGCGATATCGAGATCGGACAGGCGCACCGCATCTTCTCCGCGCGCCACATAGGCGAGCAGATTAAAGAGCTTCGCGGGCTCCTCCCCTTGCGCCAAGAGCCACTCAAGCACCATTATCTTTTTCTTCGCGTCTCCCTTTGCAAGAAGCTTATGCGCCGCCGCAAACGCATCCGAGTGCGCGGTCCACTTTAATACCTCGCGCAGCTGCGTCTCGGTGATGGCGCCCTTAAAGCCCATGAGTGCGAGCTTCTCAAGTTCCTGGACTCCGCTCCATATTTCGTCGCCGCTCGTACCGAGGAATTTTAAAAAATAACTCCATGCGCCTTCTTCAAGCGCCACGCCGCGCTCTTTAGCTTCACCCGTTAAGAACGTCTGCAACGCCCGCCCCGTGAGCTGCTCAAACTGATAACTCGCCACGGGCCGCTCAAGTAAAAATGAGAATGCCTTGCGAGGCTTCTCCCAAGAATCGGAAACAATGACATGAACATGTTTCTCCTCAACGAGTGATTTCAAAACCTTCACCCACTCCCTCTCTCCTTTTTCTTCCGCCTCTCCGCTCTCACGGACAAAAAGTATCTTCTCGCTCGAGAACATCGATTGCTGTTTTACAAAATCCCGCGCCATGCGCCAGCTTTCTGGCTTTTCCATAAGGTCTATTTCAAAAAAATCAGCGCCCGCGTATTTCGCGCGTATCGCTTCCAAAAATTCGTTCGTTTTTTTGATGCGGTTGTACGAATCAGGTCCGTAGCAGTACGTAATCACATGGATAGTATACTCCCGCCATCAAAAAAAGGATAAAAAAACCGGGCGTCCCACAATGGGGCGCCCGGGAGCTCGGCCACAGGCAGCGAGGAGTCTGTCGGCGGCCCGGCTCTAGGGTCGAAGACGTGTTGTCAGCGATTCTGGAGCTCGGCGCCGGTTACCTCCCACATGTCGATGGTGCCGGAATTGCCGTTGTCGTTCGTAGAGAAGACTCTCGACCTCGAGCCGATGAGCTTCCCCTTGGCGTCGTGCCCGGAAACGTGAATCGTCATCCGCTGATCGGAGAACAACCCCGAGAACGGAACGGCGATACCGTTGCCTGGCGCGATGACGGCGATGACGACGCCGTTGGGTGGCGTGAACTGATCCACCTTGATGACAGTGAGCTTCGCGACCGACATGGGAGCGGAAACGAAGACCGCGTTCCTGCCGAACGGCAGATTGGTCTTCACGCCCACCGAATCGCGCAACTCTTGAAGCAGATCAACTCGGAAGTTGACCCCGAATCCGCAGCCTTGCAGCGCGAACATCGCAGCAACAACCAATGTCTTTTTCATGGCACTCTCCTCGAAAATGGGTGGTAAACGATGCTAAAGGTCTGCCTCTATTAAAGCACGAATAGCACAAAAAGTCAAATATTAGGGCATTTTGTCAAGGCGTGCGGCGCCTTGGTAGAAATAAACGCGATAGTTCGCTACACTATACTCAATGATCAGCAAAAGCGACCTCAATGAACAGTTGAAGAAGGCGCATCGCGCCGCGGAAGAAAACGACGCGAAACGGCGCGCGGAAACGCTTAACATCCCCTACCTCGACCTCATCTCGGTACGCGTACCGACGGAGCTCAAGGCGCTTGAAATCGTAAAAGAGCCCGAGGCGCGCAAGGCGCGGCTCGCACCGATCCAGCTCATCCGCAAGAAATTGGTAATTGCCGTCTTCGACCCGCGTCAGGCAGAAACAGCGGCGATTCTTGAGGAGCTCAAAAAGAAATACGAACTCGAAATCCGCATCGCGTCGCTCTCAGGTCTTGAACACGGCTGGAGTTATTACCGCTTCGCAACCGAAGAAGCGAAAGAAATTACGGGCAAGGTAGACATCGACGAGACGCGTTTGAATGATCTCTTGGGAAAAATAAAAACGCTCCCCGGGCTCACGGAAGAATTTGTAAATTTTAAGAGTCCGCTCACCTCGCAGCTTTTGGAAATAATCTTAGGCGGTTCGATGGCGCTCAAGGCGTCCGACATTCACTTGGAACCCACGGAAGAATTCGGCATAGTGCGCTATCGCATCGACGGCATTCTCCATACCGCGTACGACAAATTTATAATTCATAACTATAAGTCGATTGTGATGCGCATCAAGCTTCTCTCGAATTTGAAGCTCAACATCACGGACGAACCGCAAGACGGCCGCTTCACGATAGGACTCAAAGACCGTGACATTGAAATCCGCACTTCAATTATTCCTTCTGAATTCGGCGAGACGGTCGTGATGCGCTTGTTGGACCCCTTGGCACTCAAAGTAAATTTGGAAGACCTCGGCTGGCGCAAAGACGATTTGGCGATTGTAAAAGCGGCCATTGATAGGCCGAACGGCCTCATCTTAAATACCGGTCCCACGGGTTCCGGTAAAACGACGACGCTCTACGCGTTTTTGAAGAACGTAACGACGCCGGAAATCAAAGTTATTACCGTTGAAGACCCGGTTGAGTACCACATCGCGGGAATCTCGCAGACACAAGTAAATCCTGAAGCGGGCTACACGTTTGCGGACGGCCTCCGCTCCATCTTGCGTCAGGACCCCGACATTATTCTCATCGGTGAAATCCGTGACAAAGAAACCGCGGAGATTGCGTTGAACGCAGCGCTCACGGGCCACTTGGTGTTCTCGACGCTTCACACGAACGATTCGGTTGGCGCTATCCCCCGCTTCCTCGATTTGGGCGCGAAGCCGAATATTTTGGCGCCCGCGCTCACACTCGTCATCGCGCAACGCTTGGTGCGCGTGCTCTGCAAAACGTGCAAAGTGAAACGCGACCCCACTGCGCAAGAAATGGATGCAATCAAACATTTCCTCGACGGACTTTCGCCGCGCGTCGACAGGACGCCGTTCGCGGCACCGGTCTTCTACACATCAAAGGGATGTGAAGCATGCGGAGGGTTGGGATACCGCGGACGCACATCGATTTTCGAATTATTCGAAGTCACCGACCCGATTAAGGAAGCGATATTCCGCAATCCGTCCGAAATGGAGTTATTCACATTGGCAAAAAAGCAGGGAATGGTTACAATGCAAGAAGATGGTATGTTGAAAGTGATTCTTGGCACCACCAGTTTGGATGAGGTGGAGCGCACAACAGGAGTAGTACCTTGGCTTCATAATACGGATACCCCGAAGGAAAAATAAAGATGCCGCGTATGTAGCATCTTCGTTCTGGAGAAACAAAAAATCCCGGACTTAGATCTGTGGGCAGAGCGCCGATAAAGGCATTTTTAAAACCTAACTTAAAGTGAACTTAAGAAAGGAACGAATTTTTCCGAGGAGTAATCCAGCCGAAACCAGATAATCCTATTGTTCTAAGAAAGAATCCGCATGCCCACAGGTCCAAAACCAGGATTTAGTTTGCTGAGCAAATCCTATCACACAAAGGAGTATTTGTCAATACCTCCCCTTTTCTCACAAAAACCGCCGTATGACTACGCGGGACTCTAATAATACACAAGCCAGCGAGGAGGTCAACCTCGATCTTTCCTTGCGCCCCTCCCAATGGGAGGACTATGTAGGCCAGGAAAAAGTGAAGGCAAACCTGCGCCTCATTATAGATGCCGCCAAGGGCCGCAACGAAAGCTGCGACCACCTTTTGTTTTATGGACCTCCGGGCTTAGGCAAGACCACACTCGCCTACCTTATCGGCAAACAGATGGGCGCAAACATTAAATCGACCTCCGGTCCCGCGCTTGAGAAAGCGGGTGATGTGGCGGCGCTTCTCACGAACCTTGAGCCGAACGAGATACTCTTCATCGACGAAGCGCATCGCGTAAATACGATGGTCGAAGAAATCCTCTACCCCGCAATGGAGAGCCGCAAGCTCCACCTCATTGTCGGCAAGGGTCCTTCCGCGCGCACCTTCTCGCTCGACCTTCCGCCCTTCACCATCATCGCGGCGACAACGAAAGCAAACATGCTCTCGGCTCCGTTGCGCTCTCGCTTTGGTGCCACCTTCCGCCTCGACTACTACGAACCGAAAGATTTGGCGCACATCATCGAACGCAATGCGAAGCTGCTCGGCGTAAAACTTCATCCAGACGCAACGAAGAAACTTTCTGAAGCTTCACGCTTCACACCGCGCACTGCAAACCGCTTGTTAAAGCGCGCGCGCGATTATGCGCAGGTGCACTTGGATAACATCATCAACGATGAGGCGGTTGCAAAGACGCTCGAACTTTTGGAAATCGATTCGTTGGGTCTCGACAACACTGACCGCCAACTCCTTCGTGCGATTATCGATAAGTTTAACGGCGGACCCGTCGGATTGAAATCACTCGGCGCGGCATTAAACGAAGAACCGGGCACCATTGAAGATGTGTACGAGCCCTTTCTTATGAAATTGGGACTCCTGAACCGCACGCCTGCCGGACGCACCGTAACCGCGCTCGCCTATGAGCACTTAGGCCTCGCGAAAAAAGACGGACTTCTCTAAACTATGGCGGTATTTAAAAGCACATCCGCACACGATACAAAAGAATTCGCGGCGCACCTTGCCGCGAAACTTGTTCGCGCAAAAACCGGTGTCCGAGCACGCGTTGTTACGCTCCAAGGAGATTTAGGCGCGGGCAAAACCACGTTTATCCAAGGATTTGCCCATGCCCTTGGCGTAAAGGGTCGCCTCACAAGCCCCACATTTGTCATTATGAAGCGTTACCCGTTGAAACGGCTGAAATATAAGAACCTTTATCACCTCGACGCGTACCGCGTAGCAAGTATGAAAGACCTCGTACCGTTGAATATCCATGAGGCACTAAGCGATGCGCGCAACATTCTTTTAATAGAGTGGGCGGACAACTTGAAGGGCGCACGCTTCACCTCCCCCATCCGTCTCCGCTTCCGCCACGGTAAAAAAGAAAACGAACGCATCATTACTGCAAGCGGACTTAAATAAAAAATCACCCGACTCGGGTGATTTTTTGCTATTTCGGCGAGTGAGAGAGCAAACGCGCACAAGCGCGATTTGTCCGAGCGAAGACGAAACAAGCATTTCTTGGGACAGTCCAAAGAAATGCTTATTGAACAGAAATGGTTTTTACCTGGTCTCCGAGAAGATAGCTCATCGTTGAATTGTTCATCCATTGAATATCTTTAATCTCGGGAATACCGCCCGTCGCGCCCGCCTTCGTAATGAGATAGCTATTTCCAAGACGGCCGTTCACTACATAAAAAATACCGTTGTTTACAAACCGTCCATCGGCGGTCGAGGGGTCCTTCGTCGCAAAGTAAACCGCCGTCCTGTCTCCCGAGGGGCTCAAGGAGCCGCCCACGATTTTATATGCAGTGAAATCGGTCGGTGCGCTACCCGCGGGGGCATCCCTCTTCAAAATCTCTTGCATGAGAGAAACATACACGGGCGTGTAGTACGGCGAGGGGGCGGGCTGCTGCGCAGTCGAAGTCGTAGGAGCCGGAGGCACGCCCGACGGCGCCGCTTTTTGTGACGGCGACGATAGATACGAGTATACGAACGCCGCAGCAATGAGAATCGCAACCACGACAACCGCAACAATGAGATACTTTTGCTTCATAGTATTCAAATAATACCACAATGAAGCGGCGGCTTATACGAGGTAATATTTACAAAAGAGTGTAAAATAGAGAGGTATTCTAGTATGAAAAATCTTCTCCTTATAGACGCTCACGCGCTCATCCACCGCTCCTATCACGCACTCCCCCCGCTCACAACACCGAGTGGTGAGCCGATAGGCGCTATTTATGGTCTTGCGCGGGCGCTTATGAAAACAATGCGCGAACATAAGCCCGATTATGTCGCGGCGGCGTTCGACAGGCCCGAACCTACCTTTCGCAAGGAGATGTTTGAGCAATACAAAGCGCATCGCCCGCCCGCACCCGACGAGCTCGTCTCTCAACTCATAAAATCGCGCGAACTTTTTCAGAAACTCAACATCCCTTGCTTTGAGCTCGCGGGATACGAAGGCGATGATATCATCGGCACACTCGCCACAAAATTCGGCGAAAAGGATTTGCATATCACAATTCTCACGGGCGACATGGACACGCTCCAGCTCGTGAAGGGAGGCCGTGTGGTGGTGCGCGCACCAAAAAAAGGCGTAAGTGAAACAATCGAATACGATGCGGATGCAGTTAAAGCTCGCTACGAACTCGGTCCCGAGCAGATGACGGACTATAAAGGCCTCGTGGGCGACCCTTCGGACAACATTCCGGGCGTCCCCGGCGTGGGACCAAAAACCGCGGTCACGGCACTCCACGAATTCGGCTCGATAGAAAAACTCTATGAGGAGATGCCGAAGGATCACAAGCTCGCAAAGAAATTCCTACCCTTCAAAAAAGACGCGCTCTTCTCGAAAAAACTTTCCACTATCGAAACAAATGTTCCTATCAAAGTTACCTTAGATGAACTTCGTTACGAGGCGCCGAGCGAGGCGGATTTGAATGCGTACTTTTTAACGCTCGGATTCGAAAGCATGGTGAGCGGTAAGCCCAAACAAGTAAAACAAGAAAAAACGCACGCGGAAGCGCCTATGTTGCCGCTCGGAGAAGATGTGGCGATGGTCACCGTGACGAACGCGCGCGACGCCGAAGAGCACACGAAGGAACTTCAAGGGAAGCTGCAGAAAACCGCGTTCGATTGGAAGCCGATTTTAAAATCGCTTGCGCGCAAACATATAGACGTAGCAGATCCGCTCTTCGATATCCATGTGGCGGCCTGGCTCGTTGACTCAGAAAACAAGGAGCCGGACCTTATTGAACTCTCAAAAAATCTTACCGCTATTGATATCTTGACCGCACCAGAAAAAGAACACGAGGCGCTCAAAATGCTCGGAAAAATATATGCGCACGGCCTCGAGGCGGCAGGACTTACCGCGATATTTAAAGACATTGAGATGCCGCTCGTGCGCGTATTAGCCCGCATGGAGGAACGCGGCATCGGCGCGGATCGTGATGCACTCTTGGCACTCCAGCGCACGATGCAGAAAGATTTAAAGAGTCTCGAAGATGAAATTTATGCGGCTGCAGGCGGCGCGTTTAACATCAACTCCCCTCAGCAGATTGGCGAGGTACTTTTTGACCGTTTGAAATTAAATGGCAGTCCGAAGAAAAAAACCTCGACAGGACACAGGAAAACCGGCAAGGATATTCTGGATGAAATGAAAGACGCGCACCCCGTGGTGCCGCTCATCCTGCAATACCGCGAAACATTCAAAGTGTTCTCAAGCTTCTTAGAGCCCTTAATCGAGGCGTCATCCGCCGATGGCCGCGTGCACACCACGTATCTTCAGACTGGCACCTCGACAGGCCGCCTCTCTTCCGAACGCCCCAACCTGCAGAATATTCCACAGGGTTCGAAATGGGCCGAACCTCTGCGCGACGCGTTTGTCGCCGGAAAAAACCGCTCCTTCCTCTCGCTTGATTATTCACAGATTGAACTCCGCCTCTTGGCGCACGTAAGCGGCGATGAATCACTCACCAACGCCTTCCTGCACCACGAAGATATTCACGCGCTCACCGCATCGAAAGTGTTCGGCATCACTCAAGACAAAGTGGACGCAAAACATCGCCGCATCGGCAAAACGCTGAACTTCGGCATCATCTACGGCATGGGGCCGAGACTCTTCGCAAAAACGACCGGTGTCACCTTTGCCGAAGCGCAGAAATTCATCGCGGAATATTTCCGCGCGTTCCCCGGCGTGAAAAAATGGCAAGAAACGGTAAAAGAATCGGTAAAGCAAAACGGATACGCAGAAAATGCACTGGGGAGAAAGCGCTGGTTCCCGAAGGAGTCTGCGCCCGGAGAATTTGAGCGCGCGGCCGTTAATATGCCTCTCCAAGGACTCGGCGCCGACATTATAAAGATGGCGATGATTCAATGTGAAAAGGAATTGGAAAAAAATGACGGCGCATCACTGCTTCTCTCGATACATGACGAGCTTTTGTTTGAAGTGGACGATGCGCGGCTTGAAACAGTGGCACCCGTGCTAAAGCGCATCATGGAAAGCATTTATCCCCTCTCAGTACCGCTCGCGGTTGGAATGAAAGCAGGTAAGAAATGGGGTACAATGAAAGCATTGTAATGCGTTACTGGAAAACACCGGAAATGATTTCACTCATCATCGCGCTCGCGCTCCTTGGCGCGCTCTTTGCGGCGAACGCGTACTTCTCTCCCCTCGTGCTCATTATTGTTTCGGTGGTGGTTTTCTTGGGCGCGGCGGCAGTGTTAATCCGCGTCTTCCTCCATCTCGCGCAGCTGAGCGCCGAGCGCATGCTCGCCATGAAAGAACAGGACGCGCTCATCCAATTTTTAGGCGACGCGGTTATCGTGTATGACCCTGATTTCAAAATAGTCACGTTCAATAAGGCGGCGGAAAATATTTTCGGCATCTCCGCAGCGGAAGTTATCAACACGCGCTTTGATCCGAGCATGGCGAAAAATCCCCATTTCCGCACGCTCGTACAAACCCTCTTCCCTTCGCTCGCGCCGTCCATAAATCAACTCTCCGATTCCGGCGCGTGGCCGCAGATCGCCGACATTACGCTCGAAAATCCTCATTTCGATTTCCACACCACCCTCAATCAGTTGCGTGATGAGAACGGAGAAATTATGGGATTCGTAAAAATTGTCCGCGACCAGTCGCGCGAAAAAGGGCTTCTTCAGGCGAAATCTGATTTCATCGGCGTCGCTGCGCACCAACTCCGCACGCCGCTCACTGCGCTCCACTGGGCGATGGAAAATATCGTAAAGTTTTCTGCGAACGATAAAAATATAAATCCTATTGCCGTCGAAGCGCTCGCGGTCTCGGAGCGTTCGCTCAAAATCACCAACGACCTCCTTGATGTCTCTAAAATCGAAGAAGGCAAGTTCGGGTATACACTCCAATCCACAGACGTGCTTCAGTTTGTCTCCGGCATCGTAAAAGAAATGAAGACGCTCGCTGACCAGTACGGCATTACGCTTGAAGTGTTCGCGCCGCACGAAGCGATTCCGCCGATTATGATAGACCAGAATCGCGTGGGTTCGGTTATTTTCAATCTCATTGATAATGCCATCCGCTACAACATAAAGCATGGCAAGGTGTCGGTCGCGATTGAGCTCGATGCGGTAAAACCGTTCGTGCGCATCTCGATAATAGACACAGGCGTCGGTATCTCCCCTGAAGACTTGAAGAAACTCTTCCAGAAGCTTTATCGCGGCTCAAACGTAGTACAGATGGAACCGAATGGCAGCGGTCTCGGTCTCTACATCGCAAAAAACATCGTGAAGAGGCACGGCGGAGAAATCGGCGTAAATTCGGAATTAAATCGCGGCTCAACGTTCTGGTTCACGCTACCGACCGACGAACGACTTATTCCCAAGAGAGAGGTTGCGGAAGGCACGGTCTAGTGGTTCAATGCCTCTATGGGAGGACGCAGTTTTAAACAAATTAAGCAGGAAAAAGGAGCAGCCGACGTAAAGCGCGGCATTGTGTTTTCAAAGCTTCTCGCCGCAGTAAGCGCGGCAGCAAAAGCGGAACCGAATCCCGATTTCAATCCGCGCCTTCGCACAACCATCGAGAAAGCGCGCGCCGCAAATGTGCCGCTCGAAAACATCGAGCGCGCCATCTCGCGCATGACGAGCGGAGAAATTGTATCAGAAGAAGCATTGTTCGAAGCCTACGGACCCGGAGGCGTCGCGCTCCTTATAGAAGCCATCACCGATAGTACGAATAGAACCGTCGCAGAAATCAAACTGATTCTCCGTGATAATAACGGCAAATGGGCGGAGCCGGGCAGTGTAACTTGGGCGTTCGAGCCGCGCATGGAAAACGAAGCGCCTATCTGGATTGCAAAATTCCCGCTCGCAATAAGCGAAGCGGATAAGGAAAGCTTGCGCGCACTTATTAGTGTTTTAGAAGCCCAACAGGACGTACAGCGCGTCTACACGAACGCGCAATAATTTCCTCGCATGATTATTCTCGGCATCGACCCAGGCACCACACGCGTCGGTTTCGGCGTCATTGAGACGAAAGGGGGCGTGTTCACACACATAAAAAGCGGCATTCTCCCCCTCCCGCCTGCGGTCGGCAGTGAACGCCTCCGCAATATCGCGCGCGAACTCGGGAAACTCATCGATGAGACGCGCCCGGAAAAAATTGGCGTGGAGAAACTCTTCTTTTCGAAAAACAAAAAGACCGCACTTGCGGTCGCGGAGGCGCGCGGCGTGATTATGCATACCATTCTTGAACGCGGGGTGCCCGTGTGCGAGCTCACGCCGAATGAGGTGAAAGTTGCGGTCACAAGCAACGGCAACGCGTCAAAAGACGCGGTGGCAAAGATGGTCGCGGCGATACTTCGGACCTCTGTTTCCCATCTCTTAGACGACGCCACAGACGCCCTCGCAATCGCCATCGCGTCAGCAAATACGCGCCTTAGTTAACGAGTGCGTTTTTGGTATTGACATACTGCGGACGGTAAGTATACTTTTGCCATATTCATCCACACCCCGCATATTGCACATCGTTAAGTGCAACGGTACGATAGGGTGGATAACAATAAATAGTCGAATAATAACCAACGTTTACTATTCATGCGATCATTAAGAGACGACGGAATCTACACGAACGGAGAAGATGAGGAGCTTTTGGAAGAAGGAGTGACTTCGGCAGTTGAAACCGACTCATCACTCGAAGACGGAGAAGAAACAATCGAAGAACCTGAGATAGAAACGGAGGAGGAAGAGGACGCTTTCTAACCTGCCGTTCTCAGCAAAAATCCCCCGCCGTACACGCGTGGGATTTTTAATTACGTTTGTTACGATTAAAGAGATACACCATCATATGAAACGATTATTGCATAAGAAAAGTACGGGATTCCTGATTGCGCTCGCAATCGGTGCATTCTTTTTAAGCGTGTTCGCGGTGGGCGCCATGTATATCGCCTACTCGCTCCACAACCTCCCTTCGCCTTCCGACTTCGGCAAGCGCGTGGTAAGCCAATCCACAAAACTCTACGACCGCACCGGCGAAACGATGTTGTATGAAATCCATGGCGATGAAAAACGCACCATCGTTTCATTCGATGAAATTCCCGACAATATGAAAAATGCGGTCTTGGCCGCCGAAGACGCGAATTTTTATACCGAACCAGGCTTCAACTGGCGCGGCATAGTACGTGCGTTTATTGTTAACCTCCAAAAAGGAAAAATTACCCAAGGCGGCTCAACGCTCACGCAGCAACTCGTAAAAAAGACGCTTCTCTCGGACGAGCGCACCTATATCCGCAAACTGAAGGAAATCATTCTCGCGGTACAACTCGAATCTCAATATTCCAAAAAAGATATTTTTGGGTTTTATTTGAACCAGATTCCGTTCGGCTCGAATGCTTATGGCGTAGAGGCAGCAAGCCAGATTTACTACAACAAGCACGTAAAAGATCTCACGCTCCGCGAAGCGTCAATTCTTGCGAGCATGCTCCAGGCGCCGAGCTACTTCTCGCCCTGGGGTTCGAACACGAAAGATCTTATGGCGCGCAGCAATTATGTCTTGGACCGTATGGTGGAACTTAAGAGCGCATCAGCAAGCGATGTCGCGAAAGCAAAAAAGGAAATTCCCGTTTTTGCACCGGCAAATCTCGGCACTATCGTAGCGCCGCATTTCTCGCTCGCGGTAAAAGATTATCTCGTGGGTAAATACGGCGAGGATGTGGTAATGAACGGCGGCCTCCATGTTATCACCACCATCGACTTAAAACTCCAGGCAATCGCTGAAAAAGCGGCTTTGGAGGGCGCAAAGCGTAATGCTGAACTGTATAAGGGCTTCAACACTGCGCTTGTCGCAGAAGACCCGAAAACCGGCCAGATACTTTCAATGGTCGGCTCAAAAGATTATTTCGGAAAACCGGAACCGGAAGGATGCACACCTGGCGTGAGCTGCAAATTCGAAGGTAATTTCAACGTGGCAACGCAAGGACTCCGCCAGCCGGGTTCCGCGTTAAAACCGTTCGTTTACATGACCGCGTTCCAAAAAGGTTACTCGCCGAAAACGGTGTTACTTGATGTACCCACGGAATTCGACACACGCAACGATCCGGAAACAAGTTACAAACCGGGAAACTTCGACGGATTGTTCCGCGGACCGATACGCATGGAACAATCACTCGCGCAATCCTTAAACGTTCCTGCGGTAGAAACGCTCTATCTTGCGGGCTTTGATGACGTGCTGAAAAATCTAGCGAACTTCGGTATTACCACCCTCAAGGAACGGTGGCGCTATGGTCTCTCGCTCACATTAGGCGGCGGAGAAATTAAACTTATAGACCTCGTGAAGGCATACTCAGTGCTTTCACAAAATGGCACGCTGCACGACCAGCAGTTAGTGTTGAAAGTAACCGACGCGAATAACAACGTGCTCGAGGAGTACAAAGATAAGACGACACAGCCGATAGACGCGCAGTATCCGAAACTTATCAATCAAATACTTTCCGATTCTGAACTTCGCGCGCCGATATTCCACGCAAGCCTGCCACTCACTATTTTCGACGGCTATCAGGTCGCATTAAAGACGGGTACGACGCAGGATTACCGCGATGCGTGGGCATTCGGCTACACTCCCGACTTAGTGGTAGGTGTGTGGGCGGGAAACAATGACAACACTCCCCTTCAAAGCCAAGGAAGCAGTATTCTTGCCGCAATCCCGACATGGAATGCGTTTTTGCGCGACGCGCTTCCGCAATTCCCGAAAGATCAATTTGAACTGCCTGATCCCTATACTCTTCCCTCAAAACCGATGTTAAACGGAGATCCGGTCTATACGCCGGTTATCAATGGAGTAAAGGTGCCGCAGGTACACTCGATTCTGTATTACGTGAATAGGAACGATCCGACGGGAAATCCTCCTGATGACCCCTCGCAGGATATTCAGTTCACGAACTGGGAAAAAGGAGTTGAGGATTGGATAAAAGCGAATCCGAACGGTTTGAATACCTATGTGGTGCCGCAAGAAATGCAATCAGCAAGTTCGTCGGTTTCTCAGGCTCCTGCGGTTTCAGTGGTAATTAACGAACCAAAAACAGGCGTATTCACATCGTCTCCCCTGCTTATTGGCGCAACACTTACCGCAAACAACGACACGTTATCAAGAATTGAATTGTACTTCAATGATCAGCTTATGGGAGCAATGGATATAAGCGGTACCGAGTACCATTATCAAAATTTCCTGAATATCCCGCTCGGACCCCAGAACAAGATTGAGATTCGTGTAAAAGCACGAAGTGGTGCAACTGCGTCAGCAACGGCAGTGGTATACCACTAACAATTCCTACTGATTTATCGGCATCACCACATAGGTGAGCGCTGACTCAAGTGTGTTTTTAATTACCGCAGGGCGTGACGCGGCATTAATACCGAGAATAACATCGTCTGATGAGTAGATGCGCAAGCCATCGAGGAGATAGCGCCAATTAAACACGACAGAAAACGCGTCTCCTTTGAGTTTAATGGGAATTCGGTAGCGATTTTCACCTACAGAAGAATCTGCGGAATATAATTCGATAAATTTCTTATTATCCCCTACCTTGAGAGTCACATCGTTCGTGCGGCCCGCAAAAGAACTCGCGAGTTTTAATGCGTTCACAAGCTCAATTCTGCTGATAGTCGCCTCATTCTGGATTTGTTTGGGAATAATCGCTTTGTATTCGGGGAATGTTCCATCAACAAGCCGTGAAATAAGCTGTTTAGTGTTGGTTTTAAATAAAACTTGATTCGCTTCGATATAAATTTCGATTTCTTGTTCGGGACCTTGGAGAAATTTCACTAATTCTTCCGCAGTTTTATACGGCACAATCATCGATGCCTCATCGAGCGTGGTATACACG
The DNA here is from genome assembly GCA_037444725.1 of Candidatus Jorgensenbacteria bacterium. Taxonomy (GTDB): domain Bacteria; phylum Patescibacteriota; class Minisyncoccia; order UBA6257; family GWB1-50-10; genus CAIKKG01. The sequence continues at coordinate 58,249 of JBBILW010000001.1, read as the reverse complement.
TCTGTTGCTTCTATAACGCGTTCTGCGAGGCGAAAACTGTCTGTCGCGGCTAGTATGAGGTTCTGATCAGAAATCTTAAAATAAACGCCGCTTATCTCAGGACGAATTTCGGAATACTGTGTCGCGACAATTACGCTCTGCAATGCTTCAAGAAGTTTCGCTGATGCGATTTTCACCACACTGCTTTTATCCGCAATCGAAGGGATTATGGGAAAATCTTTTGCGTTGTGCGCTTGAATCGTTGCTTCATAGTTATCGGTAACGACGGAAATATGATTATCCTTCACTTCGAGCGTGATACGTTCCGAATTAATATTTTTCGCTACCGGTGCAAACACAGAAAGCGGTACGGTTATCTCGCCTTCTTCAACAATCTTTCCGGGAACAAGCTGAGTAATCGCAATCTCAAGATTGGTACAGGTAAAAGAAATTCTTCCGCCTTCGGTTTTTATAAGAATGTTTTTTAAAATCGGAAGATTGGCTACCGCGCTGATTGCCCGCTCAACCGCCCCTAATCCTTCTATTAAGTTATTCTTTAATATAATTAATTTCATAGTAGTCGTAGTAGTGTCTGTGGATATGGGGATAAACTCTTTTTAATCAATCTGTATCAGCGTTTTTATTTTTCTAATCTGTGGAAAGTGCGGTGGGTGGTGTGGATGAATTTTTACACTTTCAACACTTTTCGCATTCTTATCACCTTTTCATTCATCAGTTATCAGTCCTTATCCACACTTCATCCACCGAATTTAAGAATTTTTAAACAGTCGTTCTTTGATAAGGAGTATTTTCTGGTTGAACGCGGAATTCGATTGCACCTCTTTTGAGATTTTCTCGTATGCGTGGATAACGGTAGTATGATCCCGCTTTCCAAGGCGTTCGCCGATATTCGGATACGAAAGTTTCAACATTTCTCTCAAGAGGTACATTACTACCTGCCGAGGTTCCACTATTTCCTGCTTCCTTCCTCTATCGGTGAGTTCCTGCTGGGATATCTCATAAAACTCAGCAACGGTCTTAATAATATCGGCGGGAGTGATGTTTTTCGGTGAAACCTGCGATGTTTCACTGATGATTTCATCAAGTTTCTTCTGGTCTATTTGGTTGTTTTTATACTGTTGGTAAAACAACACCTTATTGAGCACCCCCTCCACTTCCCTGATGTTCTTCTGGACTTTCGTCGCGATATATTCAAGGGTTTTTTCGTCGATATTTGCGTTATGAGACTGCGCTTTGGTTTTTAAAATTGCCAAACGCATTTCATAATCCGGATACGCGACATCCGCAATCATTCCCCCCTCAAAGCGTGAACGAAGTCTTTCTTCGAGTGTGGGGATTGCTGCGGGCGGACGATCGGATGAAATAATAATCTGCTTGTTGTTTTCGTAGAGCGCGTTAAATGTATAAAAGAATTCGAGCTCTGTTGCCGCTTTGCCGCCGATGAATTGGATATCGTCGATGATAAGCATATCCACATCGCGGTATTTTTTCTTCATGTCGTCCGCGCGCTTGTTGCGGAGTGCCCACACAACGTCATTGATGAATTTTTCCGAGGTTACATACAACACACGCACCTTCCCTTCATATTTTTGATGCACCGCATTCCCTGCTGCCTGGAGAAGGTGTGTTTTTCCCAAACCTACTCCTCCATAAATAAAGAGCGGGTTGTATTTTTTCCCGACATTGTCGATAACCGCGTTGATGGCGGCGCATGCAAGCTCGTTTGAGGAGCCGACAACGAAGGAATCAAAGATATATTTCGGATTGAGATTCGTTTTTGAGTCAACACGAAGATCGGTGATGGGAAGATTTGATTTTTCGTCGGTTAATTCCGGCGCTTTTTGCTTCCGCTCCACCTTTGAGGGCTTAAGCGGAGTGTTGTGACTCACCACAACGTAGTTTACGTACTTAATTGAGCCGTCGATGTTGCGTAACGAACCTAAAATAATCTTATGATAACGATTTTTTACCCACTCCTTCGCGAAATTGTTCGGTAATGCCACAAGCGCCACCCCCTCCTTCTCGTTTTTCTCCACTAACTGGCTGTTTTTGAACCACGTAAGGAAATTTGGTCGCGAAATCTGGAGTTCTATCTCACCAAGCACTGTTTTCCAAAGTTCCTGATGTTCCATATTTCGTGTGTGGCGCGATTTTAAAAAATTATTTATTAAGACTGAAAAAAATCAAATCAGAAAACTTTTCTCCTTACCTATCACCCAATCATAAACGTAATAATAAAACTTTCAACGTTGTTGGAAATTCGCGAATGTGCTCTAATTGTGTATTACCTGTTGATAAGTCGTTTTACGGAATGACGGCGGACAAAAATTGCTTTATTTCGTACGGTGTGTTAATGTAACACCAAGATTCATTACTATGAGTTTCACGTACCAACCAAAAAAGAAGAAGCGCAGGAACACGCACGGCTTTTTAAAGCGCAGCAGAACGCCGGGAGGACGCGCAGCAATGGCTCGCCGCAGACAAAAGGGCCGCAAGCGCATCGCACTCTAGATAAAACGAGTATTATGGCGCTCATAGCACCCATGCGCACACTCACAATAAGAACAAACCCACACGGCTTCCAGAAGAAGCCGCTTATTGTTGTGGTCGGGAAGGCGGTTTCTAAAAAAGCGGTAGAGAGAAACCTTGTAAAACGTCGCATTTCCTCCATAGTGCGCCCGCTTCTTGAGAAATTACCGTACGAAGTGACGATAATAGCCCGCGCGGGAGCGGTGAAGGCGGGTTTTCATGGGCTGCAGGAAGAAATTCAGGCAAAACTGGGCTAAAAACATGAATTGCGGAATAGTGGGAAACCCCGTACAATAGAGCACATGTCCGGGTTTTTTAATACATTTCTCTATCAGCCGATATTGGAATTGCTCATCTATATCTATAACACCATCGCGTTCCACGACCTTGGAATCGCGGTTATTTTACTCACCGTTGCGGTGCGCGTCATCCTCTTCCCCATCTTTTATAAGAGCTCAAAAGACCAGGCGCTTACTCAGCACCTCCAGCCGCACATAAAGAAGATTCAGCTCGATCATAAGGATGATAAGGAGCGCCAAGCAAAAGAGATGCTCGACCTCTATAAGAAGTACAAACTCAATCCTTTTTCGGGTATTTTATTGCTGCTCCTCCAGCTTCCGGTGTTCATTATCCTCTTCCGCGTGCTCTCAACCGAGCTCTCGGGAGCCGCGTTTACCACCACGACGCTTCTTGGAATTCTTGATTTGAAAACAAAAGGATATATTATGCCGGTCTTGGCGGCTGCTATGCAGTACCTGCAGGGCAAGCTTATGATGGGTGGTATGAAGGCAAAATCCGCGGATAAGGACAATCCTATGGCGTCCATGACGAACACGATGATGATTATGGGTCCGGCGCTTACCTTCTTCGTGCTCGTGAATCTCCCCTCGGCACTTGGTCTCTATTGGCTCGTCTCAAGCCTCTTTTCGGTGGTGCAGCAGCTCTACATCAACAAACAATTGCCAAAATTCAAAGATGAGTAGTATACTGTTCGTTGAACTATGAACCCCGCAAATCCAATCGTAGAGAAGACAAAACAGCTTATAACCCTTATGGGCTTCCCCGAGGCGGAGGTTGCGCTCGACGAGGAACGAAGGAAGGTGATTATTCTCATCGACGACCGGTTTGTCTCGGACAATGTCATCAACATTCTCCCCGCACTCGACCATATTGTGAACTTAATGCTCAAAAAAGAAGGTCTTATCCCCCACGTGGTGGATTTGAACTATTACCGCAAGGAGCGCGAGAGGCTTATTACCGAGCTCGCGAAGGCCGCCGCAAAGAAAGCCTCGGTTACGAAGCAGGAAGTGGCGTTGCCGGCAATGAACGGCTATGAGCGCCGCTTGGTGCACATGGAGCTCACCACGCACCCGGAGCTCAAGACCGAGAGCGCGGGAGCCGGAAAAGACCGTCACGTCGTTATCAAATTCGTTTCATAAATTAAAAAAACACCCCGCAAGGGGTGTTTTTTATTTCGTGGTGACGTGGATGTGCCGATTTGTGGTGCCTGATGCGAATAAGCCATTACACGAACTCTGATCAAAGTTGGGCGGACTACCTCCAATGAATTCACATGCCGCCTGTGAAACAGTGCTCATGCCTTGTAGTAATTTCAATGCCTTATTCCACGTGGTGGCATCTTGCGGCTGAAACACCACATCAAGTGCCTTTCCTTGATAGTGCACATCACCTACCGCGCTGTGTGAACCGCCCGTGAGACTTGTTACTGTAAAGGACATTCCGGAATTTTGGAGATTGATAATCGTGTTTACGGTATTTGCGGAAAGTGTTGCTCCGCTTCTCGTGCAAGGCGCAGTTGTCGAGTTGCAGCCCGGGTAACAAATGTAGGGAAGATTGCCATTTTTTATATCGGAAATAATGCCCGCGGGTGAGGTGTTTATTGATGGCGAGCATGATCCGTTGCCATCAAGATTGCTTGTGTTAATACCGCTTACATCAACCGAACCTCCGGTTGCTGCGCAATCGGTGCAGGTTGCGCCTGGTTGCTGGGTCGCGGGGTCGTTTCCGCATTTACTCATACCATCAAGCTTGAGCGACACTTGTTGGGTCGCGGGATAAGAAAGAGTCGGAGGTCCTTGAACGGAGCCATCTGGAGCGTAATTAGGCACTTCAATGGGAGCGTCTTTATAGGCGTAGATAGTACAACGTGCTGATGCTGTGTCTCCAACATAATACGGCCAGAGCCATATAATGGCACCTTTTTTCAAGTTAAGGTCTTGGTTATACATACCCTTTGCGGAGTATGTGAGGTCTTGCGTGAGTTGGAGGCGCCTATATTCGCAGCCAGTTGCGCTCGGCGTGGCGGATGAAAGGTTGGGAAGTTGCGGTATGCTCGCAAGTTGCCCGCCGCCGCATATCGATGAGCCCGACGCGCTCGATCCTGGGTTTGCTACTGTGGTTGTGGTAACTGCATCGAGTTGTTTTCCGCCTCCGGTTGGTTCGGTGAGTGTGGTGATTTGCGGGTTGATGGTGTTGAGTAAGAGGTATGAACCAAAGAGAAGCGCAAGACCAAAAAGTGCCTGGTAAATTATTGTTTTACCTTCCTCGTATCGGTCGATACGTCCTGTATAAATCGACATATTGATAGCGCCCCACACAATCATGCCGACCGCGGTTACGCCTGAGATACCGATAGCAAACTGATAAATGCGAATAAGATAATCCTGAATCGAGGTTGCTCCACCCGACATGATGGGCGCCTGTGAAGTGCCGGCAAACCCCGGTACGCCGCTTATGTAAGGTGGCGAGAAGCGCAGGGGCGCGGGAGCGCTAGCCGCGAGAATAATAGAAGGCACGATGATGAGGCTGACAACCACGAGAGCAAACAGCGTTTTTTTATTCATATTATTGTGCCTTCTGGATCGCATAGACATAGTTATCGTAACGGTTAACGAAATACGTTGATGTGCCCCTCGTCCGCACATTTTGCGCATCAAGTGCAGGAGCGTTTGCTGAGTCGCCCGTTACTATAAGCCTATCCCCTCCTGTCGTGAGGTCAAGGCGGTAAAAATCATCGCTCGTGTACGTTTTTTTCATAAGATAATCATCGGGCATTGAATTGCTGGCCGAAAAAATAGAAGTATTTTTAGGAACAAAGCAGTAAACGGCCGTGCTTACCCCGTCGCACTTTTGAGGTAATGTGACATAAGGAAATGGCTGCGTCATGCCAAGCGAGCGGTTGAGTATCGCAAAATTATTCGGCGAGCTAAAACGGAAGAAAATATCTTTATTGCTTCCCGGAACAAGCGTGAGGCCGTTTGCCGGATTAAGCACCTGCGTGAGGGCGTTCGACTTAAGATTGAAAAGCCAGACATGCGATAGCGCCAATGCGGACGGGCGTTCCATTATGTAAAGCTCGTCAATAGATTTTATGGCGAGAGTTACGCTGTTGAAGCGAAAATCCTTCACGATAGTTTTAATATCAAACGGCGTTTTGGAGATAGTGATATAGGTGAGCGCAATGTTATTCCCCATAGACTTCGTGGTTGCCACAATGCCGTCATCGCTTATGCCCCATGTTGCATCAATAATAGTTGAGGGAAGCGGTCTCCATGCCTTGTCTTGTGTGTCGAACACGGCCCATTGCGGGGAGGCTGCATTTCCGAATGCGACAAGCGCCTTGTTTCCTGAGGGAGATCCCTCAAGCTTGATTACCCCCTTCACTTCCTGTTTTAAGAGATCTACATCAGGCCCCTCTTTTGCCGACATCACATATCCGTCGTTGGTGAGATAATAGACGTCATTTGAATTTTTTGCCGCCCAATAGCCTACAACAGGACCGTCGGAAAGTTTTTTGAGCACATACGTATCTCCCGCGGTGGCCGCCGGAGGAAATTCGGTCGTGGTGGTTGTTGTCGCCTCAGGTGTGGCGCCAGAAGGAGTTGTTCCTGTGGTGCCCGTCACGCCTTGCGGCTCTCCTGTGGTTTGCTGCTCGGAGGGCGCTGCTTGTTCCGCGGGAGTCGTTGTTCCACGGAAGAAAATTGCGTACACGATAACACCCACGACCATGAGGAAAAGTATGAGGAGGATGGTAATTTGTCGTCTGGTCATTGAGATGGATTATTTCACAAAAATATCGGTGAGAAGCTTCACGATTTCAAACGGATTATTGCGATTTTGAATGTACGAGTTAACCGTCACTGTCCGTTGGTCATCAGTATAAGGCGTGCCGACATTTATCGCGAGTACGTTATCGCTTCCGGTGTTTTGTTTGAGGTCGGCAATCTGCCAGCTGAAGATGAAGTCGGTTATCGATGACGCATTAAAAAAGTAAGGCACGCTTACGAGATTCGCCACAGTTCCCGCAGGAACGACTTTATTCGGATATGGCACCTCGAGCACTGCGACGGGGCTTACGACGGGTATGCGAATCGTTTGCTCCGCGGAAACTCCATTAATAACCGCAACTACGCGGATAAAGTGCGAGCCCGCATCCGTGTCCTCGGCATTAAATGAAGTTTCTTTAAGTCCGGAGCCTACATCAAACCTGTCACCGTCTTTGTACCAGGAAATGTCCGCCTTTGAGAGATCGATAAGTTTTCCATCAACAGCGCCCTCTACAGAAACGGTTACGGGCGTTGTCGGCGAAGGAAGCGCCCTGCCCTCGAAGTTAATGGGGTAATAATTATCGGCTTTCCACGTGATGATGAGCGCCGGCGCCCCTGCTGCGTACGCGAAAGAGTGTAGCGCGATAAAAAGCACGAAGGCGAACGCAAGAATTGTGGTGAGTTGGCGCATGGTTATAGCTTTGCAACAGTACCCGCTACGCGTGCCACTGACGTAACTGCAGCGAATTTATCGGGATTATTTTCCATATACGTGACCATGAGGAATGTTACGGTTGTTGTGGGGAGAAAAGGAATTGCCTGAATTGCCATGGGAAGAAAATATCTTCTCGCGAGCGAAGCGGTCACGCCCAACCCTTTAATTGTAAACCAGAGCGTGAAGACGAGCCATGTTCCCGCGTGGACAAAAAAACCGAGAATACCGAGACTGAACGCGCTCGCAATCGCGGCCACAACGTCGATGATAAGCGCAATAAGAGTGCCGAAGATTATTTCAACAAGAGAAAATGGCTTCTCGTCTTCCATGGCATTATTTTTGCAATCCTTTAGTCTCCAGCATTTGCTCGGGGTTTGTAGTAATAATCTGATCTTCCGTGTATGACGCGATTATTTTAATAGCTACGTGCTTTGCACCCGCAAAGAACAACCCCTCGCCCACCCCGGCTTCCAGAAGAAGCACGCGTTCGCCATCGGTGAGATCGAATGTTTTCGCAACTGCCTCAATAGAACTCGGCGACTGTTTCATGAGAATCTGCATTGCAGAGTTCGTGACAATCGGTCGTCCGTATTCCGACTTCAAGAAATCTTCCACGTCCTGGGTGATGGTCGTTATGCCGAGGAAGTATTTGCGCGCGCGTTTTACAAGGCCGAAGAGGAAGGAGGCGCTGTCTTTAAACTTCATCATAATCCACGCCTCGTCGACAAAGAGAAGGCGCTGTTTGAGCTCGGAGCGTACGAGGTTCCACACGAAGTTCAACACGATGTACATCGCGATGGGGCGCAATTCTTCCTCCAGGTCGCGGATTGAGAACACGATAAGGCGGTTCTTGATATCAACGTTCGTCGGCGCATTGGTGAAGCCGGCATACGAACCGTGAGTGAATTTTTCAAGACGCTGAGCAAGAGCGCGGCCGCCCTCGGTGTTTTGCAAAATAATCTGAAGGTCTTCGAGGAGCGGCGGGTTGATTTCTTTCGTGACACCGAAATTCTCAGCCGTAATGTCACGTGAGGCGTACGTGTCGGTGATAACTTTATCGAGCATCGCGTCTTCCTCGGGCGTAATAGTGCCGAGCATGAGTTTCAAAAGACCCGTGAGGTTCAACACGTGCGATTTGAAGACGTCTCCGGGCTCCTCCCCTTCCGGAATGATGGGGATGTCGAACGGATTAATGTGGCTCGGTGAGGTAAGTGAAATCTTGAAATAACTTCCGCCGACCGCATTGGCAAGGTTTTGGTACTCGTTTTCGGGGTCGATAACAATGACATTGGTGCCCGTCATGAGTGAGCGGATAATCTGGAGTTTGGTGGTATATGATTTACCGGCGCCAGACTTTGCGAAAATAACCTGGTTCGCGTTTTCAAGCGAGAAACGGTCAAAAATAATGAGGCTGTTATTGCTCATATTGATGCCGAAGAGAATTCCCTTTTCAGAGCTCAAATCAGGTGATACAAACGGGAAGAGCGACGAAGCGGAGCCGGAGTTGAGCGGCGTGTGAATCTGCAGCTTGTCTTCGCCAAGAGGAAGTGTGGAGTCAAACCCCTCGAGTTGTTTGAAAAGAGACGGTTTTATATACACAAGCTTCCCTTCCAAAACATTTGAAACCTGGCCCTCGATTTTGGTGAGCGCCTCAAGTGTTTGTGCGTACACAGTAATATATACACCGACTTTAAAAAGCTTCTCGCGTGCCTGAAGAAGCGCGTCGCGCAGCGTTTCTATGTCTTGGTATGCGGTCTCAAGCATGGGGTCGCGCACCATTCCTTTCGCCTGTTTTTCATTAAGCTCCGATTCTACCTGCGCAACTTTTTTACGGAGATTTTGAAGCGCGAGCGAGGTGTCCATGGGATGCATGAAGATGGAAACATCCATCATTTCCGCCATATTGATAATGGGCGAAAACCATCCCGTCATCACAAAACGAGGATAGGTGAAAATAAAAAGCGTTTTCGCGTAATAATCGCCGATTTTAATGTAGTTCGCATTAATCTCAAGTCCCGACGGCGCAATAATGTTCGGGAGATCTTGAGGCGACGGCTTATAGAGTTGCGGGATTTTTATTTTCATTGTTGCTTGGTAATCTCAAGACCCTTCTTTTCCTGAAGCTGCGGATTGTAAAGGTTATAGAAAAGCTCGACTATCTCGGCGTCGCTCAAAGGAGTTACACGGAGGCCGATTTGTTCAATTCCGTTTGAAATTTCGGTAACGCGCAACTCAAGTTGTTCGAGTGCGGCATGTTCCGATTGCTGTTTTTGCACGTCGGCAGACTGGGGCTTGTTGAACATATTAAGAATATTGTCGACTCCCCCGCCCGCCACTACCGTTCCGCCGTCGTAAGGGACAATTGCAAAAAAAGTTTTATTGATAATAGCGTTCTGTTCGACAAATGAGCGGATAAATTCAATATATTCTCCAATCTGTATTTTTAAGAGCTCGTTTTCTTCCTTTGATTGTCGCTCGCTCATCTTCTCAAGATAGGTCTCGATGTTTACTTTGCGCGAGTGAATGAAAAATTGAACAGGAAAATCGATGGTATTGATGAAGTTTTGGAACGTGCCGAGAATGGCGGTCTGCTCAGCCTCGGATTTGAGGTCGAAGTTAACGCCGCTCACGATAAGAATCTTGCGCATGCCTCCCTGTTTCAGGTAGACGACGCCATTGCGCACCTCTTTTATATCAACGAATTGTTGTGTAGGAAGGCTGACTTCTGCCATATACGTATATTGTACCGTATTTCAACGGTTTATGCGCTAGTAATCGATGCGCTTTGCTACCTTCTGCTCCCCGGTAAGGTAAGAAACAACCTGATAACGCTCTTTGGGCTGACTTGGTGTTTCGCCCTCGCCGCGGAATATCTTTCCCGTAGTCACTCCTACAGCGATGTTCTTAAGCTTGTCCGAAATACTGATGCTTTTGCGTATCGTTTGTATTTTTTCAAGATCGGAAATGTCGAGCGTGGTCTGCTGCATTGCCCGCTGCCAAACATAACGGCGCGGTTTCCATAAAAATGAAAAGCCCGCGAGAAGAATTTCAGGAAGACCTTGTCCGTTAATCTTCACGAATGCAAGGGCGGCCGCCGCGCCGATAAGAATGGCGGACACTATAAGCCAGAGAAAGAACGTAAATAAATAGAAGAGCCCAAACGAAAGGCCCCCCGCGACTGCGAGATAGCCGAATTGTTTAATGGTAAGAGGGCCGACAATTTTTGCCTCCTCTTCAATAAATTGTGGTATCTGAAATTGTGCCATTAGCGAAGGTGAATAACATTTCCTTCAAGTGCGGGTTGTTTCGTATCGCTCGAAATCGGTACGGGAGCTGGTTTTTGAGCTGCTGGAGAGCCGGCATTAGGCACTATTGCATCCATACGCTTCGGTCCCGAATCAGCTGTTGTGGCAGTTGGAACGCTTACAGAAATGGGATTTATACCCCACATGAGAGGACTCTTTTTCTCTTCTATCGGCGCTGGCTTTATCGTTGCGACCGGCGTGATGAGCGTCGGCACGTCGGGGTTAAGAATCGGCGCAGAAGGAGCTGCCGGAGGTTGCTGCGGAGCGGGGCTTGCGGATTGAGGTGCGGCTGGGGCTACCTGCGGTGCCGCGGGGGCGGGCTTTGTGTCGAGCGAAACCTTTTTGAGCGCCTCAAGATTAATAAACTCCGAAACGGGTGCGGGGCGGCCTCCGCCTCCTGATGAGCCGAATTCGCTATAGTGCACCACCTTCCCCATTTTTTTAGGCTCCTCTTTTTTCGCTGCCCATTGCACACCGAGAGGAGTTTCGATTTTTGCCTGAACGCGAGGCGGTTCGGTGGTCTCGGATGATGATGCGAACGTGTTGAATGAAAGCGACGGTTTCTTACCGGTCGGTTTTAATTCCGCCCGTTCGAAAAAGGGCGTCTGTTTCTGCAAAACTGCGGGCCCGCCTTCGCTTGCGTTGATGGAAACGGGAGAAATGGGCGCGGGCGTGGATGCCGGCGCAGGCGCCGCTTCCGGAGCGATCTTAAACGACGTAATAGGAAGAGGTTCTTCGGCTGGTGCTCTTACCGCCGAGGGAGGCTGAGGCGCTTCCTGTTCAATGGTAGCCGCGGGAGGATTGTATGCGGCAGCGAGCTCTTCTTTAAGTGACTCGAAAATTCTGTTGTTGAGCTCATTTGCCAGTACGCGGGCGTGCTCATGGTTTAAGAAAAGCTGTTCGCGAAGCTCGTGCACCAGTTCGTTTGTCGACATAAAGCCGAGGAGCACAAGTGCAACGAGTTGCTCCAAGATAAGCGATTTTTCCTCATTCAAATACTGCGTTTTGCTGATGTTGGATATCAGCTTTTGCGTTTGTTCGGAATCCACCGCATCGCGAAGTTCTTCCGGGACGGTATTGTATCGGTTGTTAATCGCTTGTTCAGTGATGAGTGAATAATCCATATCTCTCGTATACAAACATTATATACCGATGTCGTTTTCAATTGTACCTCCTATTGGCTAGGACTGCTGATCCTTTTTACCCGCGGCAGCTAAAAAATCGTCCGCATCCGCAATCTCGTTGTCGATTGCGCTATAATCGATAACGATTTTCATATCAGACAATTTCTTCTTTGCATTGAGGAGTTCCATTTTAAGTGCCCGCAATGCATCGCGGCGAAGCGCCCACTCCGCCTCTGTTTCCGGCTTGCGTTCGTCAATCTTTTGCCAAGAACTTTCGAATTGATACAGCGCATCTATAAGAGTTTCAGTATCACGCTGTTTCTGAAGCTGGTTAATCAAATCTTCTACAAGGAATTGAATCGGCTTTTCCCGCTGCAACGTCTCACGTTCTTTTTTAACTCGCTCGCCTTCTTGCGCAATCGCCATCACCTTCAGAAGATCGTCTATCGATTGTGACGCCTCAGGTTTGGATTTTTGCGCGCCATCCGTCTTATTTGTTTCATCATCCACAAGTTCTTTTTGTTCTTTAATAATCGCGCGCACTTCATCCTCAATCTGTTGCGCTTCAGACGCGAACGCGGGGATTTTTTTGACTTCTTCTATGGCGGGCCCGAAATCTCGTTCAAGTTTGTCGAGCGATGCTCGCCGCGCCTCCCATTGCCGTGCTTGTTTCAGTTTTTGCGAATCAAATTTCCGCCAATCGGAAACAAATACGGTAAATTTTTTTGTAGCGTCATTAAGGATGTCGCTTAAACTGCTCGTGCCGTGAGAGGCGATTTCTATATCCCTTTGCGTGCGGATTTTCTTAAGACCCGCTTCCAAAACGTACTGAACGGGCCTCTCGGTTTTTGCGGTGATTAGTTTATCGAGCTCGCGTTGCGCTGTGGCGAGCTGTGAATCGAAATAAGTAACATCTGCGATGGTCTTCCCTTCTTTGTTTACTCCCAATCGTTGAAGTTTTTCACTCCTCCTCTCTTCTATGTCCGAGATTTTTTTGATGAACTCCTCCTCATTTTTCGGTTTTATCTTTTCTTCAATCTCGTTTATTTTCTTTTCATAATACGCGAGCGCCTTATTTCTGTCCTTTTTTAATCCCTCCTTTTTCTTCTCGTCGGTTTCCGCTTCTATTTTTTCGCGGAGGATTTTATCCTCTTCTTCACGAAGCGATTCGAACTCCTTAATTTTCTTGAGCTGCTCCTCAAGTGTGCCGTCGTCCATAGTCTCAACTTTCTTTTTTCTTGCTTGCGCGATTGCTGATTTGTAGTACGAAAAATCATAACCAGCGTCTTTGGTTTTTTTCTGCTCTTCTTCAAGCGCCTCTACGCGCTTTTGCCAATCGCTTGCGGTTTTTGCTTCTCCGAATCGTTTCTCAAGAACGTCGTCTATTGCTTTAATGCGCGCGTCGAACGGATTCTTAAAACTTTCCATGCGGTTTTTGATATGTATTAGGCAGACCCACTATTCTTAGCCGTAGAGTTCGGTTTTTTAAACCGACGGCGTTTGACCACCCGTCGGAATATTTGCGGATTCAGCCGCCTTCCCTCTTTTTTCGGCCGCTTCTTTTTCAGTTTTAAGCGTTTCCCGCTCTTCAAGCAGTTCTTCTTTTGTCATGTCCTCAGGTTTTCTTGCCTTTTTCTTGCCGACAACGCCCGCACCCTCAGCAGCGCCGCGGAAGAGTGAGCCCATTATACCGGTGCGCACAACCCCTCGATTCTCGATGTGCGCTGCTGCGTCTCTTCCAATCGCGTCCCGCACGCGCTCGGCCCTTCGCGCGAGTCCTGTTCCCACAAGAGGTACCTGATAGAGACCCCTGCCAAGTGCTGCGGCGACACGCCCCGCGCCCGTCGTTGCCACGCCGCTTTTATCGATTTGCATGCCCGCCGCCGCAAGGCGCTGGCGAAGCATGGTTGCACGCTCGCCCACATATCCCTTAGTGCCGCTCCACAAGCCTTTTGCCGCGCCCATTCCCGCGGCCGCGCCTGTAATACCCATTTTATTTGCGGCCATTAATCCACCAACAAGTGTGCCGCAGAGCAATACACCCCTCATGCCCGTCGCCATAATGGTGGCGAGTCCAGGGTCGCTGAAGAATGTATCCGGAGTGGATTGTATCGACAGAGCATCGAGACCCGCAAGCGCGAGATAAACAAAGAATGTCATCGCGGGCGCAAAGAACGTCCATTGCGTAAATTTATTCCACCAGAGATCGTTCATCTTATTCAGTTGCGGAATGACGCTGAAGAGCCAGGAGAGCGGCGCTGACGCAAGAAGAATCGTAAGTGTTACGAAACGCACAAGAAGCATGACGGCAAAGGTGAGCAGCACGATGGTGGAGATGAGAATGAATGCCATCGAAAATATAAGGCCGCTTATGTTGAGCAGTACTCCCCAACCAATCGCCTCCTGAACATTCGGCTGGTTCTTCGGATCGGGCGGAAGCGGATCGGTCGTGTCGCCCAGTATGAATTTCTGAGGCCCGAGCGCTTGCGCAAGCTTACTCGCGAGTTCGATAGGGGTCACGTTGATTCGGCTGAGAAAGAAGTGGGTGAGGACGTTTGAAAAATCAATAAGGACGCCGCCTATCGTCAAGCTGAAATTTACGAGAATAGCCGCGGTGATGAGTTTCACAAGAAGTTTGCGTGCGCCGTATGGTTCATAATTGATGATGGTGGCAAATGCGATAACGACCATCGCAAGCACGAAACCGAGGTTTGCAATATCACGTGATATCCCCCATCCGATGGTTACAATGGAATTGGTTGAGCTTGCGACGGTATCGTTGATGCTCATCGCGATGCCGACGAGCCATGCGGCAGCAACGAACAAGAAACCGACTATCGTGTTGATGATGTAGGCGACCACACTAAACATCGCCACGCCAACTTTTATTGCCGTGTCATCCATAATGCCCGCGTGCGCCAAATGAGGCGTAAGCAGCGCAACGCTTCCCGCGATGACTAGTCCAAGGAATAAATATTTGGGGCGATACTTCATGAATTAGGGCCAGACAGGACAGCTGTATGCGGTGCCGGGGAATTTTGCGGCATTCGAGCAGGTGGTGAGTTCGTTTGCTATAAGCGTTGCGTCTGCGGTGGTTGCGTCAATAATCTTTTGAACGCCGATTGCTATAGAAGCTATTTTTCCTCTTGCGTCAGCCACGAGCGAGGAAAGAGTCGCAAGGGTGGTAATGCTCATGGTACTCGTTGCGGCGTTCACCTGGGAGGTGGTTTGTGAAAGTGATTTTTTTGCATCGGCGAGATTTGAAGCGTATGTGTTGAGCGATGCGTATGAGTTGGAAACTGTGGTGAGTTTTGTACCGGTGGCAGGACAATCAAAAACCGTTCCCATAGGATTTAGCGCAACGAGTACGGAGGCCTGGCAGGCGCCAAGCGCGTTCAATTGATTAAGCGCGGTTGTGATTTGGTCGTTCGCAGCCTTAAGAAGTGCGCTAGTACTCGATGCTTCAGCCATCGCGGCAGCGTACGAAGCTTTTAACTCGATAACGGTCTGATCAGTTGCGCTCCCTCCCGCGCCGGCTGAATAGCCGGTCTTGCTGCTGTCGCTGAAGAGGTCGTTTTTGGCGGACAACAAACCCTTCACGCCAGCTTTCTTCACTCGGTTAACCGCGGCATCGAATATTGCAGATATGTAGGGAGTGAGATCGTCCATGTTGGCGATGGTATTCCAATCGCTCGTAACCGCCTTGTCGGTCGCGCCGGAGATTGTCGTCGCAGGCGTTGAAACAACGCGGTCTCCCGAAACGCAAACATAAGCAAGGTCAGTATAGTTTTGTGGGAAATCAGGCGGATAATAATCGGCGTTTCCGGGTCGCTCGGTGGGACTTGGAGGATTTTCCGGTGCGCGGAGTCCGCCATTAAACACGTCTCCTGATACGCGCGCGATTTCTGTAACCTTGCCGATACCATCCGTTGTGTGTACGCCGGTAAGCGTCCACGCCTTACAGAACTCGGTCGGTGTAAAGCCCGTGCTTGCCTGGGTTTTTAACTTCGTAGCCTCATTGAGCTGCGATTTTTTGGTATCAAGCGCATCCATGGCAAGGAGCTGCAGTCCCCAGCGGTTATTTGAGGGCTCGAGAAGCTGTCCATACCCTATCCAGCTGCCATTGTTAAAGTTATCGGCAAATGCTGAAACGTTTTTTGCCGCTCCCGTAAGAGTGCAGGTTATACCTTCGGAAAATTTCTTTTGTTTTCGTAATGATACCTGTACTTGGAGTGATAATTTGTCAGAGCAGAGCTTACCCATACCCGATGCACGGAGCGTGTCGCCAACCGCAGCATCGGCGCTTTCCTTGAGCACGTCGCCGAAGTTGGTAACGAATTTGGGCTTTCCCCCATCGCCATTAATCCAGGAAATGGTGTCATCGGTAAGTCTGTCCAAAAGCCGCTTTTTTAATTTCGCGAGCATGACTTTGATGGTGAGGTTTAATATCGCCATAAGACATTGCTGAATACCATACTTAATTGTCGTAAGTTGTTGCGGACGGTTTGTGGTGGGAACCGATGTGCTTAAAAAACTTAATGCTTCTCCCGCGACTGCGGTCAATGCATCGAGTGCGGCATTCACGCCGCAGGCTCCCAGGACTTCTGACGTACCGGCTTGAGCGTGCACTTCTTTCACTGGATAGTATGCAAAAATACTCGTGGTGAGCACGGTGACAAAGAGCGACGATGCGATAAGCGAATGAATGCGGAAGTTCATGATGGTGGTGCCGTTCCGTTATTGGGTGGGCATGGTTTTGTAGAGTTCGACCTCTTCATCAACGAGTGAAATAATATTGCTGAGAGCCGCGGCTATTTTCAGCTGTGAGTCGTTATTATCGAGAATGGCATTCGCATATGCGAAGCGCTTGCTGAGAAGATTAATGAGTCCGAGATGAAACGTCTTCCAGGTTTGCGGAACAGGCGTCGCAAGAAGTGCGGTGATGTAGGCAGCAATGGCGGATGACTGGCGGGAAAGTTCCTGAGGATTATTATCGGAAACATATTGTTGGACGGCGGCCACGAACGGAGTGGCAAGCGCACCGATGGTCTTCTTATTTGCGGAATCAATCGCAGTCGCGTACGCGAGTGCGGTTTTTTTGTCTGTCGCCTTCAAAACGGTAATATCATTTTCGGTGTACGTGCGCACAGGAATCGGTTTTGAAATCTCATCCTGAATCATCTGAGAAAAAACCGCCTCATTGGGAACGATTATCGGAGCATCTTTCCCCTGGCCCTGCGGGTTAAGGCGAAGAATTTCTCTGCCGTAATTGCGCACCACGTTTTCCTCGGAAATGTCATTGGAAGTGTCGCTTCCCGCGCCCGTGTCGTTCGTAAATCGCGGATCTGCGCCCGCGCTGCTTGTGGCGAAAGAAACCTCCGATGCGGCGTGGCCGCTAAAAACTTTAGGCGACGCAATCCAAACAGCGCTCCCCGCCCCAAAGAGAAGTACAAGTAAGGCGATGATGGATCTCGTTCGCATATTACTTACTCATTATACAACAGATGAGCGAGTAATAAGATAGATTCTATGTGCATATCTTGCGGCCTATCAGTAGGTTTATGGCCGATAGATTCAAATAATTTCAGTGCTCGCTCTTTGGAGAGTGTGGAGAAGCTCTCAAGCTCTTTGAGGTTGTTCTGAATGTTTTTTCGAGGCTGCTTGAAGAGCGCTTTTACGCACATAAAGTACTGTTCCGGAAGCGTGGTGGCTGCAGAAGTCTTGGTGACGAGTCGGATGACCGCGGAATCCACCTCAGGAGGAGGATTAAAAGAGTCTTTGGGTACAAAATCGAGCATTTCCGCATTCGCCCAGTACTGCACGCTCGCGGCGAGGAGATTCATGTGCGGCGGCTGTGCGGCGGCGCGTTCAGCGACCTCTTTCTGGATAAGAAAAACGCACGATGTGGGTTTGTGCGCGAGTTCGCCGATGACACGAAAGAGAAATCCGGTGATGTAGTACGGAATATTGCCCACAATTTTGTATGATTGCCCTGTTTTTGAGAGCCCATCGACAATTTGGGGAAGAAGCGCGAGCGCGTCGCCGCCGAAAATACCGACAACCCCGCTCTTAAGCGGGGGCGCGAACTTTGTTTGAAGCTTCACGACCAGCGACTCGTCCTTTTCGACGAGCATAATTCTTACATTTTTGTGAGCAGAGGCCTCGCGAACAAGATGCGAGGTAAGCTCTCCATGTCCTGGGCCGATCTCGAGAATGACATCGTTTTCGCGAATATCAACGTACGATGCGATTCTTTTCAGAAGATCGATATCGGTGAGAAAGTGCTGTCCAAGTTTTTGGCGCATGCGGCTAGAGACTCGTTCCGAACATGATTATCGGGAACACGGGCACGGGTATGGGAATCGGTGTGGTTGTCCAGCAGAGGCCCGGCGTTAAGAAGGGAATATAGAGCCCGAGAATTTTTTGGCCAGGATGAATAAAGTAGTGAGAATAGCGCATGGTAAGCGGATAGGCGGCGTAGGGACCCGGCGGGAACAAGCCGGCGGGAATAATGGTGATGGGTCCCTCGCCCGCACAGGCTACGGCGGGAGCAAATGTGGTGACTACGGTGCCGCCGAACGAAGTAAATGCTTTCGCGGGCCTTGGCGCCACGAAAATGAGCGCAATCGCGAGAAACATTCCGCACGCAATTATTCTTTTCATTACTCATAAGTATAGCATAAAAATGCGGAGTAACGTTGAAATAACGCAGGATTTTGCTATACTAATAACATTAATACAGTAAACGCGGTCATAAAAAAAATAGCGCCTGACGCGCCCGAAATCACCGCAACGACCAGCATCTGGTCGGTTCTCGTCGTAGCCTCCCTTCTTTTGTTGAATCTTGTGCCACTCCCCCAATCTCGGGCGGTGTACTATTCCGATGAGGGCGCAGCGATTAATACGGGCGGTGCGGTAGCAAAAGAAAACAGCCTGTCACTCGCTTCCGAACTTCCTGTCGGATATGCGCTGGAGGGCGATGACTCCGTGAAGACGACAGACGATGACGGCATTTCCGCGACGGCAAGCGCAAATCCTCTCACTAACCTTTCCCCTGTGCGCGACGGCCTGAAGCGCTACAAGGTGCGCAAGGGAGACACGATTACGAGCATTGCTGCGGAATTTGGCATTTCGCGTGAAACGGTACAGTGGGCAAACGGAGGCACGCGTTCGGTCCACGTAGGAGATGAGCTCGTGATTTTACCGGTTTCGGGAATTCTTTATGAAGTGAAGCAGGGCGATACGCTGGATTCGATTGCGGCGGATTTCTCAATAAGCCAAGGCATTATTAAGCAGCACAACGCTGATTACCAGAAGATTTTAATTGCCGGTAAGGGCACACTCGTACTTCCGGGAGTCGCGCCGAGCGCAAAAACGATTGCGCGTGCTGCCGAGAAGCTCCCCTCGCTTGCGAAAGGAGTTCTCTCGCTGCCGCTTGCGGGCAATAATTTGGGCGAGCTGCACACGCAAAATGCCGTGGACATTGTAAATAAATGCGGAACGCAGGTCGTCGCGGCTGCGGGCGGTACGGTTATCGAAGATGAAGAGCTGCGCAGCGATGGCGCAAGCGGATGGAACAACGGCTACGGTCTTTTCGTGCTCATCCAGCACTCGGGTGGTTTGAAGACCCGCTACGCGCACTTAGAAAAAGTTGCGGTGAAAGTCGGTGATGAAGTAAATCAGGGAGATCCGATAGGTTTTGTGGGCAACACTGGTAACACGGACGGACCCTCGGGCTGCCACCTCCACTTCGAGGTCATCGGCGCAAAGAATCCATTTGCTACACACTAAACAAGCCGCCCTTCGGGCGGCTTTGCCTATTCATTGCCGCGGAGGCGGTATTGGAATGCTTCGGCAAGATGCGCCCTGGTGACATCAATCGAGTTTTCCATGTCTGCAATCGTTCGCGCAACTTTCAAAATGCGGTAGTATCCGCGCGTGGAAAGTTTTCGTGTTTCGAGAATTTGTTTCAAAAAACGGTCTGCCTCTTCGTTCGCGTGCACGAAGCGCTCTGTTTGGCGCGAAGTCATTTCTGCATTGGTGTGAATGCGCGGCGAGAGTCCTGCAAAGCGCGTCCTCTGCCGTTCACGCGCAGCCGCAATTTCATCACGGATCGCGTCGTCGCTCCCCTCCTCCGTCGTTGCGCGCAACTCATCGACGGGAATCTTTTTTACTTCTATCTGGATATCGAAGCGGTCGAGGAGCGGTCCGGAAATCTTCTTTTGATAGCGGAGCACCTCATGCGCGGTACATGTGCATTCCCGGTCGCCGGATTCATAATGGCCGCACGGACAGGGGTTCATCGCCGCCGCGAGAATAAAACGCGCAGGAAATACAAGGGTCTTTTTTGCGCGTGCGACATGGACGCGACCCTCTTCCAGCGGTTGCCGAAGGCCTTCCAATATATCGCGGTGAAATTCGGGAAGTTCGTCGAGGAAGAGCACGCCGCGGTGCGCGAGACTTATTTCTCCGGGGCGCGGATTGGTGCCGCCGCCCAGTATCGATGCAAGCGAGGCGCTGTGATGCGGCGCGCGGAACGGCCGCCACTCGATGAAAGATGCGTGCGCCGTCATGCCTGCGGCGCTGTAGACGCGTGTTATTTCAATACTCTCTTCTAGCGCGGGAAGCGGAAGAATCGATGGAAGTGATTGAGCAAGCAAGGTTTTTCCGGTGCCGGGCGGTCCCGACATAATAATGTTGTGTCCGCCCGCGGCAGCAATGCCGAGCGCGCGTTTTGCTCCCGCGTGCCCACGGATGTCGCGGAACGTAACTTGTGCAGGCGCAAAACCCGGAGAGAATTCGGTGTGCGGTTGCGGAGCGATAATTGCGGTACCCTCGAGATGGTCGATAAGTTCTTTAATACAGCTCACAGGGATAACGGAAATGTCGCGCACGATAGCGGCTTCTACAGCATTCGCTGCGGGGACGTAGAGTTCCGCAAGGTGTGTGCGCGCGGCAAGCATCGCGATGTTTAATGTGCCGGGCACGGGGCGCAGCGAGCCGTCGAGTGAGAGCTCGCCGACAAAAAGTTTGTCGCCCGTTTCAAAGCGTTTCAACTGTTCGCTTGCGAGGAGGTACGCGACGGCAATCGGTAAATCGAAACGAGAACCCGCCTTTTTCGTGTCTGCAGGTGCGAGATTGATGGTAATTTTGCGGTTTTCGCGCGTGGGCGGCTTGATGCCGGAATTCTTGAGTGCGGAATTCACGCGCTCTTTTGCTTCGCTGACCGCCTTATCGGCGAGGCCCACGATATTAAACGAATGGAGACCGACATTTAAGTCGGCCTCCACTTCGATAAGTTCAGCGTCGATTCCTTCGAGTTCTGCGGAAAAAATCTTGGGAACCGAACTCATTTAGCCTAATGCTTTGCAGGATTTGCAGAGTCGCGATGCGGGTTCGACCGCGAGCACTTCGTGTGAGATGGCTGCGCCGCAGTGTTCGCATTTTCCGTACGTTCCCTTGCGAATCTTGTCGAGCGCATGCTCCACATCGAGCAGGTGTTCCTTTTCAACTTGCGAAATGCCGAGCACGGTTGCAAACGCTTCTGCCTCATCGGCCTCTTCGTCGCCCGCGTCTACGTCGTCGCCGAAATCAACATTCGGATTCTGTTGCGCAAGTCTTTCTGCGAGCGTCTCCCGCTGTTCGGTGAGCTGCTCTTTGAGTTGTTCAAGTTGTTCTTTAGTGAGCATATTAGAAAAATAGAAGAATGAAATTGCCTTGTCAATCACCGTTCATGCGTTTTTATCGCGCGCACGATGAGGAACATGGGAATCTCAGCAAGAAGGCGCATGGCACCGCTCTCCTTCTCCACTTCTTGTTGCGAAAAGACCGGTTCCCGCACGTCGGCTATCGCAAAGCCGGACGCGGCAAGCTCTCGCGCGTAATACTCGAGAGAGCGGCTGTATACGTTCGTCGTGTGTGTAGTGCCGGGGATGCGCCACTCTTTTTTATATGGCGTTGCGTAGCGCGACAGTGCGTAAAATGGCAGAGCGCGGGTGAGATATTCGCGGAGTCCTTTGCGCAGCGTCCCATTCGCAAACAAGGGATGGAGAATCGAAAAGATAAACACGCCATCTGGCTTTGTTACGCGCGCAATTTCTCGAAGCACGGGAGCCACAGGGTCAAGATCCATGAGGACCATGTTGGCGACAGCAATATCAAACGCTTGCTCGGGAAAAGGAAGGGCGTTCATAAGATTGTGCACGGAAAATCGCAATAGCTCATTTTCTCCGTAATGTTCGCGAGCAAGCGCTATAAGTGTTTCTGCGCCATCAATGGCTTCAACGCGAGCGCCGCGTTCGGATAGTGCATGGGCAAGATATCCCTGCCCGCATCCCGCATCAAGAATTGTCTTGCGGGACACGTCGTGAAGAAGCTCGTGCATAGCCGGGTCGAGAAGTTTTGTACGAAAAAAATCGCCCTGAGTGATATGCGTATCATACTCGCGGGCGATTTGGTTCCAGCGTGAAAGGTCGTCGTTATTGTGCGATGCGTTTTGCGGTTTCTTGCGCTCCTGCATAACTTGAGCTTATCACAAGTTTGGTGCCGAGCCACGTGTAGCTGAAGGCCACGTTCTTCTGCGAGTATGCGATATAACGCGCGGCAACATTCGCCACCTTGCCGTCTTTCCATGTGGTCGCGGTTCCCGGGTTCACAATGAAGAGCGATGCGTACTCGTTATTTTTTTCAATCGCCGCCATGGCTGTCTTGGCCGCATTCGCGTCTGCGCCGCTTGCGAGCTGAAGAACAATTGCGGGCCATGAGCCGGTTTTATCCGTATAAGTAATAAACGATGCGTCAGGAGCAAAGAGTGCGAGTGTCGTCGAGGAGAGGGTGGTCGGCATGACAAGGGGCGCGATTGCGGCGAATGCGTATACTTTTCCCGTGTCGTTCTTGAACGTCACCTCTTTAAGCACGGGCACCTCTACAGGGTTCGATGTAAGGGCGCTCTTCACTGCGTCGAGTGTTACGCTTCCGAGTGTTGCTTCTGCAGAAAAGTCTGCTGCGGTCGTAAGAAGCGAGACGTGTGCGGAAACCGTCGGCAGTTCAGGCGCTGCAGGTGTCGCGGGTGCTACAGGAGCCGTGGATGTTCCCTGTGCGGGCGGCGTCGGCGGAAGAGGTTCGGTGGCCGCTGCCGTGGTCGTGGCAGGCTCTGTTGTTGTTGCAGGAGATTCAGTGCCCGGTGTCGGTGCTGCGGGCTGCTCGGTTACTGCGGGCGCTGCAGGGGTAGCAAACTGTGGGTAGACGAAAAAGTATCCAACTGCGCCAAGGCCAACAGAGGTAATAATGGCAGCAAGGATGATAAAGAGCGCGCTTCCCGATTTTGCGGGTGCAGCCTGCGCCATAACGTTTACCGGTGCCACGTTGCCGAAACTCATCTGCGGTGACGCCGAGGGGGCAGTGTATGATTGCTGCATTTGCGGTGCGGCGGGCATTTGAGGCGCAGACGGCATCGGCGCTGCGGGTGCAGAATATGATACTTCTTTCGGCGCATACGGACGTGGCTCGCCTCCTCCCGACGCTCTCATCGAGGAGATGTCCGAGCCCATCGTGCGCATAGTCATGTCGGCGATCGGAGGTTTCGCAAGCGGTACCTCTCCCTCGCCCGTGCCGATAACAGGGTTTTGTCCCGACCAATTTTGACCCTGAGGTTGAAAGTCTGCCATTGCGTATATTATACATCATTTGTTTCGCCTGCGTGTGGATAAAAACACCCCGCATTAATGCGGGGTGTTTTTCGCTGCTATTGCTGGGGCTTTGGTGCCTCTGGCGCCTTCATTGCTTTTAATGAGAGTCCGATTTTTCCTTGTTCAAGGCGAACGATTTTAGCGGAAACTACTTCTCCCATATGAACCACGTCTTCAACACGCTTTACGAAGCCGTCGCGGAGTTCGGAAACGTGAATCATGCCGTCCTGTCCCCCGCCAAGGTCGACAATGGCGCCGAAATCGAGAATTTTGATGATGGGACCGGTTACCACTTCGCCGACGGCGTATTCGCGCACGAGCGCCTCCACGGTTTTGTACGCCTTATTCGTCATCGCGGCGTCGGTGCCGGATACGAACACGGTGCCGTCCTCATCGATATCGATGCCGACTTTGTTGTCGCACATCGCAATAATGCCGTTGATGGTCTTACCGCCGGGACCGATAACGAGTCCGATTTTTTCCGGATTAATCTTCAAGACCATGATGGTCGGCGCGTACTTCGAAACCTGCGCGCGCGGCGCGGGTAGTACTGCGCTCATCACACCGAGAATCTGCGTGCGGGCCTTTTCTGCGGCGCGAAGCGCTTCGACGAAAATATCTTTAGTGATGCCGCCGATTTTCACGTCCATCTGGATTGCGGCAATGCCGTCCGCAGTGCCCGCTACTTTGAAGTCCATATCGCCGTAGTGGTCCTCAGGGCCCTGGATATCGGTCAAAATCTTATATTCGCCTTTCTCGCCAGTCATGAGGCCGATTGCGATGCCTGCCACGTGCTTCCTGAGCGGCACGCCTGCGTCCATGAGTGAGAGCGAAGCCGAGCAGATAGATGCCTGCGAGGATGAGCCGTTTGAAGAGAGCGTCTCACATACCACGCGGATAGTGTACGGGAATACTTCTTTGCCCGGGACCACCTGCGCGACCGCTTTTGCGGCAAGCGCGCCATGGCCGATTTCACGGCGGCCGACGCTGCGCGCGCGTCCTACTTCTCCGGTTGAGAACTTCGGGAAGTTGTAGTGGAGCATGAAGCGCTTCTTCGTGGTGCCCTCGATTGATTCGATAAGCTGCTCCGAGGAAGGAGACGCGAGTGTGGTGACCGCAAGTACCTGCGTATCGCCGCGGACAAAGAGTCCCGAGCCGTGCGTGCGCTCAAGGAGTTTTACTTCCGCGAGCAAGTCGCGCACCTCATCAAGTTTCCTGCCGTCGACGCGCTTCCCTTCTTTTAAGGCATACGCGTGCACGAATTCGTCGCTTATTGTTTCAAAAAGATACTCCGCGTATTTAAGCGCCTCCTCCGCCTGGTCCGTCGTTTTGAGGTATTCGAAGAGTTCATTCTTCAGCGCGCCGTGCGTGTCATTGCGGAACGCGGCCTCGAGTTTTCCGTTAAGGAATTCTGAGACAAGCGTTTTGACTGCGGGCGAAGCTTCCGGAATCATCACATCCGCCTTTTTCTTGCCGATTTCTTTGATGATGCCATTCTGGAACGCAATCAGTTTCTTGATAGTTTCATGTGCGGCGACAAATACTTCGGTTGCTGATTTTTCCGAGATTTCATTGCCCTCGAACTCAATCATGTTGACGAACGTGTCGGTGCCCGCAAATTGGGCAAGGAAAGTTTTTCCGTCGGCAGCGTTCTTCGCTTCAAGGCGTGCGCCTGCGACAGGACCGCCCCAGGGAATGTCCGAAATGCCGAGCGCGGTTGAAGCTGCAAGAAGCGCCACCATGTCGGGGTCATGGATTTCATCGTAGGAAAGAATCGTAACCGTTACTTGCACTTCGCGGCGCAAGCGCTGATCGAAGAGCGGGCGGATAGTGCGGTCAATGAGGCGTGCGGAAAGAATTGATTCATCTGACGGCCTTCCTTCGCGGCGCACAAAACGGCTGCCGAGAATTTTTCCTGCCGCATAAAAACGTTCCTCGTAATCAACGGTGAGCGGGAAGTAATCAAGCGACGCTTCTTTGTCGCCCATTACCGCAACCGCAAGCACCACCGTGTCGCCGTGGCGCGCGAGTACTGCGGCATTCGCCTGATGAGCGAGTTCCGATACTTCTACTTCAAGCGGTGCGCCGTCCAATGTCGTTGCAAACTTTTTTCTGTTGAGATTCATAATAATTTTTTTGGGTTTTAAGTGTATTGTCGTTCAACTCTCTCGCCTTTTTACTGCTGTCGGCCTCCCTGGTTTCTGTACGGCGGTTTTCGTGTGGGAGGCGCTGCACGTGGGGCCGCTCCCTGTTGCGCCTGCGGACGCCGCTTGATGCCCATAAGTATCCGCGGCACGTGGTCTAACTCAATAAACGTTTCGGCGATTTCTTTGAGTTTACCCGATGATGTTCTGCCGAACCCTGCCACCTCGACATGTTTTCCGAGTCCAAGTTTTAAGTACTCGACGAGCGGGATGAAATCGCCGTCGCCCGTTACAAGAATAATAGTGTCGAGCGCGCCCGCGTTACGGATGGCGTCGACCGCCATGCCGATATCCCAGTCCGCTTTCTTCGAGCCGTCGGGATATATCTGGAGGTCTTTCGAGCGGAGCTCGAAGCCTGTTTTGCGCAGCGCATCGAAGAAGGATTCCTCGCCGAGCGCTGTTTCACTTTTCACGACGTACGCGATGGCGCGTGCGAGCGTGCGGTCCTTCACAAGCGTCCGCACGAGTTCCTGAAAGTTTACGCGGGAATTGTAGAGGTGCTTTGCCGAATGGTAGATATTTTGAATATCAAGAAAAATCCCCACACGCTGATTTTTGGCCGCGCGGGGGACTTCTTGAGGAATACTACGCTTCGATTTCAAGTTTTTTGACCAGCTTTTCATACTTCTTTTCGTCTTCGCGCTTCAGATACTGAAGGAACCTGCGGCGCTTACCTACCATACCGAGAAGTCCTCTCCTCGAGTGGTGGTCTTTCGCGTTCTTTTTGAGGTGATCCGCGAGCGCTTTGATTTGTTTGGTGAGAAGGCCTACCTGAACCTCCGCGGAACCGGTATCGGTGGCGTGGGTCTGGAATTCCTTTATGGCGACCGTCTTCTTTCTCTTCGTTAACATAATGGGGCTATCTTACCTTGAAACGGGAAAAATGTCAAAAAATATAGACCTTATGCGTCCTACAGGGTCAAAAATTGGTGAAATGTATTAAAAAACGCACAAGCGGTGTATGGCTTGTGCGTGGGTTGGGGGTCAGGCGCCAACCTGATCGAGGCCGATGGCGCTGTTGAACTTGTCCCAGGCAATGTGCGCAACGTACGTGTTGAGGACCGATTCACCACGTACCTTCACGACGTAGAGCGATTCCCACGTGGGGTAGCGGGTCTGGAGCTGAATCACCTGCTTCGTGCCGTTGATGCGCACGGGCACGCCTTCAGTGGACGAAGTGACCGTCTTCTCGTATGGTCCATACGCGATGAGCTCCACGCTCTGTCCGTCTCCATCCTCGCTTGATGCGAGTACTCTCTTTGTTCTTTCGAGTGTCATATTCCCTCCTTATAGGGGTCCTGCGGGTTAAAAGGTTCTGTACATACTCTACGCCCGCACAAAATGCAGGTCAATTATCTGTCGCACAATATATGCGTGATACAATGGAGATAATGGCGAATGTAAAAGACCTTTGTAAGGAGTACCTCGATTATCTTGAGATTGAAAAAAATCGCTCGTTAAAAACGCGGGAGAATTACGAACGCTATCTTGCCTTGTTCGTGAAAGAAACGGGAGTGAAATCCCCTACCGATATTACCGACGCGGTTGTCAGAAGTTTTCGCGTGTCGCTCTCGCGGCGCGGCATGAAAAAGATTACACAGAGCTATTACGTCATCGCGCTTCGTAATCTTTTAAAGTATTTCGTGAAGCGCGGCGTGAAGTCACTTGCGCCGGAAACCATCGAGCTTCCCAAAATCGCGCGACGCGACATCGAGGTGCTTGAGTATAAAGAACTGGTGCGGCTCCTTGCCGCACCGAAGGGTGATTCGCTCCGCGCGCTCCGCGATCGCGCGATTCTCGAGGTTCTCTTTTCGACCGGTCTCCGCGTTTCCGAAATTTGCGCGCTCTCGAGATATTTGGACCTTGAGCGCGGAGAGCTTTCCGTGCGTGGAAAGGGAGAGAAAATCCGCGTTGTCTTTCTCTCGGCCGGTGCTCGCACGGCAATCAAGGATTATTTAAAAAAACGGACTGATGCGGATGAGGCGCTTTTCATAAGTCTTTCGAAAAGCGGCAAGCCGATGGAGCGTATTATCCCGCGGACCATTCAGCGTCTTGTTGATCACTACGCCCGTGCGGCAGGCATCGCAAAGCATGTGCACCCGCATGAGTTACGGCACTCGTTCGCGACCGACTTGCTTGTGAACGGCGCAGACCTCCGCTCGGTGCAGGAGCTCTTGGGCCACGCAAACATTGCGACGACACAGGTATATACTCACCTTACGAATAAAGAGCTCCGCGAAGTGCATGAGGCGTTTCATGCTCGCAGACGGAAAGAAACTGATAACTAATCACTTATAACGATGGAGGGAGCGACTGCTCTGCGTTATTTGTTGTAAGTGATTAGTTATTTGTTAGTGCGTTTGTGCTCCCGAGAGGTAATTGAACGTCGGCTCGCGCATATCGCTCGCCTCTCACGAACCCAGCGGTTCGTGTGCTCCGCCACGGGGAAACTTCCGTTTCCCCGACCCCTTTCCCGTTCAAATCCTCGGAGCACAAACTCCACCTAAACGGTGGAGTCATTTTGTGCTCCCGAGAGGATTTGAACCTCTAACCCTTTTGGGGACAGCGTCCTAAGCGCTGCGCGTATGCCAGTTCCGCCACGGGAGCAAATACTTTCCATAAATATACACCAATTTTCCTACTTTTCTAATACCGTGCCCTTCGTAGCTTTAGCGAAGAAGGGAATCAAAAACTCCCCTTGCTGTGAAGCAGAGAGGAGCCTTTGTAACGTAGTATCGGTTGTAATTATGCACCCACGAATGTCCTCACGATAGCGGGGACTGAGAATGCAAGAAGTCCTACCGCGACGCCGATGACTCCATAGAGAAGGCGATTCCTCACTTCCGTCACCTTCGATTCATCACCCTTGGAGCTAAGATACTCCCAGCCTGCCAAAAGGAACTGAATCGTTGCATAGAGGAAGAAAATGGCGACGAGCCAATTAACTGCCGTCTGCACAATAGTCCAGACTCCGGTAAGTGATGTGATGCGTCCCTGTGTTCCTCCGGTCACGTCGCCAGGTGCTGCCTGCGCGAATGCGAGAACGGGAGCGATTGCTGCTGCAAATGATGCGTATTTTACAAGTGTTTTCATGTTCAGTAATAAGTTTGAATGGTCTGCAATGTACAACTCGACCTTTTCTAGGAAAAGAAGCTTTGAATAATAAGCCCGATTCCCTTTGCGATTAGTATTATACCATACCCGAGCATCGCATAGAGAATGGTGTTTCTGGCCTGGGTAATCTTTTCCGGTTCGTCGCGCGCGGAAAGAAACAAATATCCCGCATACATGACGATGACTACTACTACGGGCGATGCGAAAAGAATAAGCGCGTCGATAATTTTATTGAGGAGGTCGCCGATTGTGCTTACGCCCCCGAGCGGATTGGGGAGCGCTACGGATGTTTGCGCGTGTGCTGCCGCGGCGGTAAGGACGAGCGTGAGAAAAAGTGCCTTAGAGAACGTTTTCATAATGGTTACTGACATTGTATCTCATTCCACTTCCAACCTGAAGGATCGGAGGCGCTGCCGCGTGCGATGAATATGAGAAGCGCGTTCATAAGTGTCCATGCGGACATTACGACGAGAAGTCCGGTGAGACCGCGCCCCATCGTTCTTTTTGCGTCAGAGATTTTTCCGGGGTCGCCGCCCGCAATCACCAATTGTATTGCGCCGACTACTATCATGAGCGTGGTGATAGACACGGCAATCTCGGTAAGAAACGTAATAATATTTCTTCCTACAATAAGCGCGTCACAGAAGGAGCACGGCTTGTCGGGGCCTCCGCTAGTGCCCACGCACGAGGTTCCCGTCCAAATACTTGCCGCAAGCGCATGCGGAGCAACGGCGACGAAGAGGACGAGGGCAAGAGTAATACCAGCGAGTAAGCGAAACATCATGTGTATTCTATTATACCTTACTGGCGGATAAATAACTTGTTAATCTCGCTTTGTGCCTGGTACAGCGCATCATTGACGCGCAGCTTTTTGGTGATTACGTTTTCAATCATTGAGGAAAATGAAGCGTTTGCCATTGAGTTATTGGGTTTCTGCCAGAGTTTTGCGACAAGCGCCTGCCGCGCAAACACGCCAATGCGCGGATTGCTTTGTGATGCGCTAATGAGCGAGAGGAGCGCGGGAGACGTGCCCGTTTCATCAAGATATGCCTGCGCATTACCGGGATTGGTGGCGAGCGCGATAAGAATATTCCATGCGGTTGCGTAGTTCGGTGACTGGCGGGAGACGGTGTAACCGTACAACGACGGGTACGTAAGCGATTTTCCCGCATCGACAAGCGATTTCGGCTGCGGTAGCGGCGCAATGTCAAAATTGAGGTATGGACTGCGCGCCTTTATCCGCTTCACATCTTCAAGGTAGCCGAAAGTCATCGCCGCCTTTTCTTGGGCGAATGCGTCTATCGAGAACGGCATGGAGTCGTTCCACGTGTAGAGGGAGCTTGAAGCATCTGCAAATTGCGTATAGTAGGAGAGGGCCGTATTTCCTTGTATATCCGCAAATGTTGCGGCCGTATTTGTTTCATTTACCATCGCGGCACCCCGTTGCATCATCATGGCGCCGAGTATGTCCGCCGCATTGGTAACGCTTCGCGCCGAACCGCCGAGTGTTACCGCTGCAATCGTGATGTTCCCTGCCGCGTCTTTCTTTGTTATCGACGGCGCAACCTGTTGGAGTTCTTCCCACGTCTTCGGCGGAGTGGCGATGCCGGCAGAGCCCAAAAGACTCCTATTATAGATGAGCGCAAGGTCGTCGATGGAGAGCGGGAGCGCATAAATCTGACCCTTAAGCGTGAATGCCTGTTCGGCAATCTGCGGGAAGAGGTTGCGAAGTTGGACGAGCGTGATGCCGGTTTGCGGCGCTACGCTGATTTTATTTGAAAAACGGGGGAAGTTTTCTCCGGAGACCATGAAAATATCGGGCGCGCTGCCGACGGCGAATCCTTCAAGGAGCGCATTTTCATACATATCCATGGTGTCGAATTTCTTAATATCGAAAGTGACGCCAGGATATGAGGACTTAAGAAGTTTTAGCGAATTTTCTATGCTGTATGACCCCACTTCCCATACCTTAAGCGTTACTTTTGTGCGTGCGGGCTGAAGACCCGGAAGAATGCCGGCAAAAATGAGCACGAGTATAAAAATGAGAGTTCCCGCGATTGCCACAAAAAGAATCTGAGGTTTTGACATATGTTTCTATTATACACGGCGTGATGCCACGGAGCACGAATATGAAAAGAGATGCCGGCTTCGGCATCTCTTTTGAAAGCGACTATTGGGTTTGCGGACTGATTAGAGGCAGACGATGCCGACAATGGAGTCGCCCGCGTCGAGGTTCATGATTTTCACGCCCTGCGTCGCGCGTCCCGCAACACGGATGTCGGAGAGTTTCGTGCGGAGCGCCTGGCCCTTCGACGAGAATGCGATTGCTTCCTCAGTGTCCTCGCTGATGATGCGTGCCGCGATGACTTTGCCTGTTTTGTCGGTGATTTTCGCGGTCTTAATGCCTCCTCCTCCGCGCTTTTGCGTCTTGTAGTCCTTGAGCGGCGTTTGCTTTGCAAATCCGTGTGCCATCACCACGAGGAATTGCACGTCCTCCTTCGTTCCCTTCGCAATAATATCGAATCCCGCGACCACGTCGCCCTTCTTAAGGCGTACCGCGCGAGTTCCGGCAGCGGTGCGGCCCATCGGGCGGACATCCTTTTCTTTGAAGCGGATGGATTGTCCGTTTGCGGTTACAAGAATGATTTCGTCATCACCGGAAGAGAATGACGCCCACTGCAATGAGTCCTCGCCCTTCAATTTGAGCGCGATAATACCGCTTCTGCGTACGGCGACGAAGTCTGATACCGGCGTCTTTTTAATAACGCCTTCTCGTGTCGCCATGACGAGGAACTGAGTGGCGCTTCCTTTTTCTTTTCCTGCGGCATCCGCATAGCTCACAATGGAGATGATGGTCTCATCGGGCGGAATGGTAAGGAAGTTGTGGACTGATTTTCCTTTCGCGGTGCGCGCGGCGACGGGAATTTCGTATGCTTTTGTCTGGAAGACGCGTCCGCGGTCCGTGAAGAAGAGTACGTTGTCGTGCGTATTCGCGGTGATAATCTGGCGGATGAGGTCTTCCTCCTTGAGTTCGGAGCCAATGAGTCCCTTGCCTCCGCGCTTCTGCGTCTTGAAGGTACCGGGCGGCATGCGTTTGATGTAACCGTCCTGGCTCATCGTAATAATAATTTCTTCCTGGGGCACAAGGTCTTCCTCGCGGAATTCTTTGAGGCCGGACGCGATAATGCGCGTCTTGCGGGGCTGGGGATATGCCTCGCGGAGTTCGCCGAGCTCTTTCTGGATAATTTCGAGCATCTTCTTCGGCGATTTCAAAATTGCTTGGCACTCCGCAATGAATTTCTTCTTTTCGGCGAGCTCGTCCTCGAGCTTGATGCGTTCGAGTGCGGCGAGCGCCTGCAGCTTCATTTCCAAAATCGCGTTCGCTTGGATTTCGGAAAGTTTGAACTGCTTCATGAGGTTCGTACGAGCCTCCTCCTTATCCTTCGATTTCTTGATGGTCGCGATAATCTTGTCGATGACGTCGAGCGCGGTTACCAAGCCCGTCAAAATATGCGCGCGCTCCTCTGCCTTCTTAAGATCGAACTCGGTGCGGCGGCGCACAATAATTTTGCGGTGCGCGAGATACTCGCCGAGCACTTCTTTAAGGGAGAGCACTTGCGGCTGGATGCCGTTCACGAGCGCCAACATGTTGAAGTAGAAATTCTTCTGGAGCTCGGTGTATTCGAAAAGTTGGTTCAGCACCTTCTGCGGCGCAGCGTCGTTTTTCAACTCGACGACAATGCGGAGTCCGTCGCGGTCGGATTCGTCGCGGAGATCGCGGATACCTTCGATTTTTTTCTCCTGCGCCAATTCCGCCATCTTTGTGATGAGGTCGGACTTGTTCACCTGATACGGAATTTCCGTGATGATGATTTGGAAGCTGCCCGCTTTGCGCTCCTCGATTTCAGCGACGGCGCGCATAGTGATGGAGCCGCGGCCGGTAGAGTACGCCTCCTCTATCGCCTTCTTGTCATAAATAATACCGCCTGTCGGGAAGTCAGGACCGGGAACGAATTGAAGTAGTTCGCGCGTCGAAGCGTCCGGGTTTTTTGAAAGATGAATTGCCGCGTCCACTACCTCAAGCAAGTTGTGCGGAGGAATGGAAGTTGCCATACCGACGGCGATGCCGACGGTGCCGTTCAAAAGAAGGTTCGGAAGTTTTGCGGGAAGATAGGCAGGCTCAACACGGGAGTTGTCGTAGTTCGGATTCCAATCAACTGTTTCTTTCTCAATGTCGGTCAAAAGTTCCGAGGCGACTTTAGTAAGCCTGGCTTCGGTGTAACGATACGCAGCTGCCGAATCGCCATCAACGGAGCCCCAGTTTCCCTGGCCATCAACGAGCGGATAGCGGAGTGAAAAGTCCTGCGCCATACGCACCATTGATTCATAGACGGACGAATCGCCGTGCGGATGGTAGCGTCCGAGTACGTCTCCGACGATGTTCGCGGATTTTTTGAATTTCGTCTGATGCGTGAGTCCGCTGTCCCACATCGCCCAGAGAATGCGGCGCTGCACGGGCTTCAATCCGTCGCGCACATCGGGAAGCGCGCGCGAAACGATAACGGACATCGCATAGTCGAGATACGACTCTTTGAGCTCGTCGGTTATTTCGCGAGGTTCGATTCTACCGTGATTAACTTGTGGTTCTTCTTTTTTTGTAGCCATGTTATTGAGGTGTCGAAGTTGAGGCGGTCGGTTCGGTGCTAGTTGCTGCGGTTGTCGTTGCCGGCGTCGTTGCAGTGCGCGATGGTTCGGGTCCTTTCACCTCTATCACGTTTTTCTTTTCAACGCTCTTTTTTATTGTTTCAACATTTTCCGCGATTTTTGAGGCAAATGCCGCGAGTCCCGCTTCCGACTGGTGTATGAGAACGCTGATGCCCCTGCTAAATGTCGAAAAGAATGTAGGTTCGGACGGAGCGGTTTCTGTGGCGGCGGCAGTCTGACCTGTTTCCGTGTTCGTATCACTGGGGAGTGAGGGCAAGGTAAGCGTGAGATACACGAGCCAGAGAAGAATCACGAAGACCATCGAAACGGCAGAAGCTCCTATTATCCAGTTCTTCTTGGTAGCGTTGTCCGCCGTGCGGAGCGAAGCGATAAATTGTGAGATTCGTGTGAACATTATTGTCCGAGCCAATGCACCTTCATCGCCTTGGGTGCAATGTCCTTCTTTTTAATGACTAACTTCTCCTCTTCCTTCACGTCGGTCTGGTCAAGCTCCTTCAAAAACGGTTTCACGTCTTTGAAGAGCGTCGGAATAACGATTCCCGGCTCAAGCTGGCGCAAGAGTTTTGCAACCGCGCTTTGTGCAAGGTAGGGCTTTCCTCCTGCAGGCACGAAGGCGATATCAGCGTCTGCAAGTTCCGAAATGAGCGCCTGCGGCAGCTCCTCTGCCAGGTGGCCGAGCACCACTATCGTCATCTCGTCAAAGATAATGCGATAGCAGGTCAATACTTTCTTGTCTCCTTCGTTGCCGCTTGTCCAGCCCTGTACGCGCACGCCCTTAACCTCATACTCGCCCTGATGTTCAATCCAGAACGGCTTCTCCCCCTCTGCGCCGCCCTCTACTGGCTCCGCGAGGGTCGGACGTACCGTATTAATGATGATCTGAGTGCCTCTGAAGGAGCGTTGGTTTTCCGGATCAATGAGAATAGCGAACTCTCCCGACTGAATTTTGAAATAATTATTACCCTGATACGTGATTATCATAGAATATCTGCCGGTAATTATACGGCATTTTTGCCCCTTTTTCAACGACCATTTTTACCACTTTGGGGTTGACTTACCTTACAAAAGTGCATATTCTGTTAGCACTATGAATATCGTAAAGAACGGCATGCTGATCTTGAACCAGCTTGCGAAATCGAACCCGCAGGTGTTTTCTTCCATTAAAGTGGGAGATCTCGTCGAGGGAACGGTGTTCAGCAAGGGCTCAAGAATGATGCTTGTCGATCTTGGCAGGCACGGTACGGGCGCAGTGTATCGCGGCGAGCTCCAGAATGCGCGCGAACTCGTGAAAAGCGTGGATATTGGCGGCAAGATTCATGCGAAAGTCCTTGAAGTGGACAACGACGAGGGGTATGTAGAACTCTCGCTCGCGGAAGCGGGCAAGCAGAAGGCATGGGGCGAGGTGGACGAATTGAAGGGTAAGGACGAGGCGTTCACGGTGAAAATCACCGGTTTCAACAAGGGCGGCCTTATTGCGAACGTGAAAGGTATCTCAGCCTTCCTCCCCGTCTCCCAGCTTGCAGGTGAGCACTATCCCAAAGCAACAACCGCGGAGCGCACGGAAATCTCAGGCGCATTGCAGCGCTTGGTGGGTGCCGATATCTCGGTAAAAATCATTGATGCGAACGTCCGCACGGGCAAACTCATCATTTCTGAGAAGGAAGCGACGGAAGTTTCTTCGCGTGAGCTCGTAAAGAACTACACGGTGGGCCAGGTTATCGAGGGCGTGGTCTCGGGTGTTGCCGATTTCGGCGCGTTCGTGAAGTTCATGGATAACCCCGCGGTGGAAGGCCTCATTCACGTTTCAGAGCTCGACTATCGCATTGTTGAAAATCCGAAGGACGTAGTGAAGGTTGACGAAGCAGTGAAGGCGAAAATCATCGAAATCAAGGACGGCAAGATTTCACTCTCGCTCAAAGCCCTCAAGGAAGATCCGTGGACTATCGTCATGAATCGTTATAAGGATGGCCAGGATGTGACGGGTAAGGTCTACATGTTCAATCCGTTTGGCGCCATTGTAAATCTCGACGACACGTACCAAGGGTATGTGCACGTCACGGAATTCGGCGGCGCGGACGAGATGCGCAAGCAGCTCGCGGTGGGAAAGGAGTACCACTTCACCATTGATACGGTGAAACCCGCAGAGCGCAGAATCAGCTTGAAATTCAAGAAGTAAACCGAAAAAAATCCCGCTCTTCGTGAAACGAAGGGCGGAATTTTTATATGAGTTGTTGGCGTTGCGGCTATCGTTCACTTCCACTATAGTAAGTGAGCAATATATAAATCATATGAAACCATTGTGGAAAAACATCATTTGGGCAGTCGCTGCGCTCTTTATCGCATCGCTTCTCTTTGCTTCGATCACCGGGACGGAGGCGAAGCAGCCCCTTTCGCTCTCGATGAGCGAAGTCGCGAAAAAAATTACTGCGGGAGAAGTGAAATCGCTTGTCGTGAACGGCAACGAGCTCCAGATTACGCTCACGAATAACGACACAGCGACCTCACGCAAAGAAAACGAAACGGGTTTTTCGGAGACGCTCAAGAATTACGGCGTAAAAGCAGAAGACCTTCAGAAAGTTGAGTTCAAAGTTCAGGATGAGAGCGGCACAAAATACTGGATGAATATGCTTTTGCCAATTCTTATCCCCGTCATTGTGATGGTGGTGATGTTCTGGTGGATATTCCGCCAGGCAAAATCCGGCGCGGGCCAGGCATTCTCGTTCGGTAAGGTGAATGTGCGGCTCTTTGCGCCCTCGAAAGACAAGGCAACGTTTAAAGATGTTGCGGGACTGAAGGAAGCAAAAGAAGAGTTGCTCGAGGTGGTGGAGTTCCTGAAGAACTCGAAGAAGTTCACGGCAATTGGCGCGAAGATTCCGCGCGGCGTGCTCCTCATGGGCTCACCGGGTACGGGAAAGACGATGCTTGCGCGCGCAGTTGCAGGCGAGGCGGGCGTCCCCTTCTTCCACATCTCCGCATCCGAATTCGTCGAAATGTTCGTCGGCGTGGGTGCGTCCCGCGTGCGTGATTTGTTCCACATCGCAAAACAGGCGGCGCCCTCCATTATTTTCATCGATGAAATCGATGCGGTCGGCCGCGAACGCGGCACAGGAATGGGTGGTGGACACGATGAGCGCGAACAGACACTCAACCAGATTCTCGTCGAAATGGACGGCTTCGATCGCGACACGAGCGTCATCGTAATTGCGGCGACGAACCGCCCCGATGTGTTGGATCCTGCGTTGCTCCGCCCGGGAAGATTTGACCGCCGTGTGGTTTTGGATATGCCCGACGTAAAAGACCGCGAAGACATTTTGAAGATTCATGTGAAGGGGAAGCCGCTCGCGAACGACGTTGATTTGAAGGTAGTCGCGACACGTACGCCGGGATTTGCCGGTGCGGATCTCTCAAACCTCGTGAACGAGGCCGCGATTCTTGCGGCGCGCAATAACCGCAAGACGGTAGCGCAGGAGGATTTCTTGAACTCCGTAGAAAAGGTGTTGCTCGGTCCGGCGCGCAGGAGCCGCGTCATCACGCCGAAAGAAAAAGAAATTACCGCATACCATGAAGCGGGCCATGCGCTTGTTGCGGCGGCATTGAAAGACGCCGACCCCGTGCACAAAGTTTCTATCGTGAGCCGCGGCATGGCGGGAGGTTACACGCTAAAGCTTCCGCTTGAAGAGCGCAGACTGCACACGAAGGCGCAATTCCTCGCGGACCTCGCAGTCTCATTCGGCGGCTACGCATCGGAACTTACGGTATTTAAAGATGTTACGACGGGTTCTTCGAGCGATATTCGGAACGCGACGGATGTGGCAACGCGCCTCGTGACGCAGTACGGCATGAGCGAGAAGCTTGGTCCTCGTTCGTATGGGCGTGCGCAGGAAGCGGTCTTCCTGGGACGCGATTTTGGAAATGAGCGCGATTTCTCCGAATCGCTGGGTGCAAAAATTGATGACGAGGTGAACGCGTACATTAATAAGGCACTCGCGGTCGCGAAGACGGTCATCACGAAGAATCGCAAGGCGCTCGACGCAATTGCGGAAGCGCTCGTGGTGCGCGAAACATTGGAGCAGGAAGAGTTTTATGCCATCATCAAGAAATTCGGTTTCGAGATGGCGACGCTTGAAGGTTAGTTGATTTGTCTCCTCCCCTCTTGGTATAGTTGCGGGAGGAGAAACGGTCCGTAGCTCAATGGCAGAGCAGGCGTCTTATACACGCCCGGTTGCAGGTTCGAGTCCTGCCGGACCGACAAAGAAAAAGGCGCCAAGAGCGCTTTTTTGTTTGCGTGTCACGTGAGGAGGTGGTAGAACTTGAGGAGAAGCTTACCAACCAACAGGGAAAGGAAGGCGCGCATGAAACCGTTTATTCGCGGATTGCACCATGACCACGTGGATGGAAGCATGGCAGTCGCAAAAGCGCTCCCGACGCTCTACGAGCTCTCGGGGTTGCCGTTGCCGTACGAGGTTGCGGAGAATGCAGGCAGTCCGGAGAGGCTCGCAACGTTCTTCGGCAATGTGCACGTTGATCTCGTGAAGAAGTTTTCGCTCATCACGAACGCACTTCAGAAGAAGGAGGCGATTCGCCATGCGGTGCGCGAATATGCGCGCACGCGCAGCGCTGAAGGATACCGGTATGTCGAGGCGTATCTTGCGCCGCAGTATCACACGAAGCAGGGTCTCACTATGCGCGAGGCCGCGCATGCCTTCGTGGAAGCAGCGCAGTCGACCGAGTTCAATCTCGATATCCGCGTGTTCCCGCACATCTGCATCGGCCGCGAGGCGGACGTGGAGACGGGAAAAGATATCGCGCGCATCGCGCTCGAGTTCGACGGAGAAGCGGCGCTGAATCTCGTGTGCGATGAGGCGGCGCATCCGCCGGAAAAGCATTACGAGGCGTACAAGCTCACATTCGGCAGCAAGGTGCGGCGGGACTGTCACGCGGGCGAGTGGGTTGCGAAAGAGCCGCGCGAGACCTATCGTGCGCGCCTCATGCGCAACATCCACACCGCTATCCACGTGCTGAAGTGCGACGGCGTGGGCCACGCGATTCCGCTCGTGGACTACCCCGACACGGTGAGCTACATGGTGGACAATCACATCCGCGTCGCAGGCTGTCCCCTCTCGAATCTTACGACGGGTGCGATCGGGACGCTCGAGGAGTTGAGGATTCCTGAGCTTCTCGATGCCGGGCTCTGCTACACGTTGAACCCGGATGATGACTTCTTCCTGCCGGCGATGCCGGAGGTCATCGAGCGATGCGATGCGGTGTTCAATTTCACGGAAACGGAGGCGCGCCTTCTCGAGAAGAACGTCTTCAGGGGCGCATTCGCGTTCTAATTAATCTCAAAGCGGGACCAGTTGATTGGTCCCGCTTTTTTGTATACACTATCGTAGTCAGAAAGGGCGCTTAGCTCAGCGGTAGAGCGACTCGTTTACACCGAGTAGGTCGGGGGTTCGACACCCTCAGCGCCCACACAAAACCCCCCGCCTCTTGGCGGGGTTTTGCTGTGGGTGATGGAGCAAGGCGACTACTCGCCTTGCGTTCGGGTGTCGAACGCCGGAGCTTGTGCAATTCAGCAGAATTGCACGCGAGGCGGTGCCTAGCCCGAGGTGAGCGACGGTGAGCCGAGAGGCGAAGGAGACACCGAAGCGCTTAGAAATCTAAATTATTTCGCCTGAGGTTCGCCA
Organism: Candidatus Jorgensenbacteria bacterium; assembly: GCA_037444725.1. Lineage (GTDB taxonomy): Bacteria > Patescibacteriota > Minisyncoccia > UBA6257 > GWB1-50-10 > CAIKKG01. The sequence goes on along the minus strand of JBBILW010000001.1, from coordinate 19,092 downwards.
GCTTGGGTGCTTGCAATATATGCGGCAAAAAATTCTTTCAAATGCATGGCATTCACAACAATAATTGATTGTTTGTGAAATGATTCCCGCATCCAGGGATTGTCGTATTCTCTCGAAGAGCCAACAAGCGGAGAAACACTACTTGGCAAAACAGTATCAAAGATGGCAACTCCATTGCGTTGAGGAATGAACGGGTGATTCAAGGAGAGAAACGGCACCTCTCGTTTTTCGATATCTATGGGATAATTACCATCTCCGAGATGAATTTTTGTGGCATCATATTTTGCAATATGAAGCTTTGCGGTCGTAATAAGCATCGGAAACATTGCCACTGGGTCAGGACCTTCATCATGTGTGGTACGCTGACGCTCATCGCGTTCTTGTAAAACAAAACCAATATAGTTACGGGCAATCTGTTCGGCAGCCTCCCAAATTGGTGAAGGATTGGCTCGAAATGTTTCTCCGTTCGTTTCTATTTCCATGCCCTCTATACACACCGAGTCGATTAAGATAGGCGTGGTTGTGACGCCGATCCTGGTTGATTTACCAAAGCCATCTATACGATGGATAGCCTGTGCGTCCCGTGTTGTAAGTCCGTGACTTACAGGAAAAAATAGCCAATGTTTTGCACTTGGTAAGGCACGCTTGCATTCCATCGGTATATATTGCTTAAACTTATCTACATGATATGTTGCCAGTAAATCGATTGAGGCATCCTTTTCATAAAGTACCGGATACTCTTCTCGAATACTCATACCAGGAACTTCCTCTAGAATGTCACGCACTGCTTTTTTGAAGAATGTGCCGTGAAAATTGATTGCTTGGGTTTCAGTAATAGCTCTGAATTTTTCCTGTGCCATGGGCGTAATTCTACTCTAATCTGGAGTATTGTCGATTGACTCTCCCTCTCCCCCTGCGCTAAGGTAGATGAATGCGGGAAACGTATTGCAGTTCGTTCGGCGTACAGCTTGAAGTGAATGCGGTAGTCGCGGCGATTATCACGTTCATGAAAGAGGACCCGAAGCGGACCTACAAAATAATTATCGGCACCGATTCGCAAGGCCTTGCGGACAAGACCGCTGATTTTGTGAACGCAATCGTAGTGCACCGCGTGGGGCGAGGCGGCCGTTATTTTTGGCGCAGAATGGACGACAAGACGAAGTACCATACGCTCCGCGACCGCATTATTCATGAAGTAATGATTTCACTCGAAGCCGCGCATATGCTTCTTGCGGAACTCAAGAAACAGGAGACGATAGATCTCATTCCCCAGTGGGAGTTTGAGATACATGCGGACGTGGGCGCGCACGGCCCCACGAATGCGCTCATCCAGGAGGTGGTGGGCATGATTCGCGCGAGCAATTTCGAAGTGAAAACGAAGCCGGAGAGCTACGCAGCATCGAGCGTTGCGGATAGGCACACATAAAAATATATTTCAAAAAAATTTACTCATGAGAGACAGAATTGTATTTGATATCGAAACAAAGAACACGTTTGCCGACGTCGGCGGACAGGGCAACATCGCGAAGTTAGAAATGTCGGTTGTGGGCCTCTACTCGTATAACGAGGACGCATACCACTGCTTCACGGAACACGAGCTCGACAAAATCGAAGCGTATTTTAAAAATGCGTATCTCCTCATAGGTTTCGCAAGCAAACGCTTCGACGTGCCGGTGCTCGAGAAATATTTCAAATCGAATATTGCGAAAATCGCGCACTGCGATATATTGGAGGAGATCGAGAGCCGCATGGGACGACGCATCGGGCTTGGCGTACTCGCGGAAGCGAACCTCGGCGAGGGCAAGAGCGCGAGCGGACTCCAGGCAATCGAGTTCTACCGCAACGGCGAAATGGAAAAATTGAAATCATACTGCACGCAGGACGTGAAGGTGACGAAGCGCATCTACGATCAGATGCTTGCGAAAAAGTTCCTCTACATTCCCCAGCGCAACACAACCGAGATGATGAAGATGAGTTTCGACGATTATAAGGAAGTAATGCCGCCGCCTGCGCAATTATTTTAAAATATGAAACACGACAAGAAGCATTGGTTGAAAGTCATATTCGTTTCGCTGCTCATTATAGGAATGGTGGGCGCGTATATTCCCCTCTTCTTCGTACGGCCGCAGTAAGTTTCTAGGAACGCCCTCATGTGGAGGGCGTTTGTATTGGGTGGTATAGTGAGTCCATGATAATCGACGGCAAACAGATTGCGGAAGAAATATTGGCGGAACTCGAATCGGGGAAAAAGATGAAGAAGACGCTCCACGCGATTCTCGTGGGCAAGGAGCCCGCGTCTCTCAGCTTCATAAAGCAGAAAGAAAAAATCGCAAAGCGCCTCGGTATACCGTTTGAACTGCACGCATACTCCGAGCGCGTGCGTGAAGACGACTTGAGGAAAGAGATTGCCTCGATTGCGGAGAAAAAGGCATGCGGCGGCATTATTATCCAACTGCCGCTTCCCGCGCATCTCAATGCGCAGTATCTTCTAAACTCGATTCCTCGCGAGGTTGATGTTGACGTATTGAGCGAGCGCGCACTCGGCGCATTCTATACGGGACGAGGAAAAATTCTGCCTCCCTCGGTCGGCACGCTTCTTGCGGTACTCGACAGAAAGCTCATTCACGCACGCGGCGACGACGCCTCAATTGCGGGTTGGTTTATCGAGCACAAGAAAATCGGCGTCGTGGGTTTGGGCTCACTTGTGGGAAAACCCATCGGGACGTGGCTTCTCGGCAAGAGCTCCGAAATCCATTATCTCGATAAAGGGAGCGATTTATCGGAGTTAAAGCACATGGATATCGTTATCATCGGCGTGGGAAGCGCGGGACTTGTGAAGGCGTCGATGGTAAAGCACGATGCGCTCGTCGTAGATTTTGGTTATAGCGCGGAGCGCGGCCGCATTGCGGGCGATTTTGAAGCAAAAGGCGCGCCCGACTCGCTTAGCTTTACGCCGACGCCGGGTGGCACGGGTCCCATACTTGTCGCGCAGCTATTCAAAAACTTCTACGCATTGAATTCCTAAACTTCTGCTCTGCCCGACTTACCTCATCTATCCGATATCGCACGTGCTCCGAGGAATGTCTCGGAGCCGTTTTAGATTGGTCTTCTCGAAGAGAAGGAAAACGGCGAGAGAAAAGAAACAAGCGCCGCTGGAGCGCTTGTATTCTGGTTCCGAGGGGTACGCGCGATATCGGTCACCCCTTTCTTATTCTTTCTCGTCGTCCGGACCCGCAACGCCAATAATTCCTTTTTTGAGCGAAGCTTCCGTTGTTTTCTTCTTGAGCGTCTCGAGAAGTTTCTTATCTTCCTTAAGTCTCAATCGCACGTTGTCGAATCCGTTGCCGAGCTTCTCGCCGTCCATGGAATAGCTCGCGCCGTTTTTCTTTACCACTTCATATTTCACCGCGGTATTCAATACGTCCGATTCATACGAGATGCCCTCGCCGTAGAGAATGTCGAATTCCGCAACGCGAAACGGCGGCGCTACCTTGTTCTTCACTACTTTCGCTTTGGTGCGGTTGCCGACAACATCCTCCCCTTTTTTAATTTGCGCGATGCGGCGGATATCGATACGGACCGATGCGTAGAACTTGAGCGCCATACCGCCCGGAGTTGTTTCGGGATTGCCGAAGACAAGACCGATTTTCATACGCGTCTGGTTGATGAAGATAACAATTGTGTTCGATTTCGCGGCGATGGCGGTCAGCTTGCGCAGCGCCTGGGACATGAGGCGTGCCTGGAGGCCCATGTGCTGGGCGCCCATCTCGCCTTCGATTTCCGCGCGTGGCGTGAGCGCTGCGACGGAGTCCACGACCACGATATCAATTACGTTCGAACGCACAATGCTCTCTAAGATATTCAATGCCTCTTCGCCGTTGTCGGGCTGAGAGATGATAAGCTCTTTCGTCTTCACGCCAATCTTTGCGGCATACTCGGGGTCGAGCGCGTGTTCCGCATCAATGAAGGCCGCCTTACCACCCTTCTTCTGGACTTCCGCGACCGCATGAAGCGCAAGTGTGGTCTTGCCGGAACTCTCGGGGCCGAAGATTTCGATGACGCGCCCTTTCGGGAAGCCGCCGACGCCGAGCGCCAAATCGAGCGAGAACGAACCCGTGGGTATCGCCTCTACTTTCATTGCCGATTGTTCGCCAAGCTTCATCACCGAGCCCTCGCCGAAGCGGGACTGCAGTGATTCCATCAAGGACTCTAAATCTTTCGAAGACTCATCATTCACTTTCGCTTTCTTTGCGGGTGCCATGTTATTCCGTGGTAGTAGTATTGGTTATTGTTTCGACGTGCTTCGTGCTGGTTGCAAGATAGACTTGCTTCGTGGTTTCAAATTCCTTGCCGAGAACTCCCTTTACCTTGAAGCGGAAGGTGTTGAAGCCGACGGTAAGCGTTACTTTTTTTTCAAATGTCCCCTGCTCGTCCGGATACACCACTTCGTCATTTACCGTGAGCTGATTTTTTGGATCAATTTTTCCTCTGATGTCGAGCGTCGAGGTGCTCGCCGTTTCAGAAAAGTTTTCGAGTGAGAGTGTTGGCGTGCCGATAAAGGCGGGCGCGCGGAGCGCGAAAATGATGATGCCCGCGATGACGACCGCGCCAACCGCGAGGACGGGGGCGCCGGGATACTTCATTTCGAATTTATTGGTGACAAGCGTGTCGTTTTTCCCCGAACGCGCCACGACGTGCTGCTTCGTGTAATCGGTCCAGAGCTGCTCGCCGTTCAAGTTCAGCGTGTTGCCGATGCGGGAGAGATAGCCGCGGACATAGGGCGCAGACGGAAGCTTCTCATGTTTGTCATCGAGCAAAAGTGCGATGAAACGGTCGGATACGCCGGTGAGCTGCGAAAGCTTTTCTGCGGAAATGCCCTTCATCTTCATTGCATCCCCAATGACCTCCGCAATCGGTTTTATCTCTTCTAATTCGTCCATAGATTATTCATTTGAGGGTTCGTTCCCCGCATTGTCGAGGAAGAGCACCTCACGCGGCTTCGAGCCGTCGCCTGGGCCTATCATACCCTTTTGCTCCATGATATCAAGGAGGCGCGCGGCACGGGCATAGCCAACCTTGAGCCTCCGCTGAAGGAGCGATGCCGACGCTTTTCCAGCGGCACGCACGGCCTCCACGGCCTCCTCAAACATATCGTCTTCTTCATCGCCTCCCGTCATGCTCTCGAAGATATGAGTAGCTTCGGGTTCCTCGTCGATTGCGATGCCGGTCACGGAAATTTCATTGTTCTCTTTGATGAAATTGATGACCGATTTCATTTCCTCCTCGGTCAAAAACGCTCCTTGGATGCGCCGCGGCTTCGAGAAGTCGGACGAGACAAAGAGAAGGTCGCCGTGGCCAAGCAATTTTTCCGCACCCGCCATATCAAGGATGGTGCGCGAATCGATCTGGCTTGCTACCTGGAGCGCGATGCGCGTCGTAATGTTCGCCTTAATGAGGCCCGTGATGACCTCGACTGAAGGACGCTGCGTCGACACGATTATGTGGATGCCGGTCGCGCGCGCCATCTGCGCAAGACGAATGATAGATCCTTCCACTTCCCTGCCGTAGGTCGTCATAAGGTCGGCGAGCTCATCGATGACCACCAATATATAAGGAAGAGTTTCTTTTGCGCTCTTGTTGTAGCTCTTGATATCGCGCGATCCCGCTTCGAGAAGCACCTGGTAGCGGCGGTCCATTTCCTGGATAACCCAGCGGAGCGCACCGATAGCTTTTTTGTTTTCAGTAACGACAGGCGCAATGAGATGCGGAAGATTGTTGTAGACCGAAAGTTCCACGCGCTTCGGGTCGATGAGAATCATCTTCAACATGTCCGGCGAGTTCTTATAAAGGAGCGAAATGAGAATCGAGTGGAGCGTGATGGATTTGCCCGAACCCGTTGCGCCCGCGACAAGCATGTGCGGCATCTTTGCGATATTCGTGAAGACGGGCTCGCCGTTTACGTTGCGGCCAATCGGGAATGCGAGCGGCTCCGATTTCTGGAATTCAGGATAGAGAAGAAGACTGCCAAGGCGTACGACGGCCGCCGACTTGTTCGGCACCTCGATGCCCACAAGCGATTTGCCAGGGATGGGCGCCTCTATGCGGATAGGATGCGCAGCAAGTGCCAAGGCAAGATCCTGGTTCAGCGTCGTGATGCGTGAAATTTTCACGCCTTCGGCGGGCTTCAATGTGTAGCGCGTCACTGTGGGGCCGACGTTAATCTCTCCCATCTCGACGGGAATGCCGAAGCTCTCAAGTGTGCGCTTGATAACGTTCGCGTTTGCACGAAGGTCGCCGATGGTCGGCTTCTCGACTGCAGACGAAAGAAGTGAGAGCGGCGGCGGCGTGTAGTTCTGGATGCTCTTTTGCGTTGTCGCCTTCGGCACCTCGAATTGCGATTCGTCGAGCGCCTCTTCAACCTCCTTCTTTTGTTTCTGCTCTGTCGCACGTGCAGCCGGTTTTTTTATTTCATCCTTCACGGGCTCTTCGCGCGCTTCGAGCGGAAGTTTTATTTCCACTTCCTTTACCTCGTTCTCTTCCTCATCTTCCTCTTCCTCATCTTCATCGCGCTCGCGGCGGAACGAAAGATTGAGCGGACGATTTAACGTAACCAAAAATGATGCGACAAGTCCGGTGAGCGTGATGATAATCGCGGCGGTGTTCCCGAACGGATATTTCAGTGCGCCGATAAATTCTCCAACCCATCCCCCGCTGCCCGGGAATGTCACATCCATAAAACCTAGACCAGAGAGGACGAAGAAAAGTGCGCCGATTAATGTGATGCCTAAAAATTTTGTCGGCTCCGGCGCAAAAAAAGAAAGCGCGACAATCGTCGTGACGACGGGAAGTAAATAGTAACCCCAGCCGAATAATTTGAAGAAGGCGTTGTAAAAAATTTCGCCCCACGGACCCGCCTGATGAAAACCCGAAAGCAAGAGAATGATAGTGACACCCGCCAAAATAGTCGCGATGACATATTTTTTCACATCCGGGTGGAGATCCATATTCGACTCGCGCGGAAAATCGTTGGATTTCGATGCCTTTACTTTTTCGCCCGTTTGTTTTTTATTTTTTGATTTGCGTCGTGCCATTGGTTATAGTTAATTAAACGCGAGTACCCGCAAAAATTCAAGCTAAATATTATGCCTCAATACGACGTAGTTATCGTTTCCGATATTCACTTGGGCTCAAGGCCCTGCCGCTCAAAACAGCTGCTGCATCGATTGAAGTCGATGGAGTTCAAGAAGCTTATCTTAAACGGCGACATCTTTGATGATCTCAATTTCCAGCGTCTCGATCATGACGATTGGGCGCTTCTCTCCTTTTTTAGGGAGTTATCGCACCCGAAGCGTCCCGAGGAGGTAGTTTGGATTGCGGGTAATCATGATGGTGCAGCGAACATCCTCTCAAGGCTTATCGGCGTCGATGTGCAACGCGAGCACTCCTTTATATGGAAGGAGAAGCGCTGCCTTGCATTGCATGGCCATCAGTTTGACCGTTTCCTCGTGAGAAATGAGTTCTTGAGCATGCTTGCGGGCAATGTGTATCTCTTCATCCAGCGCATCGATACCGAGCGCCAGTTTATCAGCCGTTTCCTGAAGCGTGCGAGCAAGGCATGGATGAGGAACTCCCAGAGAGTCGCGAAGGGCGCATCGCGGCATGGAGCCCTCGAGCACTATGATGTCGTATTCTGTGGACACACGCACAGGGCGATTGCTGAGCATTTCGGAAGTGTGGAGTATTACAACAGCGGATGTTGGACGGACGTCCCTTCTTCGTACATAACGCTGGGTGATGAGGGTATCAAAGTGAATCCCGAGGAATAGCGTGAGTCACTCCCCCGCCGATCAGGCGGGGTTTTTGATTAACAAGGAAAACAAAGAAAACTAAGAAAACAAGGAAAAGCAGGAAAACCTGATAACCGCATGAATCCTACACTTCCATATTTTTGCTACAAAAATGCAGACAAGCTGGTAGCGCGATGAATCCTACACTTTTGAAAAATATGGCTAAAAAAATGTTTAGGATGAAACATTATGTATAGAAATATATCGATATGACTGAGATATTGCTGTGACAAGCTGGTAGCGCGATGAATCCTACACGTTTGCATTTCGGACAATGAGAGTGTTTAGGATGAAACATTTTTCCAGAAGCATAAGATGGGACGTCGAATGAGTTGGGTGATGGTGGCCGACCTGCCGCAACTAAATCGGGTAGTCATGGGCGATAGATGGGACGAGCGGGGTCTCATTTGATTAAAAATGAAATAAAATAAAAGCATAACGTTGTCAATCGGAGCGCATGCGAACATGTGCGTGCGATATACTAAACGTACATGACAGAGCGAATGGAATTAGGCGCACGAGGCGAAACTCACGCCTGTGGGTATCTTGTGGAAAAGGGATACAAGATAATAGAGCGCAATTATCGGGAACGCTGGGGTGAGTTGGATATAGTGGCGCGGGCTCCGGATAGGACGCTCGTCTTTGTCGAGGTAAAAACAATGCAAAACAGGGGAGTGTCGGAACTGCTTCCTGAAGATCAGATGAGCCGCGCGAAGCTAGTGAAGTTCAGCCGCATCGCCGAGCAGTACGCAAATGATAACCCACACCTTATAAATGAGCGCATGGGCTGGCGCCTCGACGTGTTGGCCATTAAGGAAGAAAAGAGTGTATTCCAGGTCCGCCATTATATAAATGTTTCGCATGTAAGTTAGCTTGCAATAAAGTGGAGAGTATTGTTGTATTACGTTTATGCCAGAAAAACATTATGACACTGCCGAGCTTTATAAGGCTATGGCAAACCCAAAGCGACTCGCAATAATCGATCTGCTTATGGGAGGGGAAGTTTCGGTGAACGATATCGCGAAAAAGCTAAAGTTAACCAAAACGAACGTTTCTCAGCACCTTTCTCATCTTCGGCATGTCGGAATCGTGAAGCCGCGACGCGACGGATTGAACGTATACTATGCGATAGTGCACGAAGGCATAAAATCACACGGAGTTGGTAAGTTCTAAGTCTCAAAAAAACGCCACGCATCGCATGCGGGGCGTTTTTGTTTTGCCGCCCCCCCGCGCAGCACAAAAAGCCTGAAATGCCTTTGCAGAAGGGAATCTTTATTGCTAGAGTGAAGGCAAATAGTACACCTCTATATATATGAACGAAAACGAGAGTGCGAAAAGACAGAGCGTCCTGGGGAGTGGTGCATATGAGCCGAAGGATGTAGAAAAAGAGATTTATGCGGCATGGGAGAAATCGGGATATTTCAATCCCGATAATTTGCCGGTAGAAAAAGATGCGGAACCCTACGTGGTGTACATGCCGTTGCCAAACGTGACGGGCTCGCTCCATATGGGGCACGCGCTCGACAATTCGTTCCAGGATATTTCTGTCCGCTATCAGCGTATGCGCGGAAAAAAAACATTGTGGCTTCCGGGCACCGATCATGCGGGCATCGCGACGCAGTATGTGGTAGAGAAGGAGCTCCGCAAGCAGAACGTGAGCCGTTTTGAAATCGGCCGAGAAAAATTTATTGAGAAAGTGTGGGAGTGGAAAGCGCAGTACGGCAATCTCATTCTGGAGCAGTTGCGCCGGCTCGGTTGCTCTGCCGACTGGTCACGTACGCGCTTCACGATGGACCCCGCATACGCAAAAGATGTTGTGGCGGCATTTGTTCATTATTATGAACGCGGTTGGCTCTATCGCGGATATCGTACGGTAAATTGGTGCGCGCGCTGCGCGACGAGTCTCTCTGAGCTCGAACTTGAATATAAGGATGAAGAAACAAGTTTGTGGCATATCAAATATTCGGATGCAGTGACGGTCGCGACGACGCGCCCGGAGACGCTGCTTGGCGACACGGCAATCGCGGTGAATCCGCATGATGAGCGATACGAAAAGTTGATAGGTACGGAAGTAACGGTGCCGATTGTGGGCCGCGAGATTCCCATCGTTGCCGACGAAGCGATTGATTCGACATTCGGCACGGGTATGGTGAAGGTGACTCCCGCACACGACGTGCTCGATTTTGAAATAGGCGAGCGCCACAAACTTCCTATGGTGGTGGTGATTGATGGCCGCGGCAGGATGACGAAGGAAGCGGGGGTCTACGAGGGAATGAAGGCTGCCGAAGCACGCGTGAAGATTGTTGAAGAATTGGAAAAGCAGGGGCGACTCGTGAAAGTGGAACCGTACGCGCACCGCGTCTCGGTCTGCTACCGCTGCGGTCAATCAATCGAACCGACGCCGTCCGCGCAGTGGTTCCTTTCAATGAAGGAATTGGCGGCGAAGGCGCTTGAAGCGGTGAGCTCGAAAAAAGTTGCCATTCATCCGGAGCGTTTTGAGAAGACCTATTCCGATTGGCTTTCAAACATCCGCGACTGGACCGTTTCGCGCCAAATCTGGTGGGGGCATCAGATTCCGGTATATTTCTGCAAGAACAAAAAAGACGATGAGAAAAATTTTGTCGTGACAAAAGAGAAGCCGGCGAAATGTCCGCTCTGTGGCACGTGTGAAATGGAACAGGCAACGGATGTGTTGGACACTTGGTTCTCGTCCGCGCTCTGGCCGTTTGCGGGACTTTCGGAATCCGATAAGAAAAAATATTATCCCGGTCACACGTTAATCACCGCGCGCGACATTTTGAATCTCTGGGTTGCGCGTATGATATATTCCGGAATCGAATTCATGGGGAAAGTGCCGTTTACGAACGTGCTCATTCACGGCACCATCATGACGAAAGAGGGGAAGCGCATGTCGAAAAGTTTGGGTACCGGCATTGACCCTCTGAAATACATTGAGCAGTACGGTGCGGACGTGGCGCGCTTCGCAGTCGTCTGGCAGGCGACAGGACAGGATATTCGTTGGGATGAAACTGCGGTAGTGGGTGGCAGAAAATTCACGAACAAAATTTGGAATGCGGCAAAGTTCGTGCTTGGTTCCATTGGAGAGGATGCGACATTCCCCGCGAAGAATGTTGACGCGTCTCTAGGAACCGATGCCGACAAAAAAATAATGGGCGAGCTCCAAAAAATTAAAGCGAGTGTCGCGAACGATATCGAGCACTTCGAATTCGCAAAAGCGCTCCGCGAATTTTATGACTTTTTCTGGCACTCGTTTTGTGATGTGTATCTCGAGGCGGCGAAGGGTCAGCTCGCGAGCGATGCGGCACCGCACACGCGCGAAGTACTCATGCATGTACTCTTCGAGTCATTGAAAGTGTTGCATCCTTTCATGCCGTTTCTTACGGAATATATTTTCCAAAAATTACCGAAACATAAACAATCGTTGTTGCTCATCGAACAATGGTAGCACTCTCTATCATCGCGACGGTCGCACTCGCGTTTCTCCCCGCGCTCATCTGGCTCGCATTCTTTTTGCGGGAAGATGACCACGGTGAGCCCGCGAGTCTCATCATCAAGACGTTCATCTACGGCGCCATAATGAGTGTACCCGCGCTCCTCGTACAGTTGATTCTCGAAAAAGAAATTTCGGGAATTCCCGGAATGTTTTTCGTCGCTATGTTTCTCTACTCGGTCATCGAAGAGGCGCTCAAGTTTTGGGGCGCATATGCTTCAGTGCGCTGGCTTCCGGATTTTGACGAGCCGATTGATGGAATGATTTACATGGTGGTCGCGGGTCTCGGGTTTGCGACGATAGAAAATATTTTTGTGTTGAGTTCATTCTTCGGCGTCTCAGGTCTTCACGAAATCGCGGGCGCAGGCCAGGCGCTGCTGCTCCGTCTTATCGGCGCAACGCTCCTTCATACGCTCGCGTCGGCGCTCATCGGTTACTACTGGGCGCATGGCATTGTGAAGAAAGAGGAGTGGCGCTTCATAATAATCGGACTTGTGATTGCATCGATCGTGCACGGCATTTTCAATTATCTCGTCTACGTGATGCAGGACACCAATCTTCTCGTGCCGAGTTTATTCCTTGTAAGCGTCACTTTCTTTGTATTAAATGACTTTGAAAAAATCAGACGCGAGAAGGAGGAGGGTGTGATATAATGTGACTGTATGGAGAACAACGAACACAACGACATTTTTGTAGAGCTCGCAAAAGTAAAATCGGAGCCGACGAAAGTGACCGTGGAAAAAGAACCGAAATCGCGCCGCGATGAGGAGGTGACCGAAATCGACGACGACGAAACGGAAGGACGGCTTACGGTGGATGTGTACCAGGAGGGTGATGACATCATCGTGCAGTCGACGGTTGCGGGCGTAACGCCGGATGAACTCGACATCCACATCACGAACGAGTCCGTCACCATCAAGGGTCAGCGCGAGAAGGTGGAGCAGATTGCGGACAAGGATTATTTCTATCAGGAATGTTTTTGGGGAAGGTTCTCACGTTCGGTCATTCTCCCCGCTGAAGTTGATCCGGAAAAGTCCACGGCGACGGTAAAGAATGGAGTGTTGACTATCAGGATGCCGAAGTTGAATCGTCAGCGCGCAAAGAAAGTGAAGGTGAAATCCGACTAACGAATGACAGCCCCTCGCGGGGCTGTTTTTTGTGACCCGCATATTTACTGATCTACCGGCTTCTTGAAAATGTTTCATCCTAAACATTTTTGTTTCGTGCGTGCTGTAACGCAGGTAACAAACAAAAAAACGCCCCGGTGTTACAGGGCGTTTTTCGTAATCGTCGGTTTAGAGGAACGGAACCATGAGAAGCGCGACGATGTTGATGACTTTGATGAGCGGGTTGACTGCGGGACCGGCGGTGTCCTTATAAGGATCGCCAACCGTGTCTCCCGTTACCGCCGCCTTGTGCGCATCGGAACCCTTGCCGCCAAAGTGGCCCTCTTCGATGTACTTCTTCGCGTTGTCCCACGCGGCGCCTCCCGAGGTCATCGAGATGCCGATGAAGAGACCCGAGATAATGGTACCCATGAGGAAACCGCCGAGTGCTTCCTTGCCGAAACCAAACCCTACGAGAAGCACCGAGACGACCGGGAGGAGTGCGGGCACAATCATCTCACGAAGTGCCGCCTTCGTGACGATGTCGACCGCCTTATCGTATTCCGGTTTCGCAGTGCCTTCCATGAGTCCTTTGATTTCGCGGAACTGTCGGCGGATTTCTTCAACGATTGCTCCCGCCGCTTTGCCGACTGACTTCATTGCGATGGATGCAAAGAGATAGGGAACTGCGGCGCCGAGGAGAAGTCCTACGAGGACCATCGGATTCTGAAGATCGAACGTGGTGGTCGAAAAACGCTTCAACACTTCTTCGGCAAATCCGGAGAAGAGCACAAGTGCCGCGAGACCTGCCGATGCGATTGCGTAACCTTTCGTGACCGCTTTCGTCGTGTTGCCGACCGCGTCGAGCGCGTCGGTAATCGTGCGGACTGATTCGGGAGCGCCGCTCATTTCGGCGATACCGCCCGCGTTGTCGGTAATCGGACCGAACGCGTCAATCGCGACAACGATGCCCGCGACCGAGAGCATGGAAACCGCCGCAATCGCGACACCGTAAATTCCGGCGAAGCCATACGCGACGAGCATGCCCGCGACTATGACAAGAATCGGAACGAGCGTCGCTTCCATACCGACAGAAAGACCGATGATAATGTTAGTGCCGTGTCCTGAGTTCGAAGCTTCCGCGATTGATTTAACCGGGCGGAATTTTTTCGCCGTGTAGTAATCAGTGATGACCACCATGAGCGCGGTGACTGCGAGACCGACAAGCGTCGAGACGAAAATCGGCATAAAGTTTCCTCCGAAATAACATTTCGTCGCGAAGTAGAAGAGCACGCCGGAGACCGCGAGTGATGCGATGAGACCCTTGTAGAGCGCACGCATAATGCCCTGATCTTTTCCTACGCGCACAAAGAATGCGCCGACAATCGAAGCGATGATGGCGAGTGCGCCGAGAACGAGCGGGAAGAAGAGTGCGTTGCCGGAGAGTGTGAGCGAGCCCAAGAGAATCGCCGCAGTAAGTGTCACTGCATACGTTTCAAAAAGGTCTGCCGCCATACCCGCGCAGTCGCCGACGTTGTCGCCGACGTTGTCCGCGATGACGCCCGGGTTTCTCGGATCATCCTCGGGAATACCTGCTTCAACTTTTCCGACGAGGTCAGTGCCGACGTCGGCAGCTTTCGTAAAGATGCCGCCGCCAAGACGCGCGAAGACCGAGATGAGACTCGCGCCGAATCCAAGGCCGATGAGACCGCTCACGCTGCCGCTCACCAAATAGAATGCGGAGACAGAGAGAAGGCCGAGCATCACCACAAGAAAGCCCGTGACCGAACCCGCCTTGAAGGCGAGTGAGAGCGCGGAACCGAGTCCGTTGCGTGCAGCTTCAGCGGTTTTTGCGTTCGAGTGAACAGAGACAATCATACCGAGGAATCCTGCGAGCGCTGACGCGACTGCACCCACGAAGAAGCCGAGCGCCATCATCCAGCCGAGCGCAACATAAATTGCGACGAGCAGCACGGCGAATACCACGCCCACCGTCTTGTATTGGCGGGTAAGATACGCCCATGAACCCACCTGGATTGCTTTCGAAATCTCCTGCATTTTTGCATTGCCTGCAGGCTGCTTCTTGAGCCAGAGTGCCAAGTAGGCGGTGTATATTCCGGCAAGCGCTATCGAACCGAAAATAAGATACATCATAGTGAATTACGTGTGATTATTATGAGTTCGTTGAACCCGTTTCTTTTGTTTCTTCTTCCGCCGCTATCGCAACACCTCCTTCGAGAACTGCCTCGGGATTTGATTGTGAACGGACGTCGATTTTCCATCCGGTGAGTTTCGCGGCGAGACGTACGTTTTGTCCGCCCTTACCGATAGCGAGCGAGAGCTGGTCCTCGGGAACCAAGACGCGCGCCTCGCGTCGTTCAAGAATCTCAACGAGCTTCGCCTTTGCGGGAGATATCGCGTGCGCGATAAATTTCTCCGGATCTTCGGACCACTCGATGATATCGATTTTCTCGTTGCCGAGTTCGTTAGTCACCGCCATGACGCGGGTGCCGCGCTGGCCGACTGCGGAACCAACGGGATCCACGCCCTCTTCTTTCGAATGGACGGCAATCTTTGTGCGGCTGCCCGGTTCGCGCGCAACCTGTTTTATTTCAACAGTCTTGTCCGCGATTTCAGGAACCTCGAGTTCAAAAAGTTTTGAAACGAACATGGGATGCGCGCGCGACAATACGATGCCGGGGTGGCGCACATCCGACTGGACCGCAAGCACGTAGAAGCGCATACGTTCTCCCACGCGATAGTGCTCGCCCGGGATGCTCTCGTTGCGGAACATGATGCCGATGGCGCGGCCGAGATCGATATAGACATTGCCGCGTTCAAAACGCTGGATAATGCCACTCACGATGCTGCCTTGCTTGTCCGCAAATTCTTCCTGTACCGACGCGCGTTCCGCATCGCGGATATTCTGGAGTACGACCTGTTTCGCCGTTTGTGCGGCAATGCGGCCGAAATCGGAATGCGGCTCGAGCGGAAACTCGAGTTCTTCGTCCACTGCTGCATCTTTCTTGATGTGCTTTGCCTCTTCAAGGAAGATATGGCGGTCCGGATTGTAGCGGGGGAGCAAGCCTTCCTCCTCTTCTTTCACGTGCGCTTCCTCGCGTCCGCGTCCGCGGGTTTCTTTCGCTTCCTTCTCCTTTTCCGCAAGTTCCTCTTCGGAAACGATGCGGACCTGCGTCGGATCAACGACCGTCTTCACCTGCCAGAACTTGAGTTCGCCGGTGCGGCCGTCTACCTTTGCGCGTACTACCTCGCTGCGCTTGCGGTACTCCTTTTTATAGGCTGCTGCGATTGCCGCCTCTATCGCCGCCATGACCTTTTCCGGAGGAATGCCCTTCTCCGCGGCGATTTGCTGGACTGCGCCGCTCAGCTCTTTGAGATTCATCATTTTTGATTATTTTTATAAAATTTTATCCGCTCTTCGGGAGCGGACTTTCGACCTACGTCAATGACTATACTATATTTTCCCATCACGCGCAAGAAGCGGAAAGTGCCAAAAATATATAAAAGAATAGGACCCCTTGAGGGGTCCGTAGATGGGATTGGGCGCTTCACGTGCCCAAGTAGTTACGAGTTTGATCTCGCGTATGGCTTATGACCGAGTATTTCAATGAAACTGACATTATAATAACACATTCGATTATTCTGTTAAGCGCGCCGGCTGTGGATAACCTTCAGGGGCCGTTTAGAGGGAGATATTGGCATTTGCCCGCATTGTGCGGTTCTTTTTCCTCAAATGGCTCATATAGGCCGCAACGCCGATCATTGCTGCATTATCGGTATTAAAAGCGTGGGAAGGCGCGAAAAAGCGGGCGTGGAGCTCATCTGCCTTGCCTGCCAGTGCGGTGCGGAGTGCCGTATTTGCGGCAACACCTCCCGAGAGGAGGATTGATTGCGCCGAAAATTGGCGGACCGCTTTTTCGGTCTTCTTGACCATGACATCAACCGCAGCTTGCTGAAAGCTTGCGGCAACGTCCGCGGGGTTCGCTTGAGGGTTATCACGCATATAATAGAGCACTGATGTTTTGATGCCGGAAAAACTGAACTCATAATCGGGGGAACCAATCATGGGGCGCGGAAACGCGATTGCGTGCGCGTTGCCTTTCTTTCCAAGAGCCTCGATTTCGGGGCCTCCTGGGTAGGAAAGCTTCAATACGCGCGCCACCTTATCGAACGCTTCGCCAATGGCGTCGTCGCGCGTCTCGCCGAGCTTCTTCCATTTCACCAGCGATTCCATCTTGATGAGCATCGTGTGTCCGCCGCTTACCACAACACCGATGGCGGGGAAGAGTTTCTTGAGATTTTTTACGGAATAGGTATTTTCTGCCCTAGCTTCGGCAAGGAGGAAGCTAAACAGGTGCCCTTCCATATGATTGACGCCAAGAAGCTGCGCCTTCGGAAAATATTGTTTATGGATTTCTTTTGCAAAACCGATGCCGGTCCAGAGTGCAGGCTCAAGGCCAGGCCCCACAGTAACCGCAACGATATCGATTGTTTTCTTGCCGATTGCTTTCTGCATTTCCGCAAAGAGAAGGGGAAGATGAATAAGGTGTTCGCGCTTCGCGATATTGGGAACCACGCCGCCAAAGGGGCGATGCATCGGAATTTGCGATGAAATAAGGCTTTTTTGCACCTTAAACTTAGGCGCGGTAAGGCCGCCCGAGCACTCAAGAAGTGCAAGCGCAGTCTCATCGCATGATGTCTCGATGGCGAGTATCCTCATCAATCTCGATTATAGGGGCAGACTCACAATTAATCAAAAAAATAATGTATAATATTTCCATGATCGAATCATTATTAATGTGGAGCAGTATGGGGCCGCTCGTGCTTCGTCTCGTACTCGGTCTCATTCTTCTCGTGCACGGATGGCCGAAACTTATGCATGAGAACCGCTGGGAAGACGATGTGGAGGTAATGGGATTCGCGCCGGGCTGGTTTTGGGGTCCTGCGGTCGCGATTGTCGAGGTGGTGGGTGCGCTTATGCTGATTGCGGGAGCGTTCACGCAAATCGTTGCCATACTTCTCGTTATCGAATTCGCGGTGATTCTCTGTACGGTGAAGAAGGGCGAATCGCTCGTGGGAGGATATGAGTTCGAGCTTCTTATTCTTGCTGTGGCGCTCGCGCTCGTCTTCATGGGGCCAGGCGCGTGCAGTGTAGACAGTGCGCTCGCGCTTTCGGTGCTCTAACAATAAAGAAATAGTACGCACAAATCCCCGCTACGCGCGGGGATTTGTCTTGAATAGCGCAGTCACAATGTATATGATGTTCGCATGAGAAGGGTGTTTGAGATTCTGCCGGGAATACTTTCGTGGGGCACGCTTGCGGCCCTCGTTTTGCTTTCCTGGAAATTGCCGCTTGCGGTGGCGATCTTCATTGTGCTCTACGACCTCTTCTGGCTCTTCCGCACGGTCTACTTCACGCTTCACTTACGCTCTTCGTTTCTGCTCATGCAGAAAAATATGAGAGTTGATTGGCTGCAGAAACTGCATACGTCGGGGAAGTCGTGGGAGAAGATAACGCATGCCGCAATTTTCACCATATATAAGGAGCCCTATGAAGTGGTGCGCGAGAGCGTCCTGAGCCTCACGAATACCAATTTCCCGCTCAAAAATATCATGCTGGTACTGGCACTCGAGGAGCGTGGGGGTGACGCGGATGTGGTCATGGCGAAAAAGATAATCGCAGAGTTTGGTGCGCGCTTCAAGCACACGCTCATCACTATTCATCCTGCGTCTATTCCGGGAGAAGCGGCAGGAAAGGCGTCGAACGAAGCGTGGGCGACACGGCGCATGTACGAAGATCTCGTGCACGGCACCGACATGCGCGCGGAGGAAGTGCTCGTGTCCGTGTTCGATGCCGATGTGAATCCCACAAAAGATTATTTTGGCATATTGACGCACACATTCCTCACGACGCCGAACGCACTCCACGCGGGTTATCAGCCCGTCGTAGTTTTTTCGAATGCGTATGACGTGCCGATTTTCGCTCGGTTACTCGGTTTTTCCTGCTCATTCTGGGGCCTCATCCAGCAGGGACATCCGGAAATGCTCATGACGTTCTCCTGTTACAGCATGCCGCTTTCAGCGCTCGTGGATGCGGGATTTTGGGATACGAACGTGATTGCCGAAGATGCGCGCATCTTCTATCAGTGTCTCAATCGCTATGCGGGCGATTGGCGCGTAGTACCCCTGCATTATCCGGTTACGATGGAGGCGATTTCAGGCGACCATTTCTTGAGCGCCGCGGGAAACTTATACAAACAGCAGCGCAGATGGGCGTGGGGCGTCGAAAATATTCCGTTTGTCGTCACTTCGTTTATTAAAAACAAAAAATTTCCTTGGCGCGCAAAGCTCTATTGGATAGCCAATATCTTTGAAACGTTCCACTCGTGGGCGGTCAGCTCGCTCGTCATCTTCCTCGCGGGCATTTTGCCGAACGTGTTAGGAGGCGCGGAATTTCATTCTTCGATTGCTTCGTACAACTTGCCGAAAATTACGAGTCTCATAATGAACGTGAGTATTTTAGGTCTCGTCACGGTGGCGTTCTACAGCATTCTTTTGCTGTCGCCGAAAATCGCGATTAAGAATGCGCGCTGGTACCACAATGCGT